>NZ_CP150189.1:1062848-1388023 GCF_037965815.1 Aeribacillus sp. FSL K6-2833 | reverse complement strand
TACAAACCCATCCAAAGCATGCGCTTCTGTTGCTTAACAGATGAATAGTAAAACGTTTTCTCGCTACCTTTCCCACTGAATCTCTTCTCTTTTAAACTAAGTTTATAGGGAAGAAGTTCAAAAGAAACATATAAAACGATCAGGAAGGAGTCTCTTTTTATGTACAAGTTTGGATTTATCGGAGCCGGATCTATGGCGGAAGCTATTATATCCGGATTGATCAACGGGAACAAGTGCCGGAGAGAAGAGATCGTTGTGACAAACCGTTCCAATGAAAAGCGGCTCGAGGAGCTGCAAAAAACATACGGCGTCACGATGACAAAAGATAAAAAGCATTTGTTTGACAACACAAAAACGATTTTTTTCGCGATGAAGCCGAAGGACGTTGACGAGGCAGTAAAAACAGTCCGCGAATACGCAACAGAAAACCATCTTGTTATTTCCATGCTCGCAGGCGTTTCAACGAAAGCAATTGAAACATTATTCAACAAACGTATTCCCGTCATTCGAGCAATGCCGAATACGTCCGCTACCATCAGACAATCAGCAACCGCCTTGGCACAAGGACAATATGCAACGGATGGTGACCTGTCAGCAGCTGTTGAACTGTTTCAATTGATCGGAACAGTAGAAATTGTTGAAGAAGACAAGCTCGATGCCGTCACAGGACTGGCAGGAAGCGGACCAGCCTATATTTATTACATAGTAGAAGCAATGGAAAAAGCAGCAGAAGAAATCGGTTTAGAAAAGTCCATGGCGCGCTCCCTCATTGTTCAAACACTTTATGGGGCAGCATTAATGTTAAAAACGTCTGACAAAGAGCCGTCTACTCTAAGAAAAGAAATAATGAGCCCAGGCGGCACAACTGAAGCCGGCTTAAGCGTCCTAAACAATCATCACGTAGATGAAGCTATTATAAGCTGTGTGAAACGGGCAGTCGAACGGTCAAAAGAATTAAACAGCGCTTTGGAGGAAAAACTGGTGAACGAACAATAATCTGAAATCGGACTCGGGTTCAGCGAGCAATACTGAACCCCTTTTTTATATTTACCAAGCAGATCATATGACAAAAATAATCATAATTGCTAAAATTTTAAAGGAAATATTTAGGGAGGCGAATAAAAGATGAAAGACCGATTATTATTTTCTCCATTTACGATTAAAGATGTCACATTGAAAAATCGAATTGTCATGTCGCCGATGTGCATGTACTCAGCCGCAAATAAAAAAGGATTTCTTGAAGATTTTCATTTCACACATTACATTTCAAGAGCGGTGGGACAGGTGGGCCTCATCATTCTTGAAGCAACAGCTGTTACGCCGGAAGGCAGAATTTCTGAATTGGACCTCGGTATATGGGAAGATGACCATATTATAAAATTGGCTGAACTTGTGCAACAAATCAAATCATACGGAGCGAAAACAGGCATCCAGCTTGCTCATGCAGGAAGAAAGTCAAATGTGAGCGGAGACATATTCGCCCCATCTTCAATTCCTTTTGATCAAAACAGCCGTACACCGAAAGAACTGACAAAAGAACAAATAAAAGAAACGGTTGAAAAATTTCAATTAGGAGCAAAACGAGCTAAGGACGCAGGCTTTGATATCATCGAAATCCATGCAGCCCACGGTTATCTCATTAACGAATTTTTATCTCCGCTATCAAACAAGCGCAATGATGAGTACGGAGGAAGCTTAGAGAACCGCTACCGGTTTTTAAAAGAGGTTATCCAAGCCGTAAGGAAAGTGTGGGAAGGCCCGTTGTTTGTTCGTGTTTCCGCCAGTGACTATGTTGAAGGCGGATCGACGATAAATGATTACGTACAAATTGCTAAATGGCTGAAAGAGGATGGTGTCGATTTGATTGATGTCAGCTCAGGAGGGCTTGTCCCGGCAAATATAGATGTTTATCCCGGGTACCAAGTGCCATTTAGCGAAAAAATCAGACAGGAAGCAAACATCAAAACAGGGGCAGTCGGCTTAATTACTTCACCTTTGCAGGCGGAAGAGATTTTAAAAAACAACCGGGCGGATCTTATTTTTGTCGCCCGCGAATTATTGAGAAATCCATATTGGCCTTACCATGCAGCTAATGAACTAAACGCAAAAATTGAATCGCCGACACAATATGAACGCGGATGGCGCGTATAAAAGAAGAAGCTGTCTCAAAAAAGCCTTTTGAGGCAGCTTTTGTTTGCATATTGCATTTTCCAAAGCATACAGTGAGTGTTGAATCAACATATAATTCTTTCATTGCCGCAACCGAAAAAATTTTGAAAGTTCAGAGATTCTGCAAGAATCATGTCGACGATTTTTTTGCCCGATTATAGGACTAAATATGCCTGTAGACGATTCTTTTATTCTATGTAAAAAAGGCGGCGAAAGTTTCATTTTTGGCATCCCCATACCATTTTCTACTTTTTAGGAATTGGGACACATAAAAAATCATGGGCAAGGCTTGCTTCTGGAAATACAGCCCTTGCTTCAGCAAGAAGCATTTGACAATCCTCTTCGCCTTGATATCGCGAGCTAATATGCGTCAGCCATAACGTTTTTGCGTTTGCCTCTAAAGCAATTTGCGCTGCTTGAACTGTTGTCGAATGAAAATAATTGTAGGCCAAAAGCTCTTCATCCTTTGCAAATGTCGCCTCATGCACTAAAACATCCGCATCCTTTGATAATTCGACGCTTTGCTTGCAATATCTTGTATCACCCAAAATCGAAACAATCCGTCCTTTTTTGACAGGACCTAAAAAATCTTTTCCATTCAAAACTCTTCCATCAGCAAGTTGGACTGTTTCGCCATTTTTTAATTTTTTGTATATAGGTCCAGGTTTTACTCCAATTTCTTTTAATCGATCCGCTAAAAGTGTTCCGGGCAGATCCTTCTCTATAATCCGATAACCGAATGAAGGGATGCCGTGCTCCAATTTCTTTACCTTAACGATGAATTGATCATCCTCAAAAACGGTTTCATCGTCAAATATTTCTTTTGTGATAAGCGGATATTTAAGATGAGTAAAGCTTAACTTCAAAGTTTGTTCCACAAATTCTTTAATGCCGGGAGGACCGTAAATTACGAGCGGGCTCTCGGCGCCATGAAAGGATCTTGTTCCTAACAAACCGGGAAGTCCGTATATATGATCACCATGCAAATGCGTAATAAAAATTTTTTCAATTTTTGCCGGTTTGATGTTCGTATATAAAATCCGGTGCTGTGTCGCCTCGCCGCAATCAAACAGCCAAATAGAACCGCGTTCTTCAAGCAATTCAAGCGCAATGGAAGACACATTTCGATGTTTGGCCGGCAGACCAGCACCTGTTCCTAAAAAATAAAGATTCAACGTTCGCTCCTCCAAATGTCTTTTTATCAGTTATTATAATACATTCATTCAATATTTAGCAGAAAAATCAGCAAATATTATTTGCGTTACAGTACGTTTACCTTTAAAATTAAATATTTGAACGGGTACATATTTTTAGCAAAATTTATAGCAAAACGATAAAGTGAGGTACGTTCAGTGAATACAATCCAGTTACCAAAAGCAATCATCATTATATTCGGAGCAACAGGAGATTTAGCAAAACGGAAATTATTCCCATCCATTTACCGTTTATATCAAAGCGGTAAGATCAGCGAAGAATTCGCGGTCGTTGGCGTGGCAAGAAGACCATGGACGAACGAAACGTTCAGGGAAAATGTTAAAGATTCCGTTGAAAATGCAGTTTCCGTCAACAGCGATCTAACATCCTTTACTTCGCATTTTTATTATCATCCGTTTGATGTATCGAACCAGTCTTCGTATCACAGCTTAAAAAGCTTACTTTCCGACTTGGATGAAAAATATCAAACGGAAGGGAACCGAGTCTTTTACTTGGCGATGGCGCCTGAATTTTTCGGAATCATCGCTAACAATTTAAAAGAGCACGGTTTAAAAGATACAAACGGATGGACAAGACTTGTCATTGAAAAGCCGTTCGGCCATGACCTAGCTTCCGCCCAAAAATTAAACGATGAAATCCGCGCCGCATTCGATGAAGAGCAAATTTACCGAATCGACCACTATTTAGGAAAAGAAATGGTGCAAAATATTGAAGTCATTCGATTTGCCAATGCGCTTTTTGAACATTTATGGAATAACCGTTTTATTTCCAATATTCAAATTACTTCAAGCGAATCACTCGGCGTGGAAGACCGGGGCAACTATTATGAAACATCCGGTGCGCTCAGAGATATGGTGCAAAACCATATGCTGCAGATGGTGGCCCTGCTTGCGATGGAACCGCCAATTAAATTAACGACTGACGAAATTCGTTCCGAAAAAATTAAAGTGCTTCGTGCATTACGGCCAATTCAGGAAAATGAAGTCGACAGCTATTTTGTAAGAGGCCAATATACAAAGGGAATAATTAATGGAAAAGAGGTTATCGGCTACCGAGAAGAAACAAATGTAGATCCCGATTCCAATACAGAAACGTTTGTGGCCGGAAAGATTTTGATTGACAATTACCGTTGGGCAGGCGTTCCTTTTTACATTCGCACAGGAAAGCGGATGAAAGAAAAATCAACAAAAATTGTTGTCGAATTTAAAGACATTCCAATGAACCTTTACTTTAAAAAGGAAAGCGACCGCGTTCCAAACTTGCTTGTCATCCATATCCAGCCTGATGAAGGGATTACGCTTCATCTCAATGCCAAAAAAGCGGGAGTAAGCTCAGAGGCTACACCAATTAAGCTTTCTTACAACAATAACGGCATCGACGGCATGAACACTCCGGAGGCATATGAAAGATTGCTATATGATTGCATGCAAGGCGATGCCACGAACTTTACCCACTGGGATGAAGTCGCCTTATCATGGGCATATGTTGATCCGATTTCAAATGCATGGTCCCGTAAAAAAGCGGCCTTCCCGAACTATGAGGCAGGCTCGATGGGTCCTAAAGAAGCGGATGAACTTCTTGCCAAAGACGGCTTCCATTGGTGGCCGATCTAATGACATTTTTCAATTTAAAAGTGTTACCTTATTAAAACACCCCTTGTACAAATAGGGGTGTTTTATCATATTGATGCTTTAATGATTAATAACGAATATCAAACTTTTGAAAGCCTTCCACTTCATCATGTTCCGTTAATTGTATATTTTCAACTTTTGAAAAAGGACTACCTTTTTGAATAGAGGCAAGAAAGTTCTGTAAATTTTGCTCCTCTCCTTCTGCAACGATTTCAACCGTTCCGTCCATCTTGTTTCGAACCCAACCGGAAATTTGGTGCTCGACTGCTTTTGATTGCGTAAAATATCGAAACCCCACTCCTTGCACACGTCCTGAAACAATGATATGGTATTGCTTCATTTTTTCACTCCTTTCATAAATATTCTTCATTTCTATCTTAATTTATTTTTTACCGAATTTAGATATAAACGAAACGGTTTGTGAAAGAATTAATCAAAAAAGTGATAGTTAAAAAATATATCCAATAGAGGCTGTCTAAAAAGTCAAATCCTCATTGAAAAATATCAATCTATCAACATTTCTAAAACATTAAAAGAGCGTCTATAAGCCGAAAAACGACTTATTAAACATCCCCATCCAAATTATAGAAAGTAAAGTTCGTAGGGGGGAATTTACACAATAATTTGGACTTGACCAAAGAATTTTGCAAGTTAAAAAGATAGAAAATCAATATAAGATGGGAAAAATCCAATCACAACTAACGCCAACCGAATGAAAAATATTAGAGTTCATAGATAATACGTGAAATTGCAGGTGAAATGTTCATTTCCATCCGAACGGTCAAAAACCATGTCAACAACATTTTAAAAAATGGAAGAAAAAAGCAGCAAAAAAATTAGGCTTATTTAAGAGGTAAGTTTAGTTATCGAACTTCTTAATTGCTTCTAGAATTACCTATAGGCTTTTTTATTTATGTGATTTTACATTTAATAAATCACATTCCGTCCTTAGTGATTTTCCTTCGTTGAAATACGATGCCTAAATGACCACAAGGATAGGAAATGAAATGAGGTTTATTCCAAGCTTTCCATAGTTTGATATAGTCTTCATAATTATATGGAAATTTTACAGCATACTGGTACATTTTTTACCAATACAAATAGGGCTGAAACTATGAATGATATCCAAAGTTCAGCCCTTTTGTAGCAGATTTTTAACTACTTATTTTTTTTACGGCTTGCAATATCTATCCAGACTGCTAGTACAAGAATACTTCCTTTCACAATGTACTGCCAATAGGTGTCCAGCCCCATAAGGGACATTCCATTATCGAGCGATGTCATGACCATGGCCCCTATAATCGCACCAATAATCGTTCCAGATCCGCCCATTAAAGAGGTTCCGCCAATGACACATGCAGCGATAGCATCTAATTCATACATCTGACCAGCCGAAATGGTAGCAGAAGAAAGACGAGCTGTTAACACAATTGCTGCAACGGCTGATAACAATCCGCTAAATACAAACAGCATCATCGTGCGACTTTTAATATTAATTCCTGATAAACGCGCAGCTTCTGAATTTCCGCCAATTGCATAAATATGACGGCCAAATGTTGTGTTATTCGCAATAAATGAAAAAATGACTGCCAAACCGATAACAAATATAATGGGAAACGGAATTCCTTTATAGCTGTTCATCGTGATGACGAATAAAACAATGAGTGAGCTAAGAAAAAGTATTTTCATGATTTCCAATGAAAGAGGCATTACTTCAAATCCATAATTTAAGCGAGTTTTTCGTTTTCTTATTGTTAAAATAACCAAAATGACTACTGCTAGTATGGCCAACACAATCCCAAACATATTTGTAAAATAGGCACTTCCAAGGGCAATAAAATTCGCATCAAAAATAGGAATGGTTGTTGATTTCGTTATTCCCATTAAGATGCCGCGAAATGCCATCATACCGCCTAAAGTGACAATAAATGCAGGAATTGCCTGATAGGCAACTAGCCAACCCTGAAGTAGGCCAACAATTGCACCAGCAACTAACGTGACAACAATGACAACAATCGTTGGCATTCCCATCCAGTTACTAAATATGGCAGCAATACCTCCTGTAAGACCTACAATGGATCCGACAGATAAGTCAATGTGTCCGGCAACAATAACGAGGACCATTCCAATCGCTAAAATAGAAGTAACAGACATTTGAGTGAATAAATTTGAAAGGTTACGCGCTGTTAAGAATGTATCGTTCAAAATTCCAAAGAACAGCCAAATCGCAACTATGGCACCAATCATCGTATAAGCCCGTACGTCAATTTTTCCGATTATATCTTTCAACGACTTTTTTTTGACATTTGTCTTTTGTTGAGCCGTCACTTTTAATTCCATTTATTTCCCTCCTCCCGTTGCTGCTGACATAATTTTTTCTTGTGTGGCTTCTTCTTTCGTCAGCTCTTTCACAAATCTGCCTTCGTTCATGACCAGAATTCGATCGCTCATACCAAGTATTTCAGGCAACTCTGATGAGATCATAATGATTGCGACTCCTTCATTAACCAGCTGATTCATTAATTGATAAATCTCATATTTTGCCCCTACATCAATTCCCCGTGTAGGTTCATCTAAAATTAAAATTTTCGGCTTAGACATCAACCATTTGGCAATAACGACTTTTTGCTGATTCCCTCCCGATAATGCTCCAACTTTCGTTTCGAGAGATGCCGTTTTAGTTTTTAACTTCTGGACAAACTGTTGGCTTGATTTCATTTCTTCATTATGGTTCATAACGCCCCATTTGCTAATTTTTTTCAAACTGGCAAGAGTGGTATTTGTTTTCACATCCATGCTTAAAACAAGACCAAAGCGTTTTCGATCCTCTGTCACTAATGCTATCCCTTCATTAATAGCATCTTGAACGTTGCGAATGTGAACCTTTTTACCTTCTATCCATACCTCGCCTTCCCGTTTTCCCTCATATGCTCCAAAAAGACTTGTGGCAAGCTCTGATCTACCAGACCCCATTAATCCAGCTATTCCAAGGATTTCTCCTTTTCTAAGTGAAAAGGAAATATTATCATTTACCTTCATTTTTGGCATGTCTGGATGCCAGACAGAATAGTTTTTCACTTCAAGAATCGTTTCTTTTGGAGTTCGTTTAGCTTGCGGATATCGTTCCGTTAATTCTCTGCCGACCATTAAAGAAATAATTTCATCCTCACTTGTTTCATCTTTGGATAGAGTTGCAATGGATTTTCCATCACGTAAGACGGTTATGGAATCAGCTAAACGAAAAACTTCAGGCATTTTGTGAGAAATGTAAATACATGTTACCCCTTTTTTTCTTAATTCCTCTAAAATTCCCATTAATATTTCGACTTCACTCTCTGTTAAGGCAGCTGTCGGTTCATCTAAAATCAATATCTTCGTATTTTTAGACAAAGCTTTGGCAATTTCCACAAGTTGTTGCTGCCCGATGCCAAGTGAATAGATTTTCGTTTGAGGGGCCACATTTAAACCTACTGCATTTAACCATTCGGATGACTCATAAAACAATTGATCCCATTGGATGACGCCATATTTTTTTGGTTCTGCTCCTAGAAAAATGTTCTCTCCAACTGTCAAATCTTTAACGAGTGCAAGTTCTTGGTGAATAATTGCAATCCCTGCCTTTTCTGCATCTTTAATATTGCGGAAATGTACAGGGGTTCCGTTTATACGAATCTCTCCTGAATATGTTCCAGTTGGATATAATCCACTTAATACTTTCATTAACGTCGATTTACCCGCTCCATTTTCACCACAGAGCGCATGAATTTCACCTTTTTTCACTTTAAATGTTACACGGTCTAATGCTTTCACTCCGGGAAACTCTTTTGTTATTTGATCCATCTCTAACGAATACAACCATCTTCCCTCCCATTCGCAGCATGATAGAATGAGAAAGGTCTGACTCTTTTGGAAGAGTCAGCCTTTATAACATTTAATTCTGTTTTGGCCATTGATCTTTTGGAACATTTTGATAGACATCTTCTAATTTGTGAAATCCATCTTTAATGACAGTATCTAGAACATTTTCTTTCGTTACAGCAATAGGATCGAGAAGGATAGATGGAACATCGATTTTACCGTTCGGTATTTTTTGATCTGTTTCGATTTTTTCTCCTTTTGCAACAGCTACAGCTATTTCAGCCGCTTTCGTGGCAATAGCATGAATTGGTTTATAAACCGTCATTGTTTGCGTTCCTTCCACGATGCGTTGCAGCGCAGCCAACTCTGCATCTTGACCAGACACAGGGATTTTCCCTGCCAGTCCTTGAGCCGCTAATGCTTGAATGGCGCCGCCAGCTGTGCCATCATTTGCTGCTATAACTGCTTGAATATTATTTTTATTTGCTGTTAAAGCGTTTTCCATATTTTTCAATGCTTCTTCAGGCTTCCAGTCCTTTGAGAACTGATCATAAACAATCTTAATATCCCCTTTTTCTTCAAGCGGTTTTAACACATTCATAGCTCCTTCACGGAATAGGTGTGCATTATTATCTGTATCGGCACCACCGATGTATACATAGTTTCCAGTCGGTGCTTGCTTAACAATCTCTTTCGCCTGCATTTCCCCAACTCGAACATTGTCAAAAGATACATAGTAGTCTACATCTGCATTTTTAATCAGGCGGTCATACGAAATAACCTTAATTCCTTCTTTATGCGCTTTGTCAACAATAGCTGCTGTAGCTTCTGCATTATGTGGTACAACAACTAACACATCTACCCCTTCGGAAATTAATTGTTCTGCTTGATTCAATTGAGCAGCATCATCGCCATTAGCCGCAAGCGTTTTTACTTCTGCTCCTAATTCCTTTACCTTTGCTTCAAACAGGTCTTTATCGCGCTGCCAGCGCTCCTCCTTTAACGTATCCATTGAGAAACCAACCACAATTTTGTCGCCATCTTCTTTTGCTTGACTGCTTTTGTCCTCGTCTCCCGATGAAACAACGCCGCATCCTGTTAAAGCAGAAGCTAAAACAAGTGATGCAGCTGCCATCGATAAAGTTTTCCACCATTTCTTCATTTGAAACCCCCCTCGTAATGTTTACGCTTTCATTTTTAAGCCTATCACGCATATGAAAACGATTTCTTTCTTATTTCCTTCACTTTTTCGACTTATAAAGGGACATTTTTCACCTGTAAAAATTTTACTGACTACCAAAATAGGATTCTTTTAATATTTGTCAAAAAAGTGCTAAAAAAAAGAGCACCCCTCCTGCACGTATAGGAGAAGTGATCGAATTTATCATTTATTTTTCTGCAGTTGGTTTCGATACTCTTTTGGCGTCATTTTTGTAACTTTTTTAAAAACTCGGCTAAAATAGTTAGGATCGTTATAACCAACATAATAAGAGATTTCTTTTACGTTAAGGTGGTATTGTTTCATCAGTTCTTTCGCTTTTTCAATACGCATGTGTGTTAAAAAATCAGAGAACGTTTGGCCCGTTTCCTGTTTAAATCGTTTACTAAAATAGTGTGGATGAAAATTCATCAATTGAGCGACTTCCTCTAGTGTAATATCTTCGTGAAAATGATCAGAAATAAATTGAAGTGCTATATCTAGTCCCTTCGTATTCTCTGAATTTAGTAAAGCTCGATTCTTTTCTTTCTTGTCTGAATCGTGTGCAGCCTCTACTTCTGAAATATGTTTTACCCGTCCAAAATACGGTTGAGATGTTACAGCCAGAAGAGCTTCTTGATATGACTTTTTAAAGCCTTGAATATCCTTTTGCAAAGTACCAATTCCTATTTTAATTTTTTTGTTTGTTCGTTTTTCGATTTCCTTCAACCATTTCATGGAAAGAGTAATCCATTGATTTCTCGTCATGTCCTGATCGGAAGGAAAAGAAAATATCGTCATACGATGATCGATTAAAGGACTGCATATACACTCTTGTTTATTTTTCATATACCTTTTGACAATTTGGTATAAATCTTGTTTCTCTTCCATCTTTATATCGGAAAATTCAATGACAAAGGCTACACTAGTTCGGTGAGGGATTTTTAACAGAGAAAGCAATTCATCCACGTCTGTTTCTGATACTGCATCCATCATAATCATTAGGGCACATTCGGATTCACTAATTGAAAAAAGGTGTCCCAGCTTTTCTTTCATTTTCAGTTCCTTCTCACGATTTAACAATTCTTCTTCTAATTCTGATATACATTTTTTCAACACAGAGACAATTTTCTCTTTTTTAGCCGGTTTTAAAATATAATCATTCACACCGAGTTCAATGGCTTCTTTTGCATAGGAAAAATAATCAAATGCAGTTAATATAATGATTTTAATCTTAGGATTTTGTTTTTTTATTTCTTCAATCGCCTCCAGTCCTTGAATACCGGGCATTTTTAAATCCATAAATATAATTTCCGGCTGATGCTTTTCCATCTGTTGTATCGCCAATCGGCCATTTTCAGCATGAAAAATTTGAAATTGATTGGGCAAACATTTTTGAATCATCAATTCTAACCCTTCACGCTCTAGAGGTTCATCATCTGCAATGAGAAGTTTATACATGCATCTTTTCCCCCTTACTCTTGGTAATGACAACAAAATCGTGGTGCCGCGACCTTGCTTGCTTTTAATATCCACGATATCATGTACTTGGTAAAATAATCGCAAACGTCGAAACACATTTTCCATTCCTAATCCTGTTGAATGTCCTGTTGATTTTTTAATTGAAAAAGATGGTGACTCGAGTATTGTTTTCACAATCTTTTCATCCATCCCTACACCATTATCCGAAATTTTCACCAACACTCTTCCTTCTTTTTCTTTGACGCTTAACTCAATAACAGCTCCTGATTCCATTGATTCGATCCCGTGGACAAAAGCATTTTCAAGCAAAGGCTGAATCGTAAGTGCAGGTATTGATTGGTCTAAACAATGATTATCAATCTCCATTTGAAATGAAATACGGTCACGAAATCGTGCTTTTTGTATGGCAAAATACTCTTTTGCATTTTCAATTTCTTCACGCAGCATGACAGGTTCGTTTAATTTCCGCAAATTATATCGTAATAAATTGGAAGTAGAAATGGTTAGTTCACTCGTTTTTTCAGCTCCTTCAATATATGCAAGCTTTGAGATCACATTTAATGTGTTAAATAAAAAGTGCGGGTTAATTTGACTTTGAAGTGCTTTTAACTCTAATTCTCTCATTAATTTTTCTTTTTCTAGTATTTCCATATTTTTAGAGATTAATTTTCGTAAATTTTCAATCATCTGATTAAACACTTTTCCTAGTACCCCAACCTCATCATTTGGCTGGTATATCGGCACGTTCGTATTTAAGTCTCCCGCAGCGACTTGTTTAGCTGTTTGAACAAGCTGCTGAATGGGAATGACGATACTTCGAGACAGCCAGATAGCAAATACGATACTTAATGCTGTGGTTACAATAAACAAACTTCCTCCCCATTTATTCATATTTTCGTTAATTGCCAACATACTATTATACACAGGCTGGTATTCACTCAATTCCATGTCTACTAGTTGTTGGCTATCCTCCCGAATGAAAGAAGCAACTCTTTCTATTTCTTTGAATTGATCAGCTTGATCCAGAAATTTTTTTTCTTTTAAGTTTGTTAAAATAGCTTCTTCCAGTTGGAGAAAAGTATTGATCATATTTTTGTAATTATCAACTACTAAAGCATTACTGGCCGAATTGTTGCTTAAATTACTTTGCAGAGCTTCTAAATTAGCTTTATGTTTAATTAGCAAGTTAAGATTTTCTTTGTCTTGATATATGAGATAGCTGCTTAAATAGCGAAGATTTTCTTGAGTTTCATTGGAAATTTGTTTGTATAAGTAAATACGATGGACCATGAAGTCATAGCTCTTTTGAACTTTTTTTCCACTATCAAAAATAAAAAATGCTATAGTATTGAGTAAAATGACGAGCAATGGAATAAAGATAAACAATTTTGTCCGTATATTCACGGTGTTACCTCCATTTGTACGTTTGATGCATCTACTTTTTTGCTTGAAGTAAAATATACGTTTGGAATAGGTTGTCCTTGCAAATGCTTGGACATTAATTGAACAGCAATAAAACCCATTTCATATGGTTTTTGAATGATGGTTGCTGTAATCTCTCCTTTTTTTATTGCCAATAATGTTTCTTCGACGTCATCAAATCCAAAAATTTGAATATCGGATCGTTGCAAATTTTTCACAGCCACTGTCATACCAATTGCATCTAAAGCACTTGTCCCAACCATCACTGAAATATCGGGATATTTTCTTAACATAATATCAGCTTGAATGGACGCTTGTATTCTTGAAATATTGGATGCTTGGACTTCCACTACTTCTAACCTTGGATGTTGTTTAATAACTGACAAAAAACCATCTAGCCGCTCCTGTTGATTGTCAGATGATTCACTCCCAATAATAACCCCAATTTTATGCTGCCCTGTTGTCATATCTACCACGGTTTTCCCAAGCAATTGACCAGCTGCAAAATTGTCTGTCCCTATATAGGAAAGACGACGGCTCGCTTTAGCATCTGTATCAATTGTGATAATTGGAATATTTTTGGATATTGCTTTATTAATGATTGGAGTAAATGTTTCTTCATCCAAACTTTGAACAATGATTCCATCTACTTTAGAAGCAATTGCTTTTTCTAATAGCTTAATCTGTTCTTCAATACTTGTTCGTAACGGAGCGACATATTCAACTTCTACTTGAAACTTTTTTGCAGCATCCTGAGCACCTTTTTCTACTTTCCGCCAGTATGGATTATCGAATTCTTGAGCAATAAGAATAAAATGCGGAGGTTCTTCATGTAGGGAAACCCTTTTGTCAAGAGCTTCCACTGTCTCTTCCATCTGCTTTGACGTCCATATAAATTGAATAAAAACATATAGAAACAAAATAATTAAGAATAAAAAAGTTAATGTCCATCTTTTGTTTGACATATATTTCACCTTTAGCTCAAATAAATTGTAACCGTTTACAGTTAATCCGATTAAATATTTTGATAATCTACAAGCCTTATATCTATTAATATTATTATAAACTAGTGCGATTTCCTTTTTATTTTTCATAAATTTCTCATGTATGACTCCTCATAGGGAAATAATTCATAGCTTTTGTCTTACACTGATCGCTTTTTCCCTTTAGGAGTCTCGCGAATTTCACTTTAAATGAGGATAGCTTTCGATTGAAACATCGTTCTACTATTTTTCGGTAAAAAGGTTAAAAATTAATTATCAAAAATGTTGCGGCCGCAGCTTTTTGCGTACAAATTTCCATCCTCTAATCACCATTTCTTTACAAAATGAGCCAATGCCAGCAAAGGAAAAATATATTCATAGCTTGGATAATGAATGTAAAATCCGCCAGGTAAGCCTTGACCTTTTGGGTATGTGATTGTCCATGAATTTTCATCTTTTGAATTTAATAAATAGTTCACTGCTTGATTCATTTGTGGTGTAACCGTTTCTTCTGCCGCTGCCAAAGCGTCTAATGCCCATGCGGTATGCACTCTAGTACTAGCTGGTAAAGGGATAAATTTTTTCTGCATATCACTTTTACAAGACTCTCCCCAGCCCCCATCGTCATTTTGAATGGAGTATAACCATTTCACAGCCTTTCGTACGGCAGGGTGATCTCTTCTCACCTTTACTGCGATTAAGCCTGTTAATGCACACCATGATCCATAAATATAACAAATTCCCCATCGTCCATACCAAGAACCATCGCTTCGTTGATTTTTTAAAAGCCACTTTACCCCTTGCTTTATAAACGTTTGATTGTAGCTTGATCGTGTAAAATTCCCTAAAAACTCCAACGTTCTTCCCGTTAAATCAGGCGTTGATGGGTCAAGAAGCATTTTTTCCCCGCCTTCTATCGGAAGCCAAGATAGCGATGACTTATTGACATTTTTTTCGAACGATCCCCAGCCTCCATCATCGTTTTGCATAGACAGGAGCCATTTCATTCCTCGATCCCAAAAGGAGCGATTATTTAATGCTTCTTTTCGCAACGCGCGTAAAGCCGCTGTTGTATCATCAATATCCGGATTCATCGTATTAATATTTGAAAATCCCCATCCCCCCGGTATTTGATACGGATTATGAACAGCCCAATCACCATATAGATAGTGCTGGCGAGAAAGCAAATATTGATTTGCTCTTTGAATAGAAGCTGACGCAGATGGTACACCAGCTTCTTGTAATGAATAGCTTAATAATGCCGTATTCCAAACAGTTGCCGTCGTGTATTGAATATGAGTATGTCCATCTATTGTTGTCTTCATTGACTTTAGCCCTTGAACAGCCCGAACAATAACTGGATGCTTTTTCGAATATCCTAGAGCCATCAGAGCAAAAATCATTAAAAATGTTGAACTAAAGTAGCTATAAAAGGTACCATCTTGTTCAATTCGATTTAACATATATTGTTCTGCTCGATGTAATGCCAATCGATGAAGCTCAAAAGAAATACCTACTAATTGTTTCATGCCGTCATATATAAACGGAAAAAAAGAACGCCATTCAGAAGAGCCCAAGTCCCAAAGGTCTTCATTTCTATGAACATATAAGTCTGATAAGTCAGGAGTATGCTTTGTCTTTATACTAAACTTGCGATCAGCAGCAATCAATATTGGTATTAAATTGGCTCTTGCATAAACGGAAAAGTCAAAAAAATTTACAGGAAAAGTAGTCGGAAATAAAATGAATTCGATCGGCAGATGAAAGGATTTAGGCCATTTGATTTGGTCCGTTAAAGCAAGCATGACTTTCGTAAACATATTTACTTTTCCAATGCCACCATGGTTTATGATAAACTTCCTAGCTAGTCGCATGTTTGTATTGTTTTGATCGATGAATCCCGAATAAAGTAAAGCATAGTATGCTTCAACTGTTGTGGATAGATTTCCCTTCTCTTCATCGTAAAACAGCTTCCATGCTCCGTTTTTCTCCTGTTTACTTAATATCCTGTCAACGAGTGATTGAATGAATTGTTCATCATGAATTTCCAATGTTCGTAATAAGATAATCATATAACAATCTGTGGCAATACCCGTTTCAAATGGGAAATCCCAAGTTCCGTCAAAATTTTGCCTCTTTAGGATTAATTCCGCCAATCGATTGATTTCAGCTTCAATTCGTTGTTTCATCCTATTCACCACCACTTCATGTAGTAAGTTTTAGCTTATTCTTATACATATTCAGCTTTTATGGAAGCTATTCGATGAGGGAGGAATAGGATGGTCTTTCCATGGTTGAACAACAATAAATTGATCGATCAACAGCTTTTGAAAATTAAGGAAGATCTCGTCGAAAAAATGAAATGTAACGTAAATCAGCCTATGCCTCCATTACAAACATGGGAACAAAACATCATTGATTCCATTGTGAACGTGACAAATACACTCAACACTAACAACGTAACTAGAACAGCTGCATATTTAAATTTTTATATCAGGCATCCAGACATCCATTGGGCGCTCTTAGGACATATGGTTTCCCGGAATGGAGGATGGCATATGACAGATTTAAAAGGAGACTTGTTAACAAGGCTAATATCAGAAAAGGAGCAAAAAAACTACTTTTTATTTTTAGAACGTGGAAATTGGTTAATCTTTCAAGATGTATTCCCGCAATTTTTACTTTATCACCACAGCTTGCGCATGAAACGAAACTTATTTTACCTCCTCCCCTATTTAAACGTATCAACATTTATGGAAACAATCTGGAATCACTATTGGGAAAACAGAAACTATTATCTACTGGCAATCGCAACGGTCATCAATGAACAAAACTATTTAGAAAAACATGTTATTCAAAATCATCATTTTCAAAAGACCGTATTAAACACGATTGGCTTCAAGCTTTATGATTTTTTGCGATTTAATCACATCATCTTTCCGTATGTTGAAAATGAAACAAAGCCTGCTTTAATCGGAGCGACGCTGCAGCATTTTGCATCGCTTCATGAACGAATTATGTTAGGTAAACGTTTATATTCTTTGCTTTTTCACCAAGAGAACGTTTTACAAGGAGTGCTGCGTTGGGCAAAAAAAAATAAGCATACAGGTTCGAGAGCAGATTACTGGGGGCACCTCTTTCATCATGTGAAAGAATCATTGCCAGGCACAATCTATAAACGAAGGACAAAAAAGTGCGAGTTGAAAAAAGGAGAGCCGCGCATTTACAGCCCTCAATTAAAATTCGCTTGGGGAAATATCAAACACGAAGACGCGGACAGTGGAGATTGGTTCCATGATTGGAAGGTCATCCACTATTTAAAAGAAGAAACATTTTCAGGCGGGGATATTTATGAAGATTATTGTAAAACAATCGAAAAAATTGAACTTACCATCATGGCGAAAAAAGCAATTTTTCTTAGAAAGGAATAACATTGCTTTACTTGCTGCAGCACTTTTTGCCTCTTTACTTGGAACATACTTAGATTTGATTTTTGTTGAATGCAGATTTTACGCCTTTCCAAAACGATTGTTCCCGAAAATCTTCTCTATTAACATCTTGTTTACGCTCGTCATTCTACCTATTATCACCGCCTCATTTTTAATCGTCATGCATAAAATCCGTCCTTTTGTTCGCCCAATCCTACTTTGCTTAATTGGTATTTTAGCCTGCATTTTTGAACAAGCGGCTGAACGAGCGGGCGTGTTTATCCATTCTTCTAATTGGAATCATTTCTATTCTTTTTTTGGATATATCCTTTTCTTTATAATTATATGGAGATTTTACAGCATACTGGTGAATACTCCCCAAAACAATTAGGGCTGCAACGTTCTTTTGAAGCTGTCGATTACGGGAAAAGAGGCTCCCAATAAAAGGATCAATGAGATCTTTCTGGAGAATGATAAATCGGTGATTTTTTCGGTCTTGACAATAATTGATGTTTTAAGCACGACAGCATAATTAACGGCATCGATTTTGAAATGGCTAAAGCATCTAGCAAAAATATTTTTATATTTGATTTAACACATAATCTTCCAATTCGCTTTCGCTGTATTGATTGGCAACTTGATGAATTTTCCCGTTTTTCAGCAATAATATTTCATCAGCCAATTTATGGGCGATCGGGATCATATGCGTGGAAAGAAGAACAATATTTCCCCTTCTGGCATAAGAAACGAGCTTCTTATAAGTTTCAGCAATGTTAATCGGGTCTAAAGATACTAGCGGCTCATCCAACAGCAATACCTTCGGTTTTATTAAAAAAGCAACGGCTAAAGCCAGCTGGTGCTTCATTCCATGCGAATAATTGATGACCAGTTCGTGGATAAACGACTGAATTCCTTGTTCTTCACAAAACCTTTCCAATTCATCTTTTGACATATTCAAATGATAGATTTTTTGAATAAAATCTAAGTTGTCAAAGCCAGATAAAAAATCTAGAAAAATTGGCTTCTCTGAAACATAATGAACAAGCTCATTAAGCTTTTTGTTATCTTTTATTATAATCGTGCCGGAATCATAAGCTAGAATGCCAGACAAAATTTTCATCAATGTCGTTTTTCCCGCACCATTCCTCCCTAATAGACAATAGATATTATTTGGTTCTAATGTAAATTGAACTCCTTTTAATATTTCCATTTTCGCCCGATACGACTTTTTTAAATCCGCAACTTGAATCATCTTTTTCAACCCTACTTTATGTTAATTTTTAACATTTCCCTCTATATTTAAAGAGGAGACAACATAATCCCATTGTTGATTCTTAATTGAAGCTGACTGCAAGCCAACGCGACCGCTGTCTTCCCAGCCTATATAAAATGAAGCGAAATGTTGATAAGCTGTCCATGACCGATCGCTGTTGAAAAAGCAGTAAAAATTAGCATAGTGAATAATGCGACAAAAATGGTGCGTTTTATCAATAAATTTTCGTAGAAGCCGATTGTTTAGGTAAATTCCAAGCACGCCATCATTCAAAAATCAATGAAATCGCTCATAAAAGAAGCCTCTTATTCGATCGATTTTATGAAAAATTAAAAATAAAATTGTACAAACACAAATGAGACTTAGCATTTCTCCTAAAAATAAATTGTTTAAACCTATTAGACGCAGCAAGGATTTTATAGCAGCAACGAAGGCAAAAAAGAGAACGATTAAAATCCCGCCTAATTTTTCAAACGCTTTTTCGTCAATAAAATATTTTTCAAATTGATAAATAAACGTACAATAAATGATTAGACTGGAAAATATAAAGGCAAATCCTAATAAAATAAAGGATAATGCTGCCAGATCAGCAGATATCAACTTCGCAAAAATTAGTAAAATCACCACAATGAAGTATTGAACCCATAAAATATACGAAAACATAACAGACGTTTGAATGATCGAAAGTTTATGTCTTTTACAAAGCAAAATGATATTCGAATGATTATGATTCATGAATAGAGAAATAAATAGAAAAACTGTAAAAAGGGATATATCATTCACCTTTAAAGGAAGAGATTCGACAAATAGAAACAGCAGAACAGTTAATGTATACGTCACGAAAAAATGGCTGTTGATGATCCCGTTTGATCTTATATAATTGAAAAAAATATATAATGACTTCTTTTTAGGCAAATGGTATTTAGAAAAAGATCGTATTATTTGCTTTTCAATGAATAAATAATCGCAGGCTTTATGAAAGAAAAACAAGCAAATTCCTATTAAAACAATGCCCAGCCAAAACAGCCATCCATGTATTCTCAACTCATATAAATTGACTTCGGTAGGGACAAATTTTATTACAAAATCCGCAAAATCTCCGTGAATAAAATAACGAACGGCAGAACCAACAAAAAATTCAAGATCTTCTTTTTTTCCATTGATGAATAAACAGAGAAGCAAATAAATGAAAGAAATAATGAACCGATTGCTTCCAAAGGGGTAGCTTCGCTTGAACACAAATAATAAAAATTTTATAAATGCCAGCACAAACCCATAGAAGAACAAAAATGAAAAGATTTGCAGAAGAAAAACAAAGCCTGCATAGGAGTTGTAATATGTCTGTACGATAAAAAAAGGCAATGACACGAGCAAAAGAAACAGCCATATTAAAAAGAAGCCTAAAAATTCATTAGTGATGATCAATTTCTTCTTTATGTCTGCTGAAAATCTGCTTTCAATTGCAAAATTGCGAATTTCATCGCTAACACCGCTTCCAGCCTGAATTATACACAGCTGCAAAATATATAAGATAATCAATAAATTCAATGTTTTTATGGGCAAGGAAATATGGTGAAACAAGATTTGGAATAAGACCGCAAGTACAAACCAGAATATATAAGCAGCCAAACATACAAAAACAGCATATCTTTTCAGTATTTGAAGGATCGGATTAAAAATATTAGACTTCAATCCAATTCCATCGCTTAAATAAAAAAGCCTGTTTATAAATACTTTGATGATTTTATTCGTTAATAAATAGCATAATTTTAAATACATGTCTTATCATACTCGCTTACACAAGTTTAGATCGGTTTTCTCGTGAATAAGGATGAATCATGTGATATTTTAAGAGTACTAAATTTTAAAAGCCGCTTTTAGTGCACCCTTTATAATAAACTGCATAACTTCATCCTGATGCCATATTAGAAAAGATCACGTCACATAATGTATTCTTCATCAAATACGCAACCTCCTAAAAATGTAAAAGCCAAATAGACGAATAAAGAAAAAATGGTGAAAAGGAGCGGCTTTTTCCAGCTTAAATTCGCCATTCTTTTCAATAGAATAAAAAGAGCAAAAAGACCTGAGAGTAAAAACGGATTGGCTACAATGAAAAAAATATTCGAAGTATCTCGGAACATAAACAATTGCCAAATAATCGATAGCGCTAAAAAAGAAGTGAAAATAAGATAAACTCTATAAAATAAAGAAAATTGTAAAGGAATTCTAAATAGAAATTTTACGAAAAAATGAGTAATGGAAGCTCCTACAAATAATTGCATTATGACTGATAATATAATAAACACGAGGACAATTCCGAAAATTGCATAAGCCGGCGCCCCTTCTTTTTTCAGCACGATTGGAATATTTTCCGCCTCTGAGCCCATCGATATATAGATGGACAGAATGATCGAAATGAACGACAATGTAAAAGCAATAAAAAACAATACATAGCTGGAAAATTTATTATCCTTTATCCATTGGATCATTTTTATCACTCATCTCGCTTTTTAGCAAATGAATTATAAGTCTAGTTTTATATCTTAATGGAATATATAACCTTTATTTGAATTTATAGTAATTTATGTTGAAATTTTTATCAAGAAAAATTTTGTATTTTCCTTTTTCAAAATGAAAAATAGCAGAACGGTGCTCACGAGAAAGGAAAATCAGGCGAAATGAAAAAGCATCGGTTAAAACCGATGCTTTTTATCGTTATTTATTCAGCCAATCTGTATGGAAGATGCCTTCTTTGTCAACGCGCTGATACGTATGAGCGCCGAAATAATCGCGCTGTGCTTGAATTAAGTTTGCCGGCAATGTTTCAGTGCGGTAGCTGTCATAATAAGCAAGAGCGGCAGAGAAGCACGGCACTGGAATTCCTCTTTCGATGGCAATCGCAATAACTTGTCGTAAAGCTCCTTGATAGCTTTCAACAATTTCTTTAAAATAAGGGTCCAACAGTAGGTTTGGAAGATCAGGGTCGCGATCGTAAGCGTCTTTGATTTTTTGCAAAAACGCTGCGCGGATGATGCAGCCGCCGCGGAAGATCATGGCAATATCGCCGTATTTTAAATTCCAATTATACTCTTCGCTTGCTGCTTTCATTTGCGCAAACCCTTGAGCATAAGAACAAATTTTGCTCATGTACAGCGCTTTGCGAACGGCTTCAATGAGTTCTTCCTTGCTTCCTTCATAAGGCCGTACATTCGGTCCGCTCAACAGTTTGCTTGCTTTAACACGCTCTTCCTTCATGGCGGAAATAAAACGGGCAAATACCGATTCAGTAATGATCGGAAGAGGGATTCCTAAATCGAGCGCGTCTTGGCTTGTCCATTTTCCTGTTCCTTTTTGCCCGGCGGTGTCAAGAATGACATCGACAAGCGGTTTTCCTGTTTCTTCATCGATTTTTGTGAAAATATCTGCTGTAATTTCAATTAAATAGCTGTCAAGCTCTCCTTTATTCCATTCAGCGAACACTTCATGAAGCTCTTGAGCATTTAACCCAAGAACATGTTTTAAAATGAAGTAAGCTTCGGAAATTAATTGCATATCTCCGTATTCAATGCCGTTATGCACCATTTTTACGTAATGTCCTGCTCCGTCTGGACCAATGTAGGTGGTGCACGGCTCACCATTCACCTTAGCGGCGATCGCTTCAAAAATTGGACGCACCAGCTCATGAGCCTCTTTTTGTCCTCCCGGCATGATGGAAGGGCCTTTTAAAGCTCCTTCTTCTCCGCCGGAAACCCCTGTGCCAATGAAATGGATGCCGCGTTCAGCGAGCTGTTTGCTGCGGCGTTGAGTATCTTTATAATATGTATTTCCGCCGTCAATTAAAATATCTCCTTCATCGAGATATGGAAGAAGCTGTTCAATAGTTGCATCAGTCGCAGCACCCGCTTTAACCATCAGTAAAATTTTTCGAGGCTTTTCAAGAGAATTGACAAATTCCTCTATACTATACGTTCCGACGATTTTTTTTCCTGCTGCTTCTTTTAGCATTTCGTCTGTTTTTTCTGAAGAACGGTTGTAGACAGAAACGCTGTAGCCTCTGCTTTCAATATTCAATGCTAAATTTTTTCCCATTACTGCTAATCCGATAACACCTATTTGCTGTTTTGACATATGAATACGTCCCTTTCTATTTCGAATAACTATTCTACAGAACTGAAAATACCATAATTAATAGATTGTTTTCAAGTCAAAGCCATATACAAAGTACAGGCTTAAAAAACTTATTTAAAGAAAAAATCTTTCCCGAAGCTCGAGCCGAAAGAATCAATCTCTTTATGCATGCTCAGTCCTTTTTTGATAATTCCTTCTCCATATTTTTCAGACAATTTTTCTATCGCCTGATGGAGCGGTTCATTTTTCGCTTCTTCTTCAAAAGTAAATAGATCAAGCTGTTTAAAAGCATTTTTTTTGTGCATCACATCCTGCCCTGTTATGCCGAGCAGGCGCACAGGCTCGTTTTTCCACAGCTTTTGAAAAACAATCAAAGCATGCTGGAAAATTGTTCTTTCATCATCGGTTGGGTTTTCTAATTTCATACTTTTTGTTACAGTCGTCCGGTCTTTATAGCGAAGCATCACTGCAACTTTTGTCGCTACCGCCTCTTTTTTCTTCAATCGGAGACTTACCGATTTCGCCAAACTTTTCAGGGCATTCTTTAACTCTTCTTCATTTGTTGCATCTTCGGGCAGCGTCATCTGATTTCCGACGCTTTTAAAATCATAAACGGACGATGGATCAACCGGGCGATGGTCAATGCCGTTTGCTTTTTCTTTTAACCTTAATCCATTAATGCCAATTATTTTTTCTAGTTGAACGTCGTTCCCTCTTGCAAGGTCACCGATTGTCCGAATTCCGATCTTCTTTAATTTTTCAGCTGTTTTCGCCCCTACGCCATGCATCTCTTCTACATCAAGAGGCCACAATTTCTCTTTAATATCCCTCTTCCTTAAAACCGTTATGCCTAAAGGCTTTTTCATATCAGAAGCTGTTTTAGCCAAAAATTTATTCGGGGCAATTCCGATGCTGGACGGCAGCTCCAGCTCATCAAGAAGCCGCTGTTGAATTTCTTTTGCCAGATCGAGCGGATGTCTTGCGACGTCTGTGACATCCATATATCCTTCGTCTATAGAAACCGGCTCTACAATCGGTGTGTATGAACATAAAATCGCAAACATTGCTTTCGATGCTTTTCGATAACGATCAAAACGGGGCTTTTTGACAATTAAATTCGGGCAAAGCTTCTTTGCCTCCCATACTGGCATGGTCGTCTTTACCCCAAACGCTCTAGCTTCATAGCTGCAAGTCACAACAATTCCTTTCCTCTCCTCCGGGTTGCCGGCTATCGCAAGCGGCAGCCCTTTTAACGACGGATCAAAGGCAGCCTCAACAGATGCGTAAAAACTATTCATATCAATATGCAAAATAACGCGGCTCATACACATCACCCAATATCATTGTACCATACATAAATAAAAGAGGCTCCCTTGTTCTTTTGAATGGGCGGACAGAGCTGAATGAAGCTGGCATTTCTTGCTGCCTGCTATGCAAATGCTTTAAAAATAAAGGAAAGGGGGTGTCTAATAAGTCGTTTTTACGGCTTATTGACGCCCCCATGAATGTTTTAGAAACGTTGATATATCGGTGTTTATGATTTTTTATTTTCAATGGCGATTGGACTTTCTAGACAGCCCCGGGATTTCAAAATATAATTTTAAGGTAAATTCGTCGCTCCCATTAAGAAGCGATCCACTTCCCTTGCGGCACCTCTTCCCTCATGAATCGCCCAGACAATCAAGCTCTGTCCTCTTCTTGCGTCACCTGCGGCAAATACGCCTTCTACATTTGTTGTAAATTTGCCGTACGGAGCGTTCACTTTCCTGTTTACCGTTTCAACGCCAAATTGCTTCAGAACAGGCTGTTCCGGCCCTTCAAAGCCGATTGCGATAAAGACTAAATCGCACGGCCATACTTTTTCTGTGCCGGGTATTTCTTTAAACACCGCATTGCCGTTTTCATCAAATGATTTTTCCATTTGAATCGTATGCAATTCTTTTACATTGCCATTTTCATCGCCGACAATTTTCTTTGTTTGGATGCAAAATTGACGAGGATCCTGTCCGAATTTGCTTTTGGCTTCCTCATATGCATAATCTAACGTAAAGACCAGCGGAGCTTGAGGCCATGGATTGCCTTCCGCCCGCTCCTTCGGCAAGGCTGGATGTTTACCAAATTGCACAACGCTTTTACACTTTTGCCGCAATGCTGTCGCTACACAGTCAGCACCTGTATCACCGCCGCCAATGACGATGACATGCTTATCTTTTGCATCAATAAACTTTTTGTCTGCAAAATTAGAATTGAGCAGGCTTTTCGTCGTTTCTGTTAAATAATCCATCGCAAAGTGCACGCCGTTTAATTCTCTTCCTTCAATCACAAGATCACGCTGCTTTTGCGCTCCTGTGCATAAAACAACAGCATCATATTGGGAGCGAAGCTCATCAGCGGTGATGTCTTTGCCTACTTCCGTATTAGTTATAAACGTAATTCCTTCTTCTTCTAAAAGACGCACTCTTCTTTCAACAATTTCCTTCTCAAGCTTCATATTCGGAATACCGTACATTAATAACCCGCCGATTCGATCAGCCCGCTCATAAACCGTAACGGAATGTCCCGCTTGGTTCAATTGATCCGCACATGCCAGACCGGCAGGACCTGACCCAACAATAGCGACTTTTTTACCTGTGCGCTTTTCAGGAATTCTCGGCTGAACCCATCCTTCGTCAAAGCCCTTATCGATTATTGCGCGCTCGATGCCTTTAATGGCAACAGCAGGATCTGAAATCGCAACCGTACAAGATCCTTCACACGGTGCAGGGCAAACCCTTCCGGTAAATTCAGGAAAATTATTTGTTTTTAAAAGACGGTCCAGCGCTTCCTTCCATCTACCTCTATAAACAAGATCATTCCATTCAGGGATTAAATTATGAATCGGACAACCTGATGTTAAGCCGTTGATCTCCATTCCCATATGACAGAAAGGAGTCCCGCAGTCCATGCAGCGGGCACCTTGTCTGGCAAGTGTTTCATTTGAAAACGGGAATGAATATTCCTTCCAATCATCAAGGCGGGAAAGCGGATCACGTTTTTTCTCTTCTTCGCGTACATACTCCATAAAACCTGTTGCTTTTCCCACGAGTCTCCCCCTCCTTTTCATCCATTCACTAGGTGTGCAATGAGGTTAATTTGCAACAGCCTGTAAAGCGAATGGTTCACCGGCGGTTGTTTTCTCATTCGCAACCGCTTCAAATGCTGCAAGTACAGCTTCTTCTTTCGTAAGACCTGAATTTTCCATTTTTTCAATCGTGCTGATCATTAATTTGTAGTTTCTAGGTATCACTTTAATAAATCTTCCGACATACTCTTCCCAGTGATCTAATATATGCCGGGCCTTTGGACTTTCTGTATATTGGAAATGCTTCGAAATCATGTCATATACAGTGCGGATTTCTTCTTCATCTTCAAGAGATTCAAATAACACTAATTCCTTATTGGCTGTTCGTTTGAATTTCTCCTGATCATCCGCCAATACGTAAGCAATGCCTCCGGACATACCAGCTGCAAAGTTTTTGCCGACAGATCCGAGAATGACAACACGTCCTCCGGTCATATATTCACAACCGTGATCGCCGACACCTTCAACAACAGCATTCACACCGCTGTTTCTTACACAAAATCTTTCGCCGGCTCGCCCTTGAATATATGCTTCACCGCTCGTTGCACCGTAGAACGCCACATTTCCAATAATGACATTGTCACTTGATGCAAAAGATGCTTCTTTCGGGTGACGGACAATTACTTTTCCGCCGGATAAGCCTTTTCCAATGTAATCATTGGCGTCGCCAGTAAGCGTCATCGTCATTCCTTTCGGTACAAACGCAGCAAAGCTTTGACCTGCTGAGCCGTAGAAATGAAGATTGATCGTATCTTCCGGCAGCCCCTCTTCGCCATATTGTTTTGCAATTTCGCTGCCTGTAATGGTTCCAACGACGCGGTTCACATTTTTAATGTTCAAATGGAGTTCAACTTTTTCTTTCCGTTTAATTGCCTCTTCAACTTTCGGCAATACTTCGTTCACGTCTAATGACTGGTCGATTTTATGGTTTTGCGGACGTGCAAATGTTCGCGGACCCTCCACTTGATAAAGCAAGCGGGATAGGTCAAGATGCTTTGCTTTCCAATGTTTTTTTGCACGGTCGCTAACCTTCAATACATCTACTCTTCCAACCATTTCATCAATAGTTCGGAATCCGAGGCTTGCCATGATTTCGCGAACTTCCTGCGCGATGAAATACATGAAATTAACAACATGCTCTGGCTTGCCCATAAATTTTTCACGAAGTTCAGGATTTTGCGTTGCCACTCCGACTGGACATGTATCAAGATGACATACACGCATCATGACACATCCTAGAACGACTAGAGGAGCGGTTGCAAAACCAAATTCTTCTGCCCCGAACAATGCCGCCATCACAACATCACGGCCTGTCATCAGCTTGCCGTCTGTTTCAAGAACGACTCGGTCACGCAATCCGTTGAGCATAAGCGTCTGATGTGTTTCACTAAGGCCGAGCTCCCACGGAAGTCCGGCATGCTTAATGCTCGTCTTTGGAGATGCCCCGGTACCGCCGTCATAGCCGCTGATTGTAATAACGTCCGCTGCACCTTTCGCAACTCCAGCAGCAATCGTTCCTACTCCAGCTTTTGAAACAAGCTTGACGCTGATTCGGGCATCTCTATTCGCGTTTTTCAAATCATGAATAAGCTGCGCCAAGTCTTCAATTGAATATATGTCATGGTGCGGAGGCGGTGAAATCAATTCCACACCCGGTGTAGAGCCGCGAACTTTTCCGATCCAAGGATACACCTTTTTGCTTGGCAGCTGTCCGCCCTCACCTGGCTTTGCTCCTTGAGCCATTTTAATTTGCAGCTCGTCAGCATTGACTAAATAATGGATTTTCACGCCGAAGCGGCCGGAAGCTACTTGTTTTATGGCGCTTCGCTTCAAATCTCCATTTTCATCTGGAACATAGCGGTTCGGATCTTCTCCACCTTCACCGCTGTTGCTTTTTCCACCGATGCGGTTCATCGCAACCGCCAATGCTTCATGCGCTTCCTTGCTTAAGGAACCGAAGGACATTGCTCCTGTTTTAAAGCGGCGTACGATCGATTCCACCGGCTCAACTTCTTCAATAGGAATCGGTTTTCTAGATTCATTGAATTCAAACAAGTTGCGCAAAAACGTCACTTGCTCTTCATTGGCCATCTTCGAGTATTCTTTAAATAACTTATAATCGTTTTTCCGGCATGCCCATTGCAGCGTATGGATCGTTTTCGGATTGAATGCATGGTGTTCTCCGTTTCTTCTCCATTGAAATTCGCTGCCTGGATCGAGCGTTTCATCTCGATAAGTTGTTTTAAATCCTTGAGCATGACGCATTTTCGCTTCTTTTTCAATTTCTTTTAATCCGATTCCTCCAATTTGCGAGGCTGTTCCAGTGAAGTATTCCTCGATAACTTCTTCTCCAATGCCGACCGCTTCAAAAATTTGGGCTCCGCGGTAGCTTTGAATCGTAGAAATTCCCATTTTTGACATGACTTTGACGACCCCGTCTGTCACCGCTTTTTTAAATCTTTTTACTGCTTCTTTATATGAATATGGAATCGTTCCCTTTTGAACAGCATTTCGCACTGTTTCTAAAGCTAAATAAGGATTGACCGCATCTACACCATATCCTATTAGAGCCGCAAAATGGTGCACTTCTCTCGCTTCTCCGCATTCAACAATAATGCTTGCTTTCGTGCGGGTTCCTTTTTTCACCATATATTGATGCAGAGCGCTTCCGGCAAGCAGTGCTGGAATTGCTGCATATTCTTCATTTACTCCGCGATCTGATAAAACTAGAAGTGTGGCGCCGTTTTCCACCGCTTCATCAGCAGCTTGAAAGAGCTGATCTAATGCATTTTTCAAATCATCTTTAAACAAAGCCGGCAAAGTGACGCATTTAAATTCAGGATACGGATTATTTTTCAAAGCAGCGAGTTCTTCATTCGAAAGAATTGGAGATTCTAAGCGAATGCGTCGTGCTGCTGATGGATCAGGATCGAGAATATTTCCTTCCTTTCCTAACAGTGTCATCGTAGAAGTGACGATCGATTCACGAATCGCATCAATCGGAGGATTCGTTACTTGGGCAAACAATTGTTTAAAATAATTAAACAAGCTTTGCGGGCGATCTGACAGCACTGCAAGAGGAGTATCATTTCCCATTGCACCGATCGGATCTTTTCCATCGATCACCATTGCTGCAATTGTTTTTTCAACATCTTCATACGTATAACCAAACGCTTTTTGGAGTTTGGTTAGATCGTCAACCTTTTCAACATCTTCAGGGACATTGATGTCGAAAATAGAAATCATCTGATCATTGATCCACTGGCGATATGGTTTTTCTTTGGCGATTTCTTCTTTGATTTCCTGATCAGAAATGATTCTTCCTTCTTCCAAGTCAATCAACAGCATTTTTCCTGGACTCAGCCGGTCTTTATAAAGCACATTTTCCGGTTCAACATCAATCACACCGACTTCTGATGAGAAAATAATGTAATCATCTTTCGTCACATAGTAGCGGGCTGGTCTAAGTCCATTGCGGTCCAAAATAGCTCCGATCTGCTTTCCGTCTGTAAACGAGATGGCCGTTGGACCGTCCCACGGCTCCATAAAACAGCTGTGAAACTCATAAAATGCTTTCTTATCATCATCCATTTCATCATCCCAAAACCACGGTTCAGGAATAAGCATCATCGCCGCGTGCGCCAGCTTTTTCCCTGCCAGCACAAAAAATTCAAAAGCGTTGTCTAAAATGGATGAATCGCTTCCGTTCATATCTAAAATAGGTGTGATTTTTGTCAAATCATCCCCGAAAACGTCTGAAACAAACAGCTTTTCCCTTGCAGCCATCCAATTCACATTGCCGCGCAATGTGTTGATCTCGCCATTATGGATTAAATATCTGTTTGGATGCGCTCTTTCCCAGCTTGGGAACGTATTGGTGCTGAATCGGGAGTGGACTAGAGCAAAAGCTGATTGAAATCTCTCGTCCTGCAAGTCTACATAAAATTCATCTAATTGTTCAGGCGTCAAGAGACCTTTATAAACAATTGTCCGGCTTGATAAACTTGCAAAATAAAATTCATTATTTTGAACAAGACGTTCTGCTTGTTTCCGAATAACATACAGCTTTCTCTCAAAAGTAAGCTCGTCTTGAATATCATCGCTCGCCCCAATAAATACTTGTCTGATGAAAGGTTTGCTCTCTTTTGCAAGCCAACCGATCTTTTCAGAATTTACCGGCACAGTTCTCCAACCTAATAATATTTGTCCTTCTTTTTCAATGATTTTATTGATTTCTGTTTCATAATGTATCCGATCATGTTCACGACTCGGCAAAAAGACCATTCCGACTCCATATCGTCCTTTTTCTGGAAGGTTCATTCGTCCGCAAGCAACTTTAAAATAATTGTGCGGAATTTGAACCATAATGCCTGCACCGTCTCCAGTTTTCGGATCGCTTCCTTGTCCGCCGCGGTGCTCCAATTGACAAAGCATGTGAAGGCCTTTTTTGACAATATCATGAGAAGGTCTCCCCTTCAGATGAGCATATAAACCGATCCCGCATGCATCATGTTCAAATTCAGGACGATAGAGACCTTGTGCCTTTGGTAATCCTATCTGTTTCATCTCTTCTCCCCCATTCTCATGCCGATAAGTCTGTATGTATAATTGTAGTTTTCAAAAATAATATTAACAATATATAATTTAGATAATAATAATCTCATTTTGATATAAATTGCTTGGGGGTGAGTCAAATGGAACTGAGACAGCTTATATATTTTTGGGAGGTTGCAAAGCGGGAGCATGTTTCAGAAGCTGCTGAAGCCCTTCATGTCGCACAGTCGGCTATCAGCAGGCAAATAGCAAATTTAGAGGCGGAGCTCGGAGTGGAGCTTTTTGAAAGGGAAGGAAGGAATGTTAAGCTTACTCCAATTGGACGTCATTTTTTGCCCCATGTCGAGACGGCTTTAAAAGCGATTGAACACGCCAAACAGCAAATTGAAGAATTTTTGGATCCGGAAAGAGGAACAGTTAAAATCGGCTTTCCGACGAGCTTGGCAAGCCATACAATGCCGACTGTTATTTCCGCTTTTAAAGCAAAACACCCGAACGTTTCCTTTCATTTGCGACAAGGTTCTTATAAATATTTAATTGAAGCCGTCAAAAAAAGAGAAATCGATTTAGCTTTTCTCGGCCCTATTCCGACGGATGACAACGATGTGAAAGGGGATATTTTATTTACGGAATCCTTTGCAGCCCTTTTGCCGCACAATCATCCGCTTGCGCACAAAAAAAGCTTAGTGCTGACTGAATTGCGTAATGAACCGTTTGTGACGTTTCCAGAAGGTTATATTCTGCATAAAATCGTGCATGAAGCGTGTCAACAGGCTGGATTTTCCCCAATTATTTCATCGGAAGGGGAAGATTTAGATGCCATCAAAGGGCTCGTATCGGCAGAAATTGGCGTAACATTGCTGCCTGAAAGCACTTTTTATGAAACAATGCCTCGTTTTACGGTAAAAATTCCGATTGAAATGCCTCGTGTAAGCAGAAATGTCGGCATTATTATATCGAAAAATTACGAGCTGGCCCCGTCCGTTAAAGTGTTTTATCAATTTGCTAAAGAGTTTTTCTCAGTACTAGAAAAATATCAATAAAAAAAGATAAAAAAAGATGCTCTTCCAACACGACGCTGGAAGAGCGGAACGGCTGTCAATTCTTATTATAGAAGCCGGAGGTTGTAAAAACTATCAGAGGTCTTGCAGATGTTTTGGAGCTGTCAATTCTTATTATAGAAGCCTAAGGCCTGGCACATCGGATCGTTTGCTGAGTGACGAGCTTCCGGCTTCAAATTTTTAAAGCTCTATTGGTTCGCTACCTCTTTTATAATGGCGACTACTAATTCTGCTGTTTTGACAAGCTCCTCAATCGGCATTTTTTCATTTGTTGTATGAATTTCCTCATAACCAACAGCAAGATTAACAGTCGGAATACCGAAGCCAGCGATAATATTCGCATCGCTTCCGCCCCCGCTTTTTAACAATCTGCTCTCTCTGCCGATTGTTTTGATAGCTTTTTTAGCAATTTGAACGACCTTATCTTCATCGGTAAACGTAAATCCGGGATACATTACGTTAATATCCACTTCTGCTTTTGCCCCCATTTCGGCAGCAGCTGTTTCAAAAGCTTCCTTCATTTTTTGTACTTGCTGCTCCAATTTTTCAGGTACAAGTGAACGCGCTTCAGCTAAAATATCAACGCGGTCGCATACGATATTTGTTTGCGTTCCCCCTTCAAAACGGCCGATATTTGCCGTTGTTTCTTCATCGATTCGACCTAAAGGCATATTGGCAACTGCTTTTGCTGCAACCGTAATAGCGGAAATTCCTTTTTCTGGCGCAACCCCGGCATGAGCGGTTTTTCCGTGAATCGTCGCTTTAATTTTTGCATGTGTCGGCGCCGAAACAATAATGTCTCCAACTTTTCCGTCACTGTCCAATGCATACCCGTATTGCGCAGTAATCAGTTTTGAATCAAGCGCTTTTGCCCCAATTAAACCTGATTCTTCTCCAACCGTAATGACAAACTCGATTTTCCCGTGAGGAATGTTATTTTCTTTTAATACACGCACCGCTTCCAGCATTGCGGCAAGGCCCGCTTTATCATCAGCGCCTAAAATCGTTGTTCCGTCCGTCACAATATATCCGTTTTGTATAGAAGGTTTTACCCCTTTTCCAGGTACAACCGTATCCATATGAGAGGTAAAATAAATCGTATCAACGCCTTCTTTCGTCGCCTCTAGCGTACAAATTAAATTTCCTGCTCCATGTCCTGTTTTTTCAATTGATTCGTCTTCTATTACTTGTAGTCCAAGCTCGGTAAATTTTTGCTTTAATACATTTGCTATTTCCCGTTCAAATTTTGTTTCTGAATCAATTTTCACGAGTTCTAAAAATTCATTCACTAGCCGGTTTTCCTGAACCATTTTGCTTTCCTCCTAATTATGTATTCATGTTTAGTGTAACCGATTTTGATTCCGCTTGTGAAATCAAAAAGAAGCTGTCGGTGAAGGTTGTCCCCTCTAAAAAATCGTTGTACAATGTTTTATAAATCATGTATGTGGAGGGAATCATGATGACAAGCAAAAAAATGCAAAAGTGGGTTGTTTATATTATGTTAGGTTCATTGCTGATCACCTCAATTTTAACAGGCATCACTATGTGGCTTTAAAAATTCAACATGCACTTTTTACACCACATAGGCTGTTTGGTGAAAAACAATTTCTTTCAAATCGGTGCTTCCTCCTCTCGATTGCTCGTCCTCATCCAACCTTTTGTTACATATTTTCCGATAAAGTCCATGAATTCCGCACATTCATTTTCGCAAAATTAATCTCGTCCGCTGCGGACTTTTGGCATCGTTGCCGCGAATTTTTTTACAGATCACGCTGATTTATTCCATTGCTGTTCACGAATATTTTCAGATCATGCGAACCGATATGGTGAACATTCTTAGCCATTATTTTCAGCAGACACGGTCCAATTCTTCTGTTTGTATTTTGAAAAGTGCAGCTCGTAAAGGCGTTTCTTCTAAACATATGTACGAAAAAAGCATTGACACGATCTCTCGTTTTATTGTGCTCAATGACAAGCGCTTCATCCTTTTCCTTTTTTGGCGTCGGCAAGACCTTTAAACTGGCTTTTAATAATTAAATATTGCTCCATTTCATATAAAAAATGATAAAGCCTTGCTCTCGTTTCAAATTCCTTTCTTGTTTTCGGAAGCGGTGCCCTTTCCATCTCTTTTTTGATGTCATCTAGCTTTTTTAAAAATTTCTTTGCTGTATTTCCGGAATGAATGTTGTCTTTTAACTCATCAATAAACTGTGCAATAAGGTGCGCTTGTTCTACGTTTGCGGTGATCATCGTGAACGTCGGCAGCACTCGTTCAATGATTTCAAATTGTTTTTCTCTCATTTTAAAATATGCATAATATTGGTCTTCATGTCTTAGCAAACGATTTTCTACATTTCGGAGCGCCAATCCTTTCCCTTTTTCAATGAGATCGGCTGTCTCAGGAATTTCTTTTCCATCCCATGTATAGTCGCCTTCTCTTAAAAAAGCTACAATTTTTTCAAAAATAACCGCAAAGTTTTTTTCTACTTCTTTTCGATAAACATTAAGGTCATTTTCCAGGCTCGGCATATACAGATTCATTAAGAGCGCTACTCCGATCCCTGTCACAATAATCAAAAGTTCGTTTTGAACAATATCCAGCGTTATTTGACCTGCTTCATATAAGTGCAAAATAATAACAGCGCTCGTTACAATGCCTTCTGTCGTTTTAAAAAGCACCATTGTCGGTATGAAAAAAAGCAACAGAAATCCAATGACAATTGGATGGTAACCAAAAATTTCAAAAAAAAGAAAAGAAAACATCATTCCCGTTATACAAGCAAAAAACCTGGACCAAGCGCTTTTCAATGATTTCTTTTTTGTTACTTGAATACAAAGAATCGCGATGATGCCGGTGGAAACAAAATGGTTTAAATCCATCAGCTGTGCTAAAAATATCGATAGAGGAGCACCTATCGCTGTTTTTAACGTACGATAACCGATTTTAAATTTTCTCATTACTCATCACCATCATTTGCCTATTCTCTTTTCGAAATAAAAAAGGCGCCACATCTAAAAATGGCAGCCTTTTCTTTTTATACTTCGTCACAATATTGCTCGAATGCCTCTTGCAATTTTTGGACAACAGACATCGGCTCATGTCCTTCGATTTCATGGCGTTCAATCATGGTAACGAGCTTTCCATCCTTGAGCAGCGCAAAAGATGGAGAAGACGGCGGATAACCGGTAAAATAAGATCTAGCTCGTTCCGTAGCTTCTTTATCTTGACCTGCAAATACAGTCACTAATTGATCAGGACGTTTATCATAATGGAGCGCATGATATGCAGCCGGTCTTGCGATTCCGCCTGCACAGCCGCAAACAGAATTAACCATTACTAAAGTGGTTCCTTTTTTCGTTAAAGCTTCATCCACTTCTTCCGGTGTTTTCAATTCCGTATAGCCAGCGGCAACGATTTCCTCACGCGCTTGGCGAACTATGTCGTTCATGAAGAAATTAAAATCGATGCTCATTCATTCGCACCCCTTTCCCTTTTTTTCACCATTATATTGTTATCTTACAATAACAGCAATCTTTGAAGCAAATGTTAACCAATTCTGCTTAAGCATTATTTCTAATAACTCAAAGGACTAATATACGGATGTCGTTTCTTTCGAAATACCTTCTAATATTTGTTTTACTCTTTGCAAAAATCTTCCGCATACAACCCCATCTAATACTCTATGATCGAGAGAAAGGCAGAGATTCACCATATCGCGCACGGCGATCATTCCGTTTTTCATGACAACTAATCTTTTCACAATCGTTTCTACTTGCAGCAAAGCCGCTTGTGGATAGTTAATAATTCCCATTGATTGAATAGAGCCGAATGAACCTGTGTTGTTAACGGTAAATGTACCGCCTTCCATTTCCTTCGCTTCAATCGTTCCCGTTCTAACCTTTAAAGCAAGCTCGTTAATTTCTCGAGCAATTCCTTTAATGGATTTTTCATCAGCATGTTTAATAACTGGTACATAAAGCGCATCATCTGTTGCAACAGCGATCGAAATATTAATGTCTTTCTTTTGAATAATTTTATCCCCCGCCCAAGTCGAATTCATTTGCGGATATTCTTTCAACGCTTCTGCAACGCTTTTCACAAAAAACGGGAAAAATGTTAAAGGAAAACCTTCTTTTGCTTTAAATTCTTCCTTGATCGAATTTCTTAATTCAACTAACCCAGTTACATCGACCTCAATCATCATCCAAGCATGGGGAATTTCTGTTTTGCTTCGCGCCATATTTTGAGCAATGGCTTTGCGCACCCCAGAAACAGGAATTTCAGTATCACCGGCTGTTTTAGGTGATTTATAGGATTTCGTTTCTTGGATCAAGGAGCCCTTTTTCGGTATATTACCTGCTTCAATCAGCTTCAACACATCTTTTCGGGTAATTCTTCCGAAAGCTCCCGTTCCGTTGACTTTTTCTAAATCAATATCATGTTCTTGAGCTAGCCGGAGCACTGCCGGAGAATACCTGTTTTTCATAGTCTTCTTTTCCGTTTCTTCTTTTTCAGCCGGCTGATGGTCATTAGCATAAAGACTGTCTTTTGGCTGAATGTTTTTTTCTTGTTCAACCGCCACAGCCTCCACTTCAATTCTGCAAATAACTTCGCCAACTTGGAGAGTATCTCCCTCCTCAGCTAAAAGCTCTTTAATTACACCTGTATATGATGAAGGAACTTCTGCATTCACTTTATCCGTCATAACTTCTGCAATGGGATCGTATTTGTTGACCTTATCGCCGATGGAGACGAGCCACTTGCTGATTGTTCCTTCTGTCACGCTTTCTCCTAATTGAGGCATTTTCATTTCTTCGATTAGCACGTTGATTCCTCCTTGAGATTAGGGTCAACTTTTAAAACTCTGCCAATTCTCTCATCGCTTTTTCAATTTTTTCTGCATTCATCATAAAAAATTTTTCCATTGTCGGTGCAAATGGCATCGCAGGTACATCCGGGCCTGCAAGCCGTTTAATTGGTGCATCAAGATCAAACAAACAATGCTCTGCAATAATGGCGGATACCTCGCTCATTACACTGCCTTCTTTATTATCCTCAGTCACGAGAAGCACCTTGCCGGTTTTTGAAGCTGCCTCAATAATAGCCTCCTGATCAAGCGGATATACCGTTCTTAAATCTAAAAGGTGGACAGAAATTCCATCTTTTTCTAATCGTTCAGCTGCCTGCAGAGCAAAATGAACGCACAATCCATATGTAATAACGGTAATGTCATCCCCTTCCAGCTTGACATCCGCCTTTCCAATCGGCAAAACATAATCATCTGCCGGAACTTCCCCTTTAATGAGCCTGTATGCCCGCTTATGTTCAAAAAATAAGACAGGATCATCATCGCGTATCGCTGCTTTTAATAATCCTTTTACGTCATACGGCGTAGAAGGTATGACAATTTTCAAACCGGGCTGGTTGGCAAATACCGCTTCAACAGACTGAGAATGGTATAAAGCACCGTGCACTCCTCCGCCAAACGGCGCCCGAATCGTAATCGGACAGTTCCAGTCATTGTTGGAGCGATACCGTATTTTCGCTGCTTCTGAAATAATTTGATTGACAGCCGGCATAATAAAATCAGCAAATTGTATTTCACAAACAGGGCGCATTCCGTACATGGCCGCTCCTATTCCAACGCCAGCGATAGCAGATTCAGCAAGGGGAGCATCGATTACTCTCTCTTCTCCAAATTGTTCATATAACCCTTGAGTCGCTTTAAAAACTCCTCCTTTTTTCCCGACATCTTCTCCTAGTAGAAATACTTTTTCATCTCGCTCCATTTCCTCACGAAGTGCAGCTGTAACTGCTTCGATATATGACATAATTGGCATCTTTTTTCCTCCTTCAGTTTCCATACACATGTTTCAGTGCATGTTCCGGAGCCGCATAAGGCGCATTTTCTGCATAATCAGTTGCTTCATCGATTATGCTTGCAATTTTCGTCTGCATATTTTGTTCCAATTCCTCTGTTAACAATCCAATTTCTTTTAAATAGGATGCAAACGTATAAATCGGATCTTTTTTCTTAGCTTCTTCGATTTCCTCTCTTGTCCGGTAGCTCCGATCATCATCATCGCTCGAATGGGGTGTAAGGCGATGCACAAGCGTTTCAACCAATGTCGGTCCCTCTCCTCGGACAGCTCTTTCTCTCGCTTCCTTCACAACTTTATACACTTCAAGAGGATCGTTTCCATCTACAGTCAACCCGTGCATGCCGTACCCTGCTGCTCTGTCTGACACTTTTTCGCAAGCTAATTGCTTTTGAATCGGAACGCTGATGGCGTATTGGTTATTTTCACACATCAAAATGACAGGTAATTTATGTACTCCAGCAAAATTCGCCCCTTCATGAAAATCTCCTTGGTTCGATGATCCTTCCCCAAAGGAAACAAATGTGACAAAATCCTTTTTATCGATTTTTCCTGCTAAGGCGATTCCAGCTGCATGAGGAACTTGAGTTGTAACAGGGGATGAACCAGTTACAATCCGATTTTTCTTTTGGCCGAAATGTCCTGGCATTTGCCTGCCCCCGGAATTCGGGTCTTCCGCTTTTGCAAATGCTGACAGCATTAATTCTTTCACGGTCATTCCAAAGTGCAGGACAACGCCTACATCACGGTAGTAAGGCAAAATATAATCCTTTGTTTTGTCCAAGGCAAAGGCTGCACCAACTTGAGCGCCTTCATGCCCTTGACATGAGATGACAAATGGGATTTTTCCCGCTCGGTTTAAAAGCCACATCCGTTCGTCTACTTTTCTTGCAAGAAGCATCGTTTCATACATGTTTAATACGTCCTGATCCGTTAAACCTAAAGACTGATGGCGATTTTTGGGCATGACAAGACCTCCCTAGCTTATATATGTATTGCTTTGCCATTTACCGCAAGAGCCGCTTCCATTATCCCTTCTGACAATGTTGGATGGGCATGAATCGTACGGGAGAGTTCCCATGAGCTTGCATCGAGAAAGCTTGCTAAACTTCCTTCAGAAATCAGCTCTGTTGCATTTGGTCCGATAATATGAATTCCTAAAAGATCATCGGTCTTTTCATCTGCGACAACTTTGACAAACCCTTGCGGCTCTCCATAAATGAGCGCTTTTCCAACTCCTTGAAAAGGAAATTTTCCGATTTTGACGGAATAGCCTTTTTCCCTCGCTTCTTGTTCTGTTAAACCGATACTTGCAGCTGCAGGATTCGAATAAATACATTTAGGGACTTTTTTGTAGTCAATTGGCAAAACATTCTCTCCTGCAATATGTTCTACGGCGCGTATTCCTTCTTGCGATGCGACATGGGCAAGCTGAAGACCGCCGATGACATCACCGACTGCATAGATGTTTGATTCCTTTGTTTGATAAAACTCGTTTGTCACAATATAGCCATTATGGATTTCAATTTCGGTATTTTCCAATCCAATTCCTTCTGTATTCCCTTTTCTCCCTATTGACAACAGCAGTTTTTCACTGTGCAAACTGATTTCTTGTCCATCCTGTTCGATGAACACTGTGATTCCGTTTTGTATTTCTGTTTTTTCAGGCAAAATCGATATATTCGTAAAAATGCGGACTCCTTTTTTCCTCATTAGCCGTTCCATTTCTTTACTTATTTCAATATCTTCTGACGGCAAAATTCGATCCGCCATTTCAAGGATCGTGACTTCAACTCCGAAATCAGAGAGCATAGATGCCCATTCCATTCCAATCACTCCGCCGCCCACAATGATCATAGATGAAGGAAGGCGTTGTAATTGCAATGCTTCATCTGACGTCAAAATAGTCTCGCCGTCAATCGTTAATCCAGGCAATTCACGAGGGCGCGATCCAGTTGCAATAATAACGTATTTCGGAAGTAAAATTTGGTTTTCCTCCCCGTTTTCCATCTCTACAGAAACTGTTCCTGGCTGCGGAGAAAAGATGGACGCACCTAAAATTCGTCCGATGCCATGAAACACATCGATCTTTCCCTTTTTGACTAATTGCCTGACCCCTTGATAAAGTTGAGAAACTATCTTTTCCTTCCGCTCCTGCACTTTATCAAAATTGACTTGAACATTGGACAGCTCGATTCCAAAGTCGCTGCTTTTTTTTGATTGAGCAAATATTTCAGCGCTTCGCAATAAAACTTTGCTCGGGATGCAGCCCGAATGCAAACAGGTCCCTCCAAGCTTTGATTTTTCAACAATAGCTGTTTTCATTCCGAGCTGGGATGCCCGGATCGCTGTAACATATCCTGCCGTTCCTCCTCCTAAAATCACTACATCATATTCTTTGGCCATGAAACTCTCCTTCCTTCATCTCTTCTATGTATGCTAAAAAACCGATTTTTAAAAATATTTATATAGAAAAGACGTATGCTCCTTGTCCATTCATCGTTAATAAAATGGCATATCTTCATCATAACATGTTTATTTGTATTGACAAATTGTAATATGATCGTAAAAATGAAATTGATTCGCTCTATTTTAACAGAAAGGGATATAAAGTCAAATGATAAGGCTTATTGCATTGTTGATTATGGTGATTCCAGGGATCCTGGCGGTTTACGGAATTAAATTAATGAGAGACATGCTTTTTGGCATTTTACAGCCCCCGTTTCCTTACTTATGGCTGCAATTTTTAATGGGTTTATTATTTTTCCTAGCAGGATTGTTCTTTATAGGAGGATTTATTTTGCATAGAGATAGAAAACGCAATCGAGTTCAGCCGCGTTTTCAGAAAAAAAGTAACCGCCGTTAGGCTCAGCGGTTACTTTTTTTTCAGGAGGCCTTATGCTCCAATCTCAATTTATCTGCCACCATTGCAATAAATTCCGAGTTCGTCGGTTTGGCTTTTGACATGCTGACTGTGTAGCCAAACAGCGATGAGATAGATTCAATGTTGCCGCGGCTCCATGCTACTTCAATAGCATGGCGGATAGCACGTTCCACACGGCTTGCCGTTGTGTTAAATTTTTTCGCAATATCTGGATAAAGCACTTTTGTAATCGATCCTAACAGCTCGATATCATTATAAACCATGGAAATCGCTTCTCTTAAATATAAATATCCTTTGATGTGCGCAGGAACCCCGATTTCATGAATAATGCTTGTAATACTAGCGTCTAGATTGTCATTTTTATTTTCAGAAACAGCAGAGCCAGATTTATGTAAAGATATATTTTTCATTAGAGGCGAAGGCTTTCCACTCACTTGACGAATATTTCCAGCCAGCTGTTCCATATCGAACGGTTTTAAAATAAAATAAGCAGCCCCTAGGTCGACCGCTTTTTTCGTTACATCCTCCTGGCCAAAAGCAGTTAACATGATTACGTTCGGCTTTTTCGCTTTGTTTAGCTCCTTGAGCTTTTGCAGTACTGCTAATCCATCTAAATGGGGCATAATGATATCCAAAACAAGGACGTCCGGGCTTTTTTCATTCAAAATATTTAAACATTCCTGACCATTGTAAGCAACGCCGATTACTTCCATATCCTCCTGGCTGGATAAATATTCATCCAAAAGGGCAACAAGCTCTCGATTATCATCAACGATACATACTTTAATTTTTTCCACACGCACTCCTCCCAATCCTCTTTACAAAATTATACATTGTTTGATCTACAAGATATTTTCGACAACTTTACAGAGAATCCTTTTCCTTTTTTAAAAAAAGTGAAAAATTATGTGTTTTTTCAAAGTTCTTCTTATTATGAATAAAGTTTTCGATTTCAAGCAAAATTCTCCTCTAACAAACATAAACAGCGTTTTTGTAATAAATATGTATGTCGAATTAAATAAGTTTATACATAAATTTTCGCTTGATTGAGCCAGTACACTTCCCTTGCTTTTAAAGCAAACAGCCCACTTCACAAAATTCCTTTATGTGAACGTGACGTTTTTCGCAAAAGGATTTATGTCAGATCGCTGCATCATGTAATAAGAAAAAGCGAGTGCGTTAACTCGCTTTTTGCTGCTTTTCGTCAATACTAATCCCTGCGTCTTGCAGCATCCATTCAATGTGAACACCGTAACCAGATGTCGGATCATTGACAAATACATGAGTCACAGCGCCAACCAGCTTTCCATCTTGAATGATTGGACTGCCGCTCATTCCTTGAACAATGCCTCCTGTTTTCTTAAGCAATTCCTTATCTGTCACTTTTATGACCATACCTTTTGTTGCAGGAAACTTTTGATTAACGGTACTGACAATTTCTACATCAAATGCTTCCACTTTATTTTGATCTACCACTGTTAAAATTTGTGCAGGACCTTCTTTCACTTGATGTGAAAAAGCAACTGGTATCGGTTTGTCCATAATTCCGTTTTTCACTTCTTGATTCAGCCTGCCAAATATGCCGAATGGACTGTTTTTTGAAATAGAGCCGATCACTTCATGTTTTTCTGAAAATCTTGCTAATTTTTCACCTGGACTTCCGCCTCTTCCTTTTTCAATCGACGTTACCGTAGACCGGACAATTTTTCCGTTTTCAACCACAATCGGTTTTTTTGTATCCATATCTGATATAACGTGCCCAAGAGCACCGTATTTTTTTGATTTCGGATCATAAAACGTCATCGTTCCAATGCCTGCTGCAGAATCCCGTATATAGAGACCGATACGATACGTTTTGTCGCTTTTGTCTTTGACTGGTGTCAATTTCGTGTTGAGAACTTTGTTGTTGCGTTTTACTTCGATCGCTAAAGGGCGGCCTGTTCTTCCTGCTTCTTGTATAAATGGAATAATATCACTCATTTTTTCTATTTTTGTCCCATTAATTTTTGTTATCATATCGCCGACTTCTACACCTGCCGATTCACCCGGTGATTTTTTTCCGGCTTCAGTTTCAATTTGGTGAAAGCCGACTACTAAAACACCAAGTGTATTTAACTTAACACCGATCGATTGGCCTCCAGGAATTACCTTTAATTCCGGGAGAACTTTGACATTCACGTTTTTAACCGGCATGCCTTTTATTTCATAGAGAATTTGTCCATCTCCAGATTTCGTGCCTTTTAGCTGCAATTCGTCCCCGCTTTCCGACACTTTGAAAGCGTTTTGAACATCCTGAACTTGAGCTTGAGCTGGAATAACATTTTTTTCTATTGTATAAACGTCATTTTCAAAAATGGTGATTGTTTTCGGAATGTGTAAATATTGTCGCACCTCTTTTGAAAAGCCTAAACTGATTAAAGAAACAAGGAGAATCGTACCAATTATTTTTCTGATGTATTCTAAAGTCATTTCTTCACTCTCCTCGCTCCTAACCCACACCATATGACTATTTCACATGGCTACATCTAATAATTTTTCCTTGAGCGAGGTCATTTATAACTTTTTCTTAAAGAAATTATTTCCGCTAGGAGGATTTCACCGATATAGCCAGATCCAACAGCTCTTTTGCATGCTGCTTCGACAATTCCGTCACTTCTGCTCCAGCAATCATCCGGCCGATTTCTGCAATTTTTTCTTTTTCAGAAAGCGGAATAACCTTTGTTTTCGTTCTTCCCTCTTTGCTTACTTCCTTAGCAATTAATAGATGGTTGTCAGCCATCGCTGCAACTTGAGGAAGATGCGTGATGCATAGCACTTGAGAGTTAATCGACACCTGATAAATTTTTTCTCCGATCGCTTGGGCGACACGGCCGCTTACACCAGTATCCACCTCGTCAAATATGATGGAAGTAATTCCTTGATGCTTGGAAAAAATCGTTTTTAAGGCAAGCATGATTCTTGATAATTCCCCGCCGGAAGCAATTTTCGCAAGAGGCTTAAGAGGTTCGCCTGGATTGGTGGAAATGTAAAATTCCACAAAATCCATGCCGTCACTTCCAAATTTCGCTGGAATTCCATCGATCAAAGCGGAATCTTGGGCCTCTTTCTGCGAAAATTGAACCTTAAATGTAGTTTTATCCATGTACAGCTGTTTTAATTCAGATGTGATTTGAGCAGTTAGCTTGTTTGCATATTTTTTTCTTATTGCCGTTAAATATTGGGATTTTGTCAGCAGTTCTTCGACGACAGATTTAAGCTCATTTCTAAGCGTTTGAATATGGCTATCACGGTTTTCAATCGTATCGATCTCTTTTTCAATTTCATCTCTATATTGCAAAATGTCTTTGATTGATTGCCCGTACTTTCGTTTTAACCGATGAATGACATGGAGGCGGTCCTCTATCATATTTAACCGATCAGGATTAAATTCCATGCGTTCTAATTCATTTCTAAGCTGAAACGTTAAATCCTCTACAACGTAAAAACTGTTCGACAGCGTTTCGGACATTTCTTTTAACTGTTTATTAAATTCTGCTGCTTCTTCTAAATGATTCATGGCAAGTCGTAAAAAATCAAGCCCGCGCTGCTCTCCTTGCAGCGATTCATAGCTATTTTTCAAGGCTTCATAAATTTTTTCAAAATTTAACATTTCCTGCCGTTCTTCCTGAAGCTTTATATCTTCATCCATTTTTAAATCGGCATCGTCAATTTCCTTTAATTGAAACTTCAATAAATCCAATCGATGCGCCATCTGCTGCTCATTTTCTGAAAGGGCTTTTAACCGCTTTGTTAAGTCCGCGTATTTTTTATAAAGCTTTACGTATGCATCCTTTGCTTTTTTCACTTCTTCGCCGCCATATTCGTCGAGAAGATGAAGATGCTTTTGCTCGTCCATCAGCTCTTGATGATCGTGCTGTCCATGTATATCGACTAATGTGCTCCCAATATCCCGGAGAATTCCGATTGTGACAAGCTTTCCATTAATTCTGCAAATGCTTTTTCCGTTAGCGGAGATATTCCGGTTTAAAACAATCATGCCTTCACTAGCATCTATTCCTAATTCATGGCACTTTTTCAAGCACGGATGGTCCTCTTCTTCCAATATAAACAACCCTTCCAATTCAGCGCGCTTTTCACCGGCTCGGACAAATTCAGAAGAACCGCGTCCTCCTACAAGAAGAGATATAGCATCAATAATGATCGATTTCCCAGCACCTGTTTCTCCCGTCAGCACTGTCAGCCCTTTTTCAAAAGAAAGAGATAGGGATTCTATAATGGCAAAATTTTTAATCGACAATTCCGCTAACATCGCATTTTCACCCCAAACTTGTTAAAGCATGTCCAAAAATTTTTCCGTCAACGTTTTGGTGTCTTCATTCTTCCTGCATATAATTAAAATCGTGTCATCGCCGCAAATTGTCCCTAATATTTCTTCCCAGTCCAAATTATCAATTAATGCACCGATTGCATGAGCATTTCCCGGCATTGTTTTCATCACAAGCAAATGTCCGGCAGAATCGATTTTAACAAACGCATCCATCAATGCTCTTTTCAGCTTTTGATGGGGATTGAAGCGCTGATCTGCGGGCAGGCTGTATTTATAACGTCCATCAGATGTCGGAACCTTCACTAAATGGAGCTCTTTGATGTCGCGGGATACGGTTGCTTGGGTGACATTAAAACCTAAATTTTTCAGCATTTCAACTAGTTCATCCTGCGTTTCGATTTCGTAATTTGTGACAAGCTCTCTAATTTTAATAAGACGCTGTCCTTTTGTCATTAGCGACCACCCCTATTCTCTTTCCTGTTATGATATCTCATAGAAAAACAGGAATAACTTGTATTCGTTATCCCTGTCTCTTTATTTTTAACGTCGAATGAGCGTTTTTCACAATTTCTTCAATTGTTTCCGTAAATTTTATGTCACCTTTTTCTTTTGCCCCTCCCCAATACAAATGGAGCAAAAACTCTATATTCCCGTTGCTGCCAGTGATCGGAGAGTACGATAAATGTAAGCAATCAAATCCTTCATTGATTGCAAAGGCCGTTATGTCATGCAAAACTTCCTCATGAACCCGAGCATCCTTCACAATTCCTTTTTTCCCGACTTTTTCTTTTCCTGCTTCAAATTGCGGCTTAATTAGCGCGACGCATTCACCAGTGGGCACCAAAATGGTTTTTAAAACAGGGAGGATCAATTTTAAAGAGATAAACGATACATCAATGGTAGCAAATTCCGGAAGCCCCTTTTGAAAATCCTCCGGCTTTACATAACGGAAGTTTGTCCGTTCCATCACGATGACACGTTCATCTTGACGCAGCTTCCAATCCAATTGATTATACCCGACATCCACCGCATAACATAATTTTGCGCCGTTCTGCAAGGCGCAGTCGGTAAATCCTCCCGTAGAAGAGCCGACATCTACCATAATTTTTCCTGCCACACTGATTTCAAATTGTTTCAATGCCTTTTCCAGCTTTAAACCGCCTCTTGAAACATAAGGGATCGCATCTCCCTTTACAGTTAACGGGATGTCGCGATCAATTTTTTCGCCAGGCTTATCCAATCGTTTTTCATTTGAATAAACAAGCCCGGCCATAACGGCCCTTTTTGCTTTTTCTCTCGTTTCTGCAAGTCCTCTTTCTACAAGCAATACATCTAAACGTTCCTTTTTACCCATATTTGATTCCTTTTTCTTTTTTTGGTATTACTTCGAGCACATTTTTTATTATTCCTTCTTTTGTTAATCCAATCTCTTCTAATAGTTTTTCCACGCTTCCATGCTCGATAAAGCGATCTGGAATTCCCATTCTTTTCATTGTAAGATTTGTAAAGCCATGCTTTTCAGCAAATTCTAATACCGAGCTGCCAAAACCGCCTTCAAGAACTGCTTCCTCTACTGTTAAAATCGGTATTCCTTCGTTGAAAATCTCAAGAAGCATTTTCTCATCAAGCGGCTTTAAAAAGCGGGCATTGACGACTCGAACGGAAACATTATTTTTGGCAAGTGCTTTCGCTGCATCCAATGCCATTTTAATCGTCGTTCCAAATGTTAAAATGACAGCATCTTTACCTTGTAAAAGAACTTCCCACGTACCGATCGGAATTTCTTTCAGCTCAGGATCAAGAGGCACACCCAATCCTGTTCCTCTCGGATAGCGAAGAGCGATCGGCCCTTCATCGTACTTCAGAGCCGTATAAACCATATGCTGTCCTTCATTTTCGTCTTTCGCCATCATTAATACAATGTTTGGTATATGGCGCAAAAAAGCGATGTCAAATACTCCCTGATGGGTTTCTCCGTCAGCTCCGACGAGTCCTGCGCGGTCAATTCCGAAAAACACATTTAAGTTTTGTCGGCAAATGTCATGAACCATTTGGTCATAACCGCGTTGCAAAAAGGTTGAATAGATTGCCAAAAACGGCTTCATATTGGCAGCAGCAAGTCCTCCTGCAAGCGTCACCGCATGCTGCTCTGCAATACCGACATCAAACATTCTGTCCGGAAATTCTTCTCGGAATTTTTCAAGTTTCGAACCAACCGGCATGGCTGGTGTAATTGCAACAATTCTTTCATCGTTTCTCGCTAATTTTCGAACTGTTTCACTTACTAATTCACTCCAAGACGGAGCCGATATTTTCGGTTTAACAAAATCGCCTGTTTCAATTTTATATGGGCCTGTTCCATGCCATGTTCCAACCTTGTCTTTTTCGGCAGGCAAATAGCCCTTTCCTTTTTTCGTGATAACATGCAGCAAAACAGGGCCTTTTGTTTTTTTGGCATAACTAATGTTTTCCATCAATGCCTGAAAATCATGTCCGTCAATCGGTCCAAAATAGGTAAAGCCAAGCTCCTCAAAAAACATGCCCGAAACGAATAAATATTTCAGACTGTCTTTAAGCCGTTCTGCTGTTGAGGCAAGCTTTCCTCCGACAGCTGGAATTTTTTTCAACAAGTATTCCAACTCTTCTTTTACCCAGTGATATTTGCCTGTTGTTCTTAATCTTCCAAGTATATGATGAAGAGCCCCGACGTTTGGAGCAATAGACATTTCATTATCGTTTAACACAACAATAATATCCTTTTGTTCATGGCCGATGTGATTCAATGCTTCAAGCGCCATGCCTCCGGTTAAAGCACCGTCGCCGATAATCGGCACAATATATTCATCCGTTCCTTTTAAATCGCGGGCAATAACCATTCCCATTGCCGCAGAAAGTGAAGTTGAACTGTGCCCCGTTTCCCAAACATCGTGCTCGCTTTCTGAACGCTTCGGAAAACCGGACAATCCTTTATACTGCCTCAACGTATCAAACTCTTTCGCCCTGCCTGTCAAAATTTTATGAACGTACGCCTGGTGACCTACATCCCAAATAAATTTATCTTTCGGGCTGTCAAACATTTTATGTAAAGATATTGTCAGCTCAACTACTCCTAAATTTGGTCCAATATGTCCGCCGGTCACTGACAGCTTTTCAATTAAAAATTGGCGAATTTCCGCGCTCAATTGCTCCAGTTCTTTTATTGAAAACTTTTTCAGAAATTTTGGATTTTCGATGGACAATAGATCCAAAACGGATCACTCACTTTCGCTTTTTAGATATGCTTGCTTTTTTATGATTCTTTCCTTTTTTCTCTTTCATCAAAACAATATTAAATCTTTTTTCAAAAAAATAAAATATCTTTCCGACATAAAAAATAATCGGAGTTGAAAAACGGATTGCAAACGCCTTTCCAAACGCTTTTCCTCCGACAGTAAGAGCGGCTACAATGCTTGTGAATACGATTGAAATCGTAAACTCAAGCGCCGAAGTTTGACGGTCGGCAAACGTCACCGCCAGCTGCACTACGACAACAGCCGAGGCTGTTCCGCTGATTATGCCGGAAATATCGCCAATAACATCGTTGCAAAAGTTCGAAAAGCGATCGGCATTTCGGATAATTTGAATGGCATGCTTGGCACCGCTCACACGCTTTGACGCCATCGCATGAAACGGTACCTCATCTGCTGATGTGGCAGCAATGCCGAGCATATCAAAAAAAATGCCGATTAAAACGATCACAAAAACGATCATCATACCGGCAGCCCATCCGACGCCTTCCAGAAGAACAGTTGATACAATTGAAAAAAGAGCCGCTAACACGAATGTGATAACGGCAATTCCTAAACTCCATCGTATTGAATATCGAATTAGCTCTTTCATCATGAAATGCATAACACCTGATTTCTATGTAAAAACTATATATAACGAAATGGAGTGGTCATATATAGAGTAAACATTACGGCTTAGGTCCAGTAGGTTTTCCCAGTCAAGTACCAGGCGTTGCCGCCCCGGCGGTTTCCCTTTAAACCTGACTTAGCGCTGTCGCCAAACGCTAGACTGGATTGCCACTTAGTCCGTACTACAATCCTCTATATATGTCATGTGAACAGTCTAGGAGTTTTCCTCAAACAGCCTTTAGCCGGTTCCTAGCCTCTTTTGCAGAGCCGATTTCATATGTCACATAAGAAACTCTTTCATTGGCCATATGAAAAAGTTCCTTGTTTCCATAATCCCCTCGGCCTCCACTCAAGGCAGGCTACGCTGTCCGCGCCTCATTGCACTATGAAGCGCGTAGACAGGTTCATACCCATTTTGCACATAAAATGGGCCTCCGCGGAAAGAGGGTCAACGCCCACATGCCATTGTGGATCGCCCTCTAACCTTAACCCCCAGCATCAACCCAAGGCTGGGCGCCTCAAGCCAACACCAGGAACTTCATCGATGTGCCCTTTAGCGGATTTTTAGGCCCGCCTTCAGAACCGGAGGGCTGACTAGAATACTGCACCACTCCATCATGTTTTCTGACAGAATTATATCATATAGGAGTGTTTTCCTCAACTTGTTGGAGAATGCACACATTCAAATGCGAATCCCGTTCCTCACATTTTGTCGACCCGTTGGAGGTGCACCGAATTTTCATCGTTTAATGTTCGCGCTCCCCAATTAAATCACAAAACGATAATAGAAGCTCATTGTTTATGGAACATGTTTGCAAAATAGCCTTTGATGTTTCAATATGCTCCGACAATTTTTTCTTTGCACCTTCCAAAGACAGTACGGACAAATACGTTGTTTTTTTATTCTCTTCATCGGAACCAACAGGCTTTCCGATCTTTTCTTCGTCTCCTTCAACATCTAATATGTCATCTTTAATTTGAAAGGCAATGCCTATATGGTATGCGAACTCCTTTAATTTATTTATTTCTTCAATCGACGCCTCAGCAATGATGGCACCTGCAATAATACTGAAAGCCAGAAGCTTTGCTGTTTTATGCTCATGAATATATTCAAGCTGTTTTAAAGTTAATTGTTTGTTTTCTCCTTCCATGTCGGCAACTTGTCCGCCAACCATTCCTTCTGCACCAGCCGCCTTTGAAAGCTCTGAAATGAGCGTCAATTTTACGCGATCTGAAAGCTCTTCAGCATCAGCAATCAGCCGAAAGCTTTCAGTCAGTAATCCGTCACCTGCCAGCACGGCTATGGCTTCTCCATATACTTTATGATTGGTCGGCTTTCCTCTTCTAAAATCATCATTGTCCATGCATGGAAGGTCATCATGAATGAGCGAATACGTATGAATCAATTCCACCGCACATGCGACCGGGTAGCCAATTTTCTCTTCTTTTCCATACGAATGGAGAACGGCAAGCAAGAGCATAGGGCGCAGACGTTTCCCGCCGGCATTTAAGGAATAAAGCATCGATTCTTTAATAATTTTCGGGGCATTTAATCTTTCAATATATGTGGGAAGAACGGAATCAATGGCAGCTTTGCGCGTTTTTAAGTATTCCGGAAAAGACATCACTTTTGTTCTTCCTCCTGTGCTTGGAAAGGTTTGATCGTTCCATCTTCATCAAGAATAAAATCCAATTGCTTTTCAGCTTGCGTTAATTTTTCATGGCAAAGCTTTGAAAGCTTCATTCCTTCTTGAAAATATTGGATCGCCTGTTCTAATGGAACATCTCCGTCTTCTAATTTTAAAACAATTGCTTCCAGCTCTTTCATCGCTTCTTCAAACGTTAATTCTTTTTGATCATTCATGATCTTCTCTCCTCAATTTCAGATACTTCACAATGGATGGTCCCGTCCTGCAATTTAATTTGAATAAAATCCCCTTCAGTCGTTTGTTTTACGCTCTTTACCAGCTTATCTTGTTTATACACAAGGCTGTATCCACGTTCCATAATCTTTAATGGGCTGAGCGCATCAAGTTTAGAAGCCAATGCTTGAAAGCGATTCAGCTTCTGTTGATATAAAGCTGTCATCTCGCGCAGCATTTTTTTGTCCAGATCCTTCATTCTTGTCTTCGCCCGCTCAATTTGGTCATATGGAAGTTCGTTTTTAAGACGATTCGTCAATAACAAGTATCGGTTCGTTTGATCGTTTAAGTAACGTTTTCCTGCTTTTTTAAACCGTTCGAATAAAATGTCCAGCTCCTGTTCTTTTTGCATATAAAGCTTTTTCGGATATTTGAATGCATATGAGTTGGTTAAGCGGAAAAGCTTGAGCTTTTCCTTTTTGATCCGTTCCTTTAAAGCGTTCGTCATTCTAATGTTCCGTTCCCGGATCTTTTCGATTAAATCCGTTATATTAGGAACAGCCAGCTCTGCTGCTCCGGTTGGAGTCGGCGCCCGAAGATCGGCGACAAAATCTGCGATTGTATAATCTGTTTCATGGCCTACAGCAGATATAACGGGTATTTTTGATTTAAAAATTTCCCTTGCCACCATCTCTTCATTGAAAGCCCACAACTCTTCAATCGATCCGCCTCCTCTTCCAACAATGAGGACATCGAAATAACCGAGGGAGTTGGCAAGCTGTATTTTATTCACAATCGATTTTCCCGCTTGTACACCTTGAACAATTGCGGGAATAACCACCACTTTTGCCACAGGGTATCTTCGTTTGATCGTTGTGATGATATCCCTGACGGCTGCACCTGTCGGCGATGTGATCACACCGATCGTCTTTGGAAAGGCAGGAATCGTTTTTTTATGCTTGACATCGAACAGCCCTTCTTGCTCCAATTTTTTTTTCAGCTGCTCGAATGCAAGATAAAGCCCTCCTACTCCATCAGGCTCCATTTCCTTTGCATAAATTTGGTATATTCCTCCGGGCTGGTAAATGGTAATTTCACCGCGTACCAATACGTTTATCCCGTCCTCTGGCCGAAATGGAAGAGAACGGTTAAAACTTGAAAACATAACCGCCTGTATTCTGGCATGCTCGTCCTTTAACGTAAAATAAATATGTCCGCTGTCATGAATTTTTACGTTTGATAATTCGCCTTTTACCCAAATATCGCGCAAATGTGGATCAACATCAAATTTTCGCTTAAGGTATTTTGTTAACGCCGAAACGGTTACAAATTTTTTGTTACTCATGAACAACTCCTTTAAAGCAAGTTTATGGACGTACCCGCTTCTTAGCGGATTTAACCGTATTATAAACCAGCATCGTAATCGTCATTGGACCTACTCCGCCGGGAACAGGAGTAATGGCGCTTGCTTTTTCTTTTGCCTCATCAAATTTTACATCGCCTACAAGTTTTCCGTTCTCAAGTCTATTGACGCCAACATCTATTACGACTGCACCTTCTTTAATATGATCAGCACCTATGAAATGAGGACGCCCGACAGCAACGATTAAAATATCTCCTTGGATCGTATGCTCCCGTAAATTTTTCGTTTTCGAATGGCAATATGTAACCGTTGCATTTTCGTTTAGAAGCAATTGTCCGACCGGTTTTCCGACAATATTGCTTCTGCCAACAACGACAACATGCTTTCCGGGAATTTCGATATTTGCAGATTTGATCATTTCAACAATTCCGGCCGGTGTGCACGGCAAAAACGCATCCTGTCCCGTCATCATGCGTCCAACATTAATCGGATGAAAGCCATCCACATCTTTTTCTGGAGAAATTTTTTCAATGACTGCTGTTTCATCAATATGGTCAGGTAACGGAAGCTGAACAAGAATTCCGTCATAACGATCGTCCTGATTATATTTTTCTATCACTTCAAGCAGTTCTTCTTGTGAAATCGACTCCTCCAAATGTTCCAGCTTAAAAGAAACGCCGATTTCCTCCGAAGCTTTTTGCTTCCCCTTAATGTAAGAAAGGGAAGCAGGATTATTTCCAACTAAAATAATGGCAAGGCCGGGTGTTACCCCTTTTTCCTTTAATTGTTCCACTTCTTTTTTTAACTCGCTTCGCATTTCTTTTGCCAATTCTTTTCCGTCAATAATCGTCGCCACCATCTTTTTCCTCCTAAGCTTTTTTTTCTAACTCTTCTTTTATACTTGAGAGGACACCATTTACAAATTTGCTCGACTGAACATCTCCGAACATTTTAGCAAGTTCAATCGCTTCATCAATTGTTACATTGAACGGAATATCCGGTTCATATTTCATCTCATATACAGCTAAACGCAAAATGGCACGGTCAATGTTAGCCAATCTTTCCAATTTCCAATTGGTTAAATTCCTTTTTATCAATTCGTCAATTTCGTTTTGATGTTCAACCGTTCCGAGTACAAGCTTATTTAAAAATGGATCATGTTCATTACCGTCCAAAACATGATTGATGGCTTCCTCAGGAAGCGCTTCAGCCAAGTCAATTTGAAACAGTGCCTGCAATGCCTTTTTCCTAGCTGTTCTCCGTTTCATCTTTTTGCTCCTTTTTTCAAACTATGTCGAAATGTCATATATGAATCATATCATAACTGCCTCTTGTATCACATATGAAAGTTCATCCGAAAAGAAATTTCAGAATCTTTCTTATTATTCTTTATTTTAAACAAAAAAGGGGAGGATATCCTCCGCCTTTACATTTCCTCTTGAATTTCAGGCTCTTCCGTCTTCGTTTCAAACTGAATGCCCACTACATGAATGTTGATTTCGTTGATTTCAAGCGCCGTCATCGTTAAAAGCGTTTGACGAATGTTTTCTTGTACTTTCTGTGCAACAGCCGGAATGGAAACCCCGAAATTCATGACACAATATACATCAATGACAATGCCTTCTTCACCTAAGTCTACTTTTACGCCTTTACCATGATTTTTTTTGCCAAAGCGTTCAGCGACTCCTGAAGCGAAATTGCCGCGCATTTGGGCTACCCCTTCTATTTCAGATGCGGCAATTCCGGCGATGACTTCAATGACTTCCGGAGCGATTTCCACTTTTCCAAAGCTTGCTTCATGATTCATTTCCAATCCTGTATCTTTCAAATAGTACACCTCCAAAATTATGACATGATTTTATAATTTTCAAGAAATCTAGTGTTGAACTCCCCGCTGATAAATTTTTCATGATCCATTAATTTCAGGTGGAAAGGTATGGTTGTATGCACTCCTTCTATAACAAATTCACTTAAAGCTCTTTTCATTTTGGCTATCGCTTCTTCCCTTGTCGCTCCGTGTGTAATCAGCTTTGCGACCATTGAATCATAATATGGCGGAATGGAATAGCCAGGGTAGCAGGCAGAATCAATGCGGACACCCGGTCCGCCCGGAGGCAGGTACATTTCGATTTTACCAGCTGAAGGCATAAAATTCTTTTCCGGGTTTTCTGCGTTAATTCTACATTCGATCGCCCAGCCGTTAAATGTAATGTCTTTCTGTTCAAAGCTTAGTGGTTCGTTTGCTGCAATCTTGATCTGCTCTTTGATCAGATCAATGCCTGTGACCATTTCAGTAACAGGATGCTCAACTTGAATGCGGGTATTCATTTCCATGAAATAAAATTGCTCATTTTTATAATCAAAAATGAATTCCACTGTACCTGCACCGGAATAACGCACCGCTTTGGCTGCTTTTACAGCCGCTTCCCCCATTTTATGTCGCATTTTATCAGATAGTGCAGGAGAAGGAGTTTCTTCCACCAGCTTTTGTAAGCGCCTTTGAATGCTGCAGTCCCTTTCACCTAAATGAACGACGTTTCCATGGTGATCGGCAAGAATTTGGATTTCAACATGGCGGAAATCTTCAATACATTTTTCAATGTAAACGCCTGGGTTTCCAAATGCTGTTTGCGCTTCCTGCTGAGTAATTTGGATCCCTTTCCGCAAGCTTTCTTCGTCATTCGCAACGCGTATGCCTTTTCCTCCGCCTCCGGCGGCTGCTTTAATAATGACTGGATAACCGATTTGATTTGCGATCTCAACTGCTTCCTCTTCGCTTTTAATGATCCCTTTTGACCCAGGCACAATCGGAACACCCGCCTGCCGCATTGTTTCCCTAGCAACATCTTTTTTTCCCATTTTTGTGATTGCTTCTGGACTAGGGCCTACAAAAACAATGTTGCAATCATTGCAAAGCTCGGCGAAATCAGCGTTTTCTGCCAAAAATCCGTAGCCTGGATGAATGGCTTCTGATCCAGTCAGCGTCGCTACACTCACGATGTTCGTAAAGTTTAAATAGCTGTCTTTAGATGCAGTCGGTCCTATGCAATACGCTTCATCTGCAAGCTGAACATGCAAGGAGTCTTTATCCGCCTCAGAATATATGGCGACTGTTTCGATCCCTAATTCCTTGCAGGCGCGTATGATTCTTACTGCAATTTCTCCTCTGTTTGCTATCAGCAATTTTTTAAACATTTTCTTTCCCTCACTCTGGTTTTACAAGGAATAATGGTTGTCCGTATTCAACAAGCTGACCGTTCTCAACTAAAATGTCGACAATTTCGCCTTTTACTTCCGCTTCAATCTCATTAAATAATTTCATTGCCTCTACAATGCAAACAACGGTATTCTCTTTTACTTTTGATCCTATTGTAACATAAGGATCTGCATCTGGGTTTGGAGCAGCATAAAATGTGCCGACCATCGGTGAAGTAATTTTATGTAAATTTTCTGTTTTCTGCTCGCTTTCTTCTTTCGGCAAATGCACCTCTTTTTTCGGCTGTTCTAAAGATTCAGCAGCTGGCTGCTTTGGCAAAGCTTGAATTTCAGAAGCATTGTTATAGACAACATGCTGATTAGCGCGAGCCGCAGTTTTTTTTAATTGGACCTTTGCCCCTTCGCTTTCATATGTAAATTCATCAATGGATGAATCATCGATCAATTTGATGATTTCCTTTATTTCTTTAAAATTTAACATGAAAAAACACTCCTTAAAATGAATTCCAATTTGCTAGATATTATCATCAAGTATTAAAAGTAGCTATCATTTATGATACGATAACTTTTTGCTAAAATTCAATAACTATTAAAAATATGAGCAAACAATTCAAAGCAGCTTTTTCTTCACATGAAAAAAGGGGCTGTCCGATAAGTCCCTAAAATGAAGCAAGTGGAGAAAAACAATTCGTTTCTCTCCACTTGCTTTTATATTTTTTCGATTTTTATCTGAAAGTAGCTGGCGGATGCCGGCTACTTTCAGTATGTTGTGGGCTAATGCCACAATCCCAAACTCAACATGTACCTTGTCGAGGCCCCGCAAAGAAAATCTGCGGAACGACCGATTGCCCTTGATGTGACCGAACACACTTTCTGCCTCGACTTTGCGTCGAGCGTAGATTGCGGCTTTCTCTTCACATTCAAGGGCTGTTTTGGCCTTTGCTTTCATTTCTTCGAAGATGGGATTCCAGTGAACTTGACGATTTCCCTTCGCTTTTGTGCATTTCGCTTTCAATGGGCAATCGGTACAATCTTCACATTCGTATATTTTGAAGCTTTGTTCATAGCCAGATGGATTCTTTTTGTTTTGGTATTTTTTAAACGTTACTCTCCTTCCATTCGGGCAAATAAAACAATCCTCCTCTTCACAATAGGTCCAGTTTTTGGCATTTTTAATGTCTTTTTTGTATGTACGTGTTTGTTCTTTTACATAGCTCCCATAAGGAATTAGAAACTCAAAACGGGGCTCTTTCTCATCACCAACTGCATATACATAGTTTTCTTCACTACCATAGCCTGCATCCGCAATGACCGTTTTGGGCATCGGTAATGAACTGGAGGCTAGCTTCTCCATATGTGGGATAAAGCAACGTGTATCGGTCGGTCGTTGATGAATGGTATAAAACAAGATAAACTGATTCTCTGTCCCCATTTGCACGTTGTATCCGGGCTTGAGCTGACCGTTTTTCATATGGTCTTCTTTCATGCGCATGAAGGTTGCGTCTTTGTCTGTTTTCGAGTAGCTGTTACGGTCACCGAACATTTCCTTTTGTTCCTTGTATCTTGCCATTCGGGGCAGGAAATCTTCACGAATTTGTTTCACCGATTTCTTTAATTGACTGCGTTTTTTTCGCTTCTCTTTCCGAATGGATGTATCGGTCTCCTTTTCGATTTCTTCCGTTAGCGTTTCAACTTTTTCTTCTATTTCTTTTGCGATTTCCTCCAGGTTTTGTTCGGTGATCTCTGTATGTTGATCGCTTTCCTTTTGCCCTGTTCCGGCTTCTAATTGGGTTAATTCATGAATGTGCTTTAGTGTTTCTTGGATTTTTTCTTTTAATTTCTCTTCGAATTTCAAAGTGGATTTTTTCCACACAAAAGAATACTTATTGGCATCGGCTTCGATCTTAGTGCCATCCAAAAAGTAGTTTTCCATCGTGATGTAATGTTCTTTTATCAATTTGAGAATCATGACTTCAAAGAGCTCATCCATTAAAGCTTTCATCCGTTCCCCTCGGAACTCATTAATGGTGCGAAAATCTGGTTGTTGCATCGCTGAAAGCCACATGGCAGGAATATTTTCTTTAACGAGTTTTTCGATTCCTCGGCAGGAATAAACCTTTTGAGAATAAGCATACAGAATGATTTTCAGCATCATTTTGGGATGATAGGAACTTCTGCCGCCGCCTTTATAATGAGAAAACAATTGTTTATCTGGTATCGCCTCCACCATTTCGTCCACGACACGTGCCACGTGATGTTCGGGTATAAGAGATTCAATATCATAAATCATTTGAACTTGACGGTTGTCATATGGTTTGAAAGTAGGGGCTAAATTTCTTTTGGCAGGAGTTTTTTCTTCTTTTCCATCTAGAGGAAGTGTCATTTGTGTGTTATAATTTTCACGAGTAATCATTTGATTGCTCATAAAAAATCGTCCTTTCTGTAATGTTGTGTGGTAACTTCATTTTACTAGAAAGGACGATTTTTTTGTGCATTTTTTTTAAAAAGTGAAAAAATGAGGGGCTCCAAAAAGTCAGTTACCCTGACTTTTTGGACAGCCCCGTCATGTTACTTTGCTATTTCAAATGTTACGGCAACATCTTGCATGGACTGGATTTCATCCTTCACCAATTGAATCAGTTCGTTTGCTTGCTGCGGGGAGTGTTCTTTCGCTTTTACGGTAATTCTCACCTTGTCTCCATCAGCGCGAACTAATGCATCCTCGTAGCCTTTTGTTTTGATAAGTGTTTCTAATACCTTCTCTTTCTCTGACAGCTTGGATAATTCGCGCATCTCCTCATATGCATTGTTTTTTTCCTCAGATGAGACATCATTGGACCCAATAATTGTCTCCAGCTCCTGCTTGCGTTCACTTCTTTCATCTTCCACTTCCATTCTCAGCGCAGTAAATAAATCATCGTCCGTTATTGTGGAGACTACCGATCCATCTTCTGAGCTGGACTGCTTGCTCGATTGTTCTTTTTCTTGCTGCTTCGCATCAGTTTTTTGTTGCTCTGTTTGTTCTTTATTATTGTCATTTCCGCTTTCTTTTTCATTCGAATTCGTCTCTGTATCCGTCAACACCACATCAGGGGAAGATCCTCCTTCAGGAGATGTAATGTAATAAACGGACAGCACAACAACTAAACTTAACATGGTTAATAACCAAACAGTTTGTTTTTTTAACATGTCAAGCATCCTCCTTTACTTTTTTGGCAATACGGCTACTCTATGACTATCGACATCAAGCACCCTTGTAACTGCATCGGTGATCATTTTTTTAATTTGAACGTTTTCAGCACCTTTTGCTACTACTAACACCCCGCGTATTTTCGGCTTTTCGGTTTTTACAACGATGGGCGATTCTTGATCCCCTTTTCGAATGATTACCACTTGTTCGTCAACAGATTTATCTTCCACCTGCCGCTTTCCGCCTTCACGGTCCGTCTCATCTGTCGTTTGGTTTTGAATCGAGCGATTTTTTTCCAACACACTTTCAGATGAAGAGTCAACATTGACAATAACTTCTACCTCACCTACGCCTGAAATGGACTGAAGCGCTCCTTTTAGCTCATTTGCATACTGCTGTTCATAACGTTCAATTGTTCCTTTTTCACTTGTTGTTTGTTTAAATGCGGGCTCAACATCCTCTTCTTCTGCAGCGGTGTTTATCGTTTCTACTGTTTTGCTTTCGCCGGATAAAAAACTGCCGATCAGCATAAAAGCGATTCCAAGCGTCAAAAGTATAAGCATGAATGGATAGGTGGCTGATTTTTTGAGCATATCTCGTCCGGGAAGAAGAGAGGCTAGTCGCTGCAAAAAATTTTTCCTATCATTCACTTAGGCCGCCTCCTTCCATTTCAATCGAAATTTTTTCTTTCGATACTCCCCATGTTTCAGCAAGCTGGGCAATTATTTCGTTTTCATTTGCGAGCATTTTTTTGTCTTCTTCGTTCATGTTGATTTCAACCGGTTTAACCGTTTCAACCGTGTGGGGAAGATCTTTTTCTTCCACGAAAACTGTAACTTGCTTTAAATCGTTTTCTGATTCAATCTTCTCTTTTGTTTCATCAACCGAAAGATGAATTTTTTGAACCTTTAAACCATAGTTTTCTACCAGCTCCTCTTCCGCTAAATTTTTCATTTGGACAGCCATTTGTTCTAAAATATATGCACGGTTGTTAGCTTGTATTTCATTTTTCTTAAATTCTATTGATTTTTTTATTGAATCTTCTTTTGCTTCCGAGTTCAGCAGCTCCTCGGATAACAAGTTCGGAAAATCATAGGAAAATATTTTTAAAATCGGCGTAAGAATGACAGACACTAATAATAAACTAACAACGACTTTTACATATTTTTGCATTGCGGATCTCGGCAGCAGCATATCTAAAATAATGGCAATAAAAATAAATAATATGATATTAGTGACCCATTCGGTGATGAATGACATATACCACCACTCCTATCGAACCATCATGGTGACATTGCTCGCTGCGATAATAACTGTAATGCTTAAAAAAAACATGAACGATACAAGGATCAGTGCCGCTAGTATATAGATGATGCTCTTGGAGATGATGTCTAAACAGGAGATAATCTCTCCCGGCCCTAAAGGCTGCAAAACGGCAGCGGCAAATTTATAGATGAAGGCAATCGCCAGTACTTTCATTGCCGGAAAAATGGTGATCAAAAAGAGAATGGCAACACCAATGACGCCAATTGTGTTTTTTAACAGCATCGATGCGCTGAAGAGCGTATCAGCCGCTTCCGTAAACATTTTTCCAAGCACAGGTATAAAGTTTCCCGTTATAAACTTTGTCGTCCGCAAGGCGATCCCGTCTGTCACAGCTGCCGTCGCCCCCTGGACAGAAATCACTCCTAAAAAAATGGTTAAGAAAATGCCTAAAAGCCAGATGCTAATGCTTCTGAACAGCTGAGCAAGCTGAGTAACTTTATATTGATCCGTCATCGTGCTGATTAAAAATAACAAAGAAGACAAAAACAGCAGAGGGAGAACAATTTTTTCAATCAACAAACCGCTTCCGTTCATCAAGAAAATGGTAATGGGGTGAAAAAATGCAGCCGAAGCAACTCCTCCAGATGACGCCATTAAAGCTATTAACATCGGAATTAAGGCTAGAAGAAAGCTTGTCATCCCTTTAATCGCATTCGTTGCATAGGAAATGGCTACGTGAAAACTGTTTAAAGCTAAAATGACAAGCACCATATAAACAATGGAGTAAGCAACTTTGCTTACATTTTTTTCTTCAAAAGCGTTTTGTAAATGCTGGAGAAGAACGCTAAATATCGTTAAAATAATAATGGTTCCAAGAAGCTTTCCGTTTGCCAAGATTTCATGTAAAAGAAATTTCAAAATGCCAACGGCCCACTCTTTTATAGAAAATTGTTTTTCACCTTTAATAAAATCCATCAAACTTCCCTTCTGGCTTTCCGGAAGAAGTCCTCCGTATGTCGTCATAATGTCATTCCAAAAATTTTTAATTTCCTCAATCCCAAGTTCGTCCATTTGTTCTGCCATATATTCTTGTTGAATCGCTTCTTCTTTTGGAGGATCTGCCGATGAATTTTGCTCTTGAGAGGCTTGTACCATGTTTGGCACAGCGAAAGCAAAAAACGCCAAAAAAAGGATGCCGCGAAAAAATGATGACTGAATCCCCATCACCCCCTTAAACTTATATATTTGGGAGAAGCTTAATCATCGTTTGTATAATCACCGTCATGATCGGAATTGCCATAGATAAGATTAAAATTTTCCCTGCCAATTCAATTTTGGATGCAATGGAGCCTTGTCCGGCATCTTTCGTAATTTGCGCACCAAATTCAGCAATATAGGCAATTCCGATGATTTTTAAAATGGTTTCGACATAAATCAAATCAATGCTTGCTTCATTCGCAATTCTTTCGACCATTCGAATCAATTCATAAATTTGATCCACTAAAAAAAGAAAAATGGAGACACCGGTAAAGACGATTAATAGAAAGGCAAAGGTCGGCTTTTGTTCTTTTATGACAAGAGCGAGCAAAGTTGCAATCAATCCTAGCCCGACAATTTGAAAAATTTCAATCTCCAAAACCTCCTATCCTTGAAAAAGAAAAACCGCTTTAATTTTTTGGAACAAATCGTTGACAATGGAAGCAACCATAAAAAGTATGTAAATAAATCCCAACAATGTAACCCATTGGGCGTACTCTTTCTTCCCCATTTGATCTAAAATGGTATGAAGAAACGCAACGATAATTCCGATTCCAGCGATTTGGAAAATTGTGTTGACGTCAACACCCATGTCCCTTTCTCCTCCCAGCTTATATCGCTACATCAAAAGAATGATAATGAGCAATCCCGCTAAAAATCCTAAGCTTTTCGTCATTTTTCCGTAATGCTCTTGATTAAACAGCGCTTCTTTTTCTTCTTTTTCCAAATGAGCCATTGTCAATTTAATATGCTTTTGCTGGCTGATTAAATCATGCTGCCCCAATGTTTCTCCAAATTGCTTTAAAACTTCCAATTCCCCTTCCTTCAGCGATGTATAAGGCCATATTTCAAGCAGACTGCTTTCCCATGCGCTTTTCACATCCATGTCGCCTTGCGATAATTTCTCAGAAAATAATGTAAATAGATTAGAAAGCGGAGGGGCTGCCTGTTTGGCAATATGAAGCGATGCATCCTGCAATGGTGTGTGGCCGTACATGATCTCAGCTTCCAAGCTTTGCAAAGAAACCTTTAATTGCCGCAATTGTCTTGTCCGCTCTGTCAATCTTTTAGCCGAATCAAACCCAATCCATGTTGTTGCTAATAAGATGAATAAAGACCCTAGCAATTTCATCGCTATTTCACACCTGCTTTATACACAATCTCTTTTTCTTTTTTTCCAAATATACGGGAAACCGTCCCTGGAGTACCTTTTTTCTCCAATTCCATGTATCGGTCAAAAATGCCTAATTGAATAAGTTCTCTTAAGGTCGGACGGTGCAGCAAATCTTCAAAGCATTCGCCATGAGCGCTCACAAACAGCTGAACACCGCTGTTCACAGCTTCCATTAATGCATCGGTATCTTCCTTACGCCCTATTTCATCAGCAATAATGATGTCAGGGCTCATCGAACGGATCAACATCATCATCCCTTCTGCTTTCGGGCATCCGTCCAATACATCAATGCGAAGACCAAAAGTAAATTGCGGAATTCCTTTTACACTGCCGGCTATTTCTGATCTTTCATCCACAATGCCGACCTTTTGAGGCGGGATCGTTTTAACCCCAGTACTTATGATCCGGGCAAAATCGCGCAGCAGAGTCGTTTTTCCTGATTGGGGAGGTCCAAAAATAAGCGTATTTAACCATTTTTTTTCATATACATAAGGAATATATTGCTCAGCTAGGCCTATTTTCTCCCTTGCTATCCGGATATTAAAAGATGTAACGTGCCGTATGGCTTTGACATTGCCGTTTTCTGTAATCACTTTTCCAGCAAGGCCGATCCGGTGCCCTCCTCCAATCGTAATAAAACCTCTCTTTAATTCTTCCTCCAGTGTGTAAATCGAATATTGGCTGATCTTGTTTAAAATCATCATCCCGTCTTCTTTTGTCGCCTCGTAGTGAAGAAAGTGCGGTTTGCCGAAAGCGATGATTTCAATCGGCTTGTACAAACGTATGCGAATTTCTTCCATCTGTTCAAAAAAAGAAGAAGGAAGCTGCTTTAATTCATTTGCAATTGTTTCGGGAAAAATTGAGATGATTTCTTTCAATCTTCCTTCCCCCTTTAATACCTTATTTATTTTCAATGTATGCAAGCTTGGCCACTTTATGACTACCGTTTCTCTTATTCCTTTTTTTGCATTTATCATTTCAATAGAATTTGATAGAATTTTCTGATTTTAACAGTTATAATGGAGTTAGGGGGTGGTGATTGAATGTTGGTTCAAATTTATGATGGACTTGTATGGCTTCTTGCGGCTTTTATTTATATTGTTATACCTTTTGCCGTTTTCAGTGAATTGAGGAAAAAGAAAAAAGCGTGGATGGATCATTAAAGGTGGACAAGCTGTAATTGAATCCTGTTCAAAAAAAGGCCAGGTTGGAAAGCTTGTGTATTCTGATCTTTTATAAACGATTGCGAAAATAGCTATAAAATCTTTCTTTTCAAAAAAATAACCCACAGAAATCAGTTATGAATTCTGCGGGTCTTTTCGTTTTCTTTGACTTTTTTCATTATTTTTTTAAGAATAATTACGCACGGGAAACATAAGAACCGTCAGAAGTATTGACGATAATAACGTCCCCTTCATTAACGAAAAACGGCACTTGCACGACAAGCCCTGTTTCAAGCGTAGCCGGTTTAGAGCCGCCTGATGCAGTGTCCCCTTTAATGCCAGGTTCTGTTTCCGTAACAGTTAATTCAACCGTGTTCGGAAGCTCAATTCCGATTGTTTCGCCTTGATACATCATGATGTATACTTCCATATTTTCTTTCAAAAACTTCAACTCATATTCAATTTGTTTTGAAGTAAGCTCAATTTGTTCATACGATTCTGTGTCCATGAAAACGTGCTGATCGCCATTTGCATACAAATATTGCATTTTCCGGGTGTCAATTTGAGCACGTGCTACTTTTTCGCCAGCCCGAAACGTTTTTTCTTGGATGGCACCTGTCCGAAGGTTGCGCAATTTTGAACGAACGAACGCCGCCCCTTTACCAGGCTTTACATGCTGGAATTCAAGAACGCGCCAAATCCCCCCATCGACTTCAATCGTTAAACCTGTACGAAAATCATTTACAGAAATCATATTTGGTCCTCCTATTACATTTTCTTTAACAACATTGATTGGGGCACTCGCTAGAGAATGATGAGCTCTTTCTTCGAATGAGTCAACACTTCATTTCCGTGCTCAGTGATCAAAATATCATCCTCAATTCTTACCCCGCCTTTTCCTGGAAGGTATATACCAGGTTCAACCGTGACCACCATGCCTGGATGAAGAACGGTATCAGAGCGAGCTGATAGTGTCGGTCCTTCATGGATTTCAAGTCCGATTCCATGTCCAGTTGAATGACCGAAATATTCCCCGTACCCTTTATCCTCAATGTAGGTACGTGTAACAGCATCCGCTTCCCTTCCAGTCATTCCAGACTTGATTTCGCGCACGCCTTTCTTTTGTGCTTCAAGCACGATGTTATAAATTTCTTTCATTTCATCTCCAGGATCTCCAACAGCAATTGTCCGCGTCATATCTGAACAGTATCCTTTATAATAGGCGCCAAAGTCAAACGTTACAAGCTCTCCCTTTTCAATTGGTTTTTCACTTGCTACACCATGGGGAAGGGCTGACCGATAACCTGACGCGACAATCGTATCGAAAGATGAGGAAGCTGCTCCTTTTTTTCGCATAAAAAATTCGAGCTCATTCGCTAGTTCAATCTCTCTCACACCTGGACGGATCATATGTAAAATGTGTGTAAAGGCAGCATCAACGATTTCAGCGGCTTCCTTTAATATCTTAATCTCTTCATCAGTCTTTATCAAGCGCAACTTTTCCACAATATTTGAGACAGGAACGAATTCAATCCCTTTTAAAACATCCTTGTACGATGTGTATGTTGAATAAGAAAGATGATCCTGCTCAAACCCGAGCGTTTTGATCCCCATTTTCTTCGCCTGTGCAGCGACTTCTTCAAAAATCGATCCTGAATGCTGCACGATTCTAAAATGCTTTACTTGTTTTTTTGACTGTTCTACATACCGGAAATCGGTAATAAAGCATGCATCCTCTTTTGCCACCAGTGCGACCCCGGCCGTACCTGTAAATCCCGTCAAATAGCGGCGGTTATATTCGTTTGTAATGAGCATGCCGTCAATATTTAACTGTTCCATTTGTGAACGAACTTTTTCAAGCTTCATGTGTTTCCTCCCTGATCAAATGTAGTAAAGATAAAGCTGCCAATTGATAGCCGTAAAACCCTAAGCCAATTATTTGCCCTTGTGTCACCGGTGCTGTGACAGAATGATGCCGGAACGGTTCCCGTTGATTTGTATTGGAGATATGGACTTCAATTACCGGTTTTGAAATGCTGGCAATTGCATCCCGTATCGCATAGCTGTAATGAGTAAAAGCTCCTGGATTTAAAATCACTCCATCAAATTGTTGATCGGCTTCGTAAAGCTTATCGATAATCTCTCCTTCATGATTCGATTGAAAAAAAGAAAATTGAACTTGTTTTTTTTCACCGAGAGATTTCAATTCATTTTCCAAATCTGCCAATGTTTTTTTTCCGTAAATATGCGGCTCCCTCACGCCTAAATAATTTAAATTCGGGCCATTGATCACAAGTATTCTCTCCATCGATTACACCTTTCTATCATGTATTAAAAAAGAATGTCCAGTATTATGAACATTCTACCATAAGATTCTTGATCTCTCATCATTTAGTTTATGATTGGATCTTGTGACCCTGACACAGTTCTATAATCTCATCATTTAGTTTATGATTGACGCTCCCCATATTCGTAGGAAATGGAATACCCGACAAAAACGCCAAACAGCACATACAAGCAGATGGAGGTGACAATGGTATTTGTACCAAGCCGACCGAGCGGATCGATTTTTAGAAAAGCCGGTCCCAGCCAGCAAAAAACAACGGCCCACAGCGCGACTCCGAAAACAATGCCTCCCCATATTGACCGAACTTTTTTGAACAGAACATAATATAAAAATGCAGTAAGTATAGAAATGATGCCTATGAAGGCAGCTCCCGCAAAATGCCCAGCGACTCCGTTCTTCCAATTATCAAAGGCAAATAACATGAGAGCTCGATTTGGCCCGATTTTCGTAAAGTTCAACACATACGCTAAATATCCTATCAAACTCCATAATACTCCGCCAGTAAAACCAATGACAACAATTTTCAGAAAAAAGGATCGGAATGGTTCTTTTTTCTTTTCCTTACCAGTAGAATTCTTTTTTTCGCTGTTAAGCATCCGTCCACCTCCCTTTTTTAATATGTCCACTTTTCTTTTCTTGATGAATTTTTCATGAAAAGTTTATTTTTTGTATAAAAAAATTTATTTCATTCATACTAAATAATGATAAAGTTTTTCACGCCGCCCTATTGGAAAAAAGACACATCCAACCTAGAGGTTTCATCTAATTTTTTGTAGAATAGTAATAAATAAAACTTTTCAATAGCTTTTTTATTATATAGATAGGCAGGTTGGTGCGTCATGAAAAACGAAAAGACTATGTATGGCGGGCAAGCGGTAATTGAAGGAGTTATGTTTGGAGGGAAGCATCATTTCGTCACAGCGATCAGGAGAAAAGACAATTCAATTGATTTTTTTCAATTGCCGCGAAAAAAACATCCTATATTATCCCGCTTCAAAAAAATTCCTTTTATTCGCGGAATTGCCGCCATTATTGAAGCAAGCGCAAACGGCTCCAAGCATTTAAGCTATTCTTCAGATCGATACGATGTTGATCCAGCCGATGATGAAAAATTATTGTCAGAAGAAAAAAAAGAGTCGAAGCTTTCACTCATTTTAGGAGCTGCTGCTGTCGGAGTGCTGTCATTTTTGCTTGGCAAATTTATCTTTACTTTAATTCCAGTGTTTATCGCAGAATGGTTCAGGCCGATCATCTCATCGGATGTGGGGCAAATTTTGCTCGAAGGCTTTTTTAAGCTTTTGCTGTTGCTTGCTTATATTTATTTCATCTCGATGACTCCTTTAGTAAAGCGTGTTTTTCAATACCATGGGGCTGAGCATAAAGTGATTAACGCCTATGAAAACGGGCTCGCTTTAACTGTTGAAAATGTACAAAAACAATCAAGACTTCATTATCGATGCGGTTCCAGTTTCATTTTGTTTACGGTTATTGTTGGAGTATTTGTGTATCTGCTCGTTCCGACAGACCCGCTTTGGCTTCGCGTTGTTGACCGAATCGCTCTTATACCGGTTGTTCTCGGCATTTCATTTGAAGTATTGCAGTTTACAAATAAGCTGCGGCATAAGCCTGTTTTAAAATATCTTGGTTATCCAGGACTATGGCTTCAGCTGCTGACGACAAAAGAACCTACAGACGATCAAGTGGAAGTAGCGATTGCAAGCTTTCAAAAGCTGCTTTTATTGGAAGAAGAGACGGAAAAAATGGAGCGTATTGGTTGATTTGATAAACGAGAGCTTTTCTTTTTCTTGAAAACGACTGATGGAGGTGGCCTTTAGATGAACCGTTTTCCCGTCCATCCCGTATTCGCCGTTATCGCTACTTTAGGAGGTTTAGGGCTTATTTATATGCTCTTTTTCAATCCAAAGACTTTTTTCAAATTGTTTATTTGGGCGGTTGTCATCGGGATCATCATCCTCATTTATCGCTTAGTGATGAAAAAACGTACAAATAATGAGTATTCACAGTTTTTAAAAGCTGCGAAAAGATCGAAAAAAAGATTTAAAGATAAAAAGATACATTATGCTCAAAAGCACGTACTCCACAAAAAAAACAAAACGGCTATCTCTGCTAAAAGGCGGAGAGAAAACAATCATTTGACAGTCATCGAAGGTAAAAAAGGAAAAAAGAAAAATAGAGCTCTTTTCTAATAGGACCACTTTTTTAAAAAGGTTTCCGTTTTTTCTTTGCCGAGCTGAATTAATTCCTGTTTCTTCTCATTCGTAATTTTAAATTCCGTCGTTAAAATATTTTCAACCGGAATAAAAACGATGCTGCGTTCATGCCTTGTGGCAATATGCCTTGCATCGTGCGCTTCCTTCATCGTTTCAAATAACGCGTGAAACATTGATAAAGCGTTTTTTATTTCATTTCTTGGCCTTTCCTCTATATGCGCGCTAAGCTGAAAACCGAGGATCGGTCTTTTTTTTATTTTTCCATCAAAAAGCCAAATCGGGAAATTGCTGAGCACTCCTCCATCGACAACAATACTGACGCCATCCTTCGTCCATAGTTTGACAGGTTCAAAAAAATACGGGAGGCATGAGCTCATTCTGACTGCCTTTGCAACAGAAAATCTATTAGGATTGATTCCATATTTGCTTAAATCGTCCGGCAATACAACAATTTTTCCGTTCGTAAGGTCGGAGGCAATCACACGAAGCTTTCCTTTCGGCAAATCTGCAAATGTTGAAACTCCTTTTGCTTTTAATTTTTCTTCCATCCATTCTTCTAAAAATTGTCCTTTATATAGTCCCATCCGCCAATAAACACTGATCCATTTCATGAGCATAAATGACATAATTCCTTTTCTTTTATCTAAAAACTTTCGCAGCTCTAAGCTGTCCATCAAAGAAAGGATTTCATCACTTTTGTAGCCGGCTGCAATGAGAGCGGCAATGATCGAACCGGCGCTCGTGCCAGCAACCCTGGCGAATTCAAATCCTTTTTCCTCCAAGGCCTTGTATGCTCCAATAAAAGCGAAGCCTTTGATCCCTCCACCAGAAAAAACACCGTCAATTTTCAAAGCATTCCCTCCTTACTATTCCGTTACTACATTTTAAGAAGGGAAAACGATGTTTAGAAGTTTGTTTTCAATAAAAGAATAAAGCAGCAGAACAAGTCTGCCGCTTTATTATAATCCACATTTCAATTGGGCACCGCATTTTGTACAAGTATTGCAGCCGCCGATTTCTTGAACCTTTCCTTCCCGGCAAACAGGACATGTATTGCCGACTTCGTTGCCATATGTGACATCAGTTGAGCGCAAATCTTGAACAGTGTTCATTAACACAACTTTACCTTCATTTTCTTTCGTCGATTCCGGAATGTCGTCATTCAATACATTTTCTTCCGCTTTTAATGTCAGGACTTGGGTATCACGGCTTCCGTCTACATAAACAGTTCCGCCTTTTGCTCCGCCCTTCCATAGGCGCTCATATACTTTTTGCACTTGATCAACTGTATAGCCTTTCGGCGCATTTACTGTTTTTGAAAGGCTTGAATCGACCCATCGTTGAATGATACATTGCACATCGGCATGAGCTTCAGGCGACAAGTCCATCGCTGACACAAACCAATGCGGTAAATGATTCGGATCAGCTTCCGGATGTTCGTTTAAATATTCTTGAACGATATCCGCTTTTACTTCAATAAATTTGCCAAGACGCCCGCTTCGGTAGTACGAGAAGGAGAAATATGGCTCAAGACCTGTAGAAACGCCAACCATAGTGCCAGTTGATCCTGTCGGTGCTACCGTCAGCAAATGCGAGTTGCGAATACCATATTTTAAAATGTTTTCGCGAATATCTTCCGGCATTTTTTTCATATATCCTGTATTAATGAAGGCTTGTCTTAATTTTTGCGTCTCTTCCTCCGTTTCGCCGACTAGGAACGGGAAGCTGCCTTTTTCTTTTGCCAGTTCTATTGATGCCCGGTATGCGGTCGTTGCAATTACCTTAAACACTTCATCAACAAGCTTGTTGCCGTCCTCTGCTCCATATTCTTTTTCGCAGTAGATAAGCAAGTCCGCCAAACCCATAACGCCTAAGCCGATGCGCCGTTCACCCAGCGCTTGCTTTTTGTTTTCTTCGAGAAAATAAGGCGTAGCATCAATGACATTATCTTGCATTCTGACGCCGATTTCCACAGTTCGTTTGAGCTTTTCATAGTCAACAGCTTTCTTTTCCTTGTCGACCATCTTCGCCAAGTTTACTGCTGCTAAGTTGCAGACGGAATATGGTGCAAGAGGCTGTTCACCGCACGGATTTGTTGCAACAACCTTTTGACCGTATGCTCTTGCGTTCGTCATATCATTGGCATTGTCAATGAAGAAAATACCTGGCTCCGCTGAATAGGTTGCACAAATGTTAATCAGCTTCCAAAGCTCTCTTGCGCGAATTTTGCGGTACACGCGCACGCGATGCCCCATTTTCTCCCACTCGCGCACATCGCCAACTTTATGCCATTCTTCATTGTAAATCTTCATTTCTTCATCATTGTAGCTTTCCACATCTGGGAAGCGAAGCTCATACTCCCGATCTTCTTCCACTGCTTCCATAAACTCTTTCGTCAAGCAGACAGAAATGTTAGCGCCTGTTAAAAATTCCGGATTATGAACAGTATATGTTCCTCCGACTCGAAGCTTTAATTCCGCCTCTCTAATAACAGCGTCTGAAAAGCCTCCTTTGCCCGGAACATTTTTAAAGTTGACAATTCCTTGATACATGTCGCGCTCTTGCTGTGTAAGAGGAACAAATTTGAGCTTGTCTTCAGCCGCCTTCTTAATTCCTTCATCATTTGTATTTTCAATTAAGTAGCGCAAAATGCGCGGGTTTTGCATTTTGGAAACGATAAATTCAATGATGTCAGGATGCCAGTCGGCTAGCATAATCATTTGGGCTCCTCGCCGTGAGCCACCTTGTTCAACAAGATGGGTTAATTTTGCAATGTCATCCAGCCACGACACAGATCCTGATGATTTGCCGTTTACACCTCGGGCTAATGTGTTTCTTGGTCTCAATGTTGAACCGTTCGTGCCGACACCGCCTCCGCGGCTCATAATTTCCATTACTTGTTTGCGGTGTTCAGAGATCCCTTCACGGGAATCTTTTACAAAGGGCATGACATAGCAGTTAAAATACGTCACTTCGGTTCCTGCTCCTGCGCCGTAAAGAACCCGGCCAGCCGGAATAAAATGCAGATTGACGAGCTCTTGATAAAATTTTTCAAACCATTCTTTTCTTTTTTCTTCTGTTTTTTCAACAGCAGCAAGACCTGTTGCATTTCTTTTGGCAATTTGTTCATAAAAAATTTCAAGCGGTTTTTCGATGACATCTAAAGAGCGAACGATGATTCCCGTCTCCCGTTCTTCAGGCTTTTCAAGAGTATGACGAAACTCTTCTTCGACCTGAACCTTTGCCTTTTTATTTTCCCAATCAATTTCTTTAATGTAGCCTAGCCCTCTTGCAGGAAATTTTGGATCTTCCTTGATCGTCAGCACTACAAAATCGCCTTCAGATAGCGTAATTTTTTCAGTGTCTTTAAATGAATACCTGTCCAGCATTACAAGGCGCGAAACACCTTTGTGCGTGATTTTCATATCTTCCGTAATCGGATGCACCTGCGGGAAAAGGCTGATATCTTTATTCAGCTTCTCCACATCAATTTTCATTTTCTCATTCAGCGCCACTGTCATATTCACAACTCCCTTAAAAATATCGTACTTGATATACGTTACCACATTTAGATGATATTATCAACGAAAAAATAACAATATATTGTGCTAAAGAACATTTGTTTGCTCTATATATTGTATGATATACGCTACATTATGAAAATGTCAAATGTAAAACTAACCAAAAAAAGAAGCAAGGAAAAGAAATTTAATGATCTTAGAATCATTCCGGCGGTATTTGAAGAAATTTGTCAGTTGCAGTTTTTGAAAACACATCGGCACCTTGATTTACAAGCAACGATCCATTTCATTTTGATCATACAAAAAACGGCATGTTCGCCGCTTCATCTTCTAAAATTCCATTCTTCTGTTTCATATTTCTCTTTAGCCAGTTTTTTCACATACTCTTCTTGTTCGCTAGACAATTGGTACGGTCTCAACTCAATATCAAGCCCGTATTCAAACCCTTTTTTAAAGGCGCTCCATGCCTCTTCCATTGTGACTGGAGTTTCTCTAAGGTCGTTGATCGCCACCGCTTTATTTTTAAAGTTTTTCTCTAATCTTTCCCTGACTCGCTCATTAGGATATTTAAACAAGTCGAACAGCAGCTTTTCATCTAAATCTAGCAATATCGAGCCGTGCTGCAGGATAACGCCTTTCTGGCGAGTTTGGGCACTCCCGGCAACTTTTCTTCCTTCAACTACCAGCTCATACCAAGACGGTGCATCAAAGCATACAGATGACCGCGGATTTTTTAAATGCTGTTTTTCTTCATCCGTTCTTGGAATTGCAAAATGAGCGTCTAAGCCTAACAAGCGAAATCCATGTAAAATTCCTTCCGAAATTACACGATAAGCCTCTGTCACGGTTTTGGGCATTCGCGGATGATCTTCGGATACGATGACACTATATGTAAGCTCCTTGTCATGCAGCACGCCCCTTCCGCCTGTTGGTCTTCGTACAAAGCCAAGGCCGTGCCGTCTTACAGCATCCATATCAATTTCTTTTTCAACCTTTTGAAAATAGCCGATGGATAATGTCGGCGGATTCCATCCGTAAAAACGAATCGTCGGAGCGATTTTTCCTTCACTGTGCCAGTCCAATAAAGCTTCATCAAGAGCCATATTGTAAAAAGGGGATGAAAAGCCAGAATCAATATAATTCCATATTTCTTTTCCCATATCGCAACCCTCTTTATTTTATATTTGCTTTTTTAGTCTATCAAATGAAGAGGATATTGTTAAATAAAACGCCCGAAAAGAAATGACATTTCCATTCTTGTTTTATATAATAAATGTTGTCCAACATTCGTATGTATGTTCACATGAACTTCAAACAAATAAATTCAAACAAATAAAAAGGAGTCGAACAAGCGTGGAATGGTCATTGCTCATTCTTGCAGCTATTATCATTTATTTTTTGGCCACATTTTTATATCAAAAAAAGATTATGAAAGGATTAACGGAGGAAGAATTTAAAGCCGGCTATCGGAAAGCGCAGCTCATCGATGTGCGGGAGCCGAATGAATTTGAAGGTGGCCACATTTTAGGAGCAAGAAATATTCCCCTTTCCCAATTGAGACAGCGCTATAAAGAAATCCGCCCAGACAAACCGGTTTATTTATATTGCCAGTCAAGTGCAAGAAGCGGGCGAGCCGCACAAATGCTGAAGAAAAAAGGCTATCAGGAGCTCTATTATTTAAAGGGCGGCTTTAAAAAGTGGACTGGAAAAATTAAAAAAGGGAAATAAAATGAAGTATAAAAGATAAGGATTCGCAAAACGCGAATCCTTACTTTTTTTCATATTTTAATATCGGATTTCTTGCTGCGAGTGTTTCATCGAGCCTTTTGACGACTGTTGTATGAGGAGCTTCTTGAACGATTTCCGGTTCTTCCTCCGCTTCTTTAGCAATTTGAATCATCGCTTCGATAAAGGCATCCAATGTTTCCTTTGATTCCGTTTCAGTCGGTTCAATCATCATGCATTCTTCAACATTGAGCGGAAAATAAATTGTCGGCGGATGATACCCGAAATCGAGAAGCCTTTTTGCAATATCAAGCGCACGGACACCGAGCTTCTTTTGCCGTTTCGCAGATAAGACAAATTCGTGTTTACAAATGCGGTCATACGGCATTTCGTAATAAGGCGCTAATTTTTTCAGCATATAATTCGCATTTAATACCGCATTTTCAGAGACCGCCTTTAAACCGTCCGGACCCATGGAGCGGATGTATGTGTATGCCCGCACATTGATTCCAAAATTTCCATAAAACGATTTTACTCGTCCGATCGATTGCGGCCTGTCTTCGTCGAAACGAAGTCCATTTTCATCCTTGACAAGCACAGGCTTCGGCAAAAAAGGAATTAACTCTTTTTTCACACCGACAGGTCCTGAACCGGGACCCCCTCCCCCGTGGGGGCCTGTAAACGTTTTATGAAGATTTAAATGAACGACATCAAAGCCCATATCCCCTGGTCTCGCTTTGCCTAAAATTGCATTTAAATTCGCTCCGTCATAATACAATTTTCCTCCAACTGAATGAACAATCTCCGCCATCTCTACAATATGCTCTTCAAACAAACCGAGCGTATTTGGGTTTGTTAACATAAGAGCAGCTGTATTTTCTCCTACCACTCTCTTTAAGTCGTCTAAGTCGACAAGTCCGTTTTGATCAGATCGCACCGTGACAGTTTCAAAACCGGCAACGGTCGCTGAAGCAGGATTTGTTCCATGGGCTGAATCAGGTACAATCACTTGTGTTCGATGTTTTTCTCCATTTGCCTCATGGTAGGCGCGAATCATCATGAGCCCCGTCCACTCTCCGTGCGCCCCTGCAGACGGCTGCAATGTAACAGCATCCATACCTGTAATTTCTTTTAAATGTTCTGATAAATCATACATTAATTCCATTGCTCCTTGAACCGTCGCTTCATCCTGTAATGGATGAATATAAGAAAAGCCAGTTAATCTTGCCACATTTTCATTTATTTTCGGATTATATTTCATTGTACAGGAACCAAGCGGATAAAAACCGGAATCCACACCGTGGTTCCGCTTCGACAAAGCAGTATAATGGCGCATAATGTCAAGTTCTGATACTTCCGGCAGCTCGGCATCTTCTGTCCGCAAATAGTCACTAGGAATCAGCTGATCAATATTTTCCTCCGGTACGTCTAAATCAGGCAAGCTGTATCCGATCCGTCCCGGTTTTGATATTTCAAAAATTAACGGTTGATCCTTCATTGCCATCCCTCCAACTCGTTCACAAATAAATCGATTTCTTCTTTCGAACGAAGCTCTGTTACCGCTACAAGCATATGTTTTTCAAGTTCCGGATACGTTCTGCCAAGGTCGTAGCCGCCGATGATTCCCTTTTCGAGCAGCTTTTTATTGGCCAAAGAAACTGGTTTGGACAGCTTCACGACAAACTCATTAAACATTGGACCTTGAAACGGAATGGAAAAACCTTTCTTCTCAAACATCTTTTTCGCATAGTTTGCTTTTTGGATATTTTGATAAGCCATTTCTTTTACACCTGTTTTTCCAAGAGCAGTCATGGCAACAGAAGAGGCAAGAGCATTTAACGCTTGGTTGGAGCAAATGTTTGATGTAGCTTTATCCCTTCTGATATGCTGCTCCCTTGCCTGCAGAGTGAGAACAAAGCCTCTTTTCCCCTCTTCATCTACTGTTTGACCGACGAGTCGCCCAGGAATTTTTCTCATCAGCTCTTTTTTTACGGCGAAATATCCACAAGTTGGACCGCCAAAAGACATTGGAATTCCAAACGGTTGAACATCGCCTACTACGATATCCGCACCAAATGAACCAGGCGGTGAAAGCACACCTAAAGCAAGAGGATTGCTTGAAACAATCAATAAGCTTTTCTCGGAATGGGAGATGTCTTCGATTTGGTGAAGCGGTTCAAGTTGGCCGAAAAAATTTGGATGCTGTACAATGACTGATGCTACTTCGGCGTTCATCATTTCTTTTAATGCCTCTACATCGGTCACTCCGTTTCGGTAAGGGATTTCCACTACCTCAACGTTTTGTCCTTTTGCATAAGTTTTTAGCACATCTCTCGTTTCAGGATGCACCGTTTGCGAAACGAGCACCTTTTTCTTTTTTGTTTGACCTGCAGCTAATAATGCAGCTTCTGCTAAAGCTGTCCCTCCGTCGTACATCGACGAGTTGGCGACATCCATTCCTGTCAATTCACAAATCATTGTTTGAAATTCGAATATTGCTTGGAGCTCGCCTTGAGAAATTTCTGGCTGGTATGGCGTATAAGCCGTATAAAACTCTGATCGGGAAATGACATGATCGACAATTGCCGGAATATAATGGTCATACACTCCAGCTCCTAAAAAGGAAACGTTTGTTTTTACATCTTTATTTTTGGCAGCAAGTTGAGATAGCTCGCGAAACAGCTCGGTTTCCGGTTTCGCAGCCTTTATGTTGTATTTTCCTTTAAACCGTACACTTTCTGGAATGTCGGCAAACAGGTCATCGATCGATTCGACTCCGATCGCCTCCAACATCTCTTTTCGATCAGTTTCTGTCATCGGTAAATAGCGATGCTTCATCGAAAGCTTCTCCTTTCTTTATTTTCCATTTTTTGTTGGTCGTTTATAAAATGGAGTTGGTACTACTCTTGCTTTTAATCGTTTTGTCCGAACTTCCACCTCAATTTCATTCCCGATCTCCGAAAATTCTTTCTTGACGAGAGCGATTCCAATGCTTTTATTCAAAGTAGGAGAGTGCGTCCCTGATGTAACAACTCCAATTTGTTGATTTCCAGAAAACAATTTATAGCCTGAACGGGGAATGCCTTTTTCGATCATTTCCAAGCCGACCGCCAGCCTCGATACCCCTTGTTCTTTTTGTATTTGCAATACATCTTTTCCGATAAAATTCTCTTTTTTCGTAAGCTTCACTGCAAATCCGACTCCTGCTTCTATCGGAGTAATGTCTTCCGAAAGATCTTGACCGTACAACGGCAAAGCTGCTTCCAGCCGCAACGTATCACGAGCGCCCAATCCGCATGGAACAACTTTTTCTTTATCTCCTGCTTGCAAAATCTTCTCCCATAAATAAACGGCGTCCTCACTTTGGCAATAGATTTCAAAGCCGTCTTCCCCGGTATAACCAGTTCGGGCAATGAGCGCTTTTTTACCTGCGATCTCAGCACTTTCAATAAATTCAAAAAATTTCAACTCAGATAAGTGTACGTCTGTTAAAGTTTGCAGCACCTTTTCCGCTTTCTGGCCTTGCAATGCAAGGAGAGCACAGCTTTCAGAAATATTTTGCAATTCAACATCTCCGTGTTTTTGAGACATGAGCCATTGAAAATCTTTTTGAATATTCGCTGCATTGACTACTAAAAGATATTTTTCCTCGTTTAGCCGATAAACGATTAAATCGTCTACACAGCCTCCATCTTCATAACACATAATTGTGTATTGAGCCTTTCCATCCCGAAGCTTTGAAACATCATTAGTTAATACCTTTTGCAAAAACTGAAGACTGTCTTTCCCTTTTACAATGATTTCTCCCATATGAGAAACATCAAATAGACCTGCATTGGTGCGGACAGCGTAATGCTCCTCTTTAATGGAAGTAAATTGCACAGGTAATTCCCATCCTCCAAAATTGATCGTCTTTGCTCGATATTGTTTATACACTTCAAAAAGAGGAGTGCGTTTTAATTCATTCATCATTTCCCCTCCTGATCTATTTTTTGCATCTAATTTCTCTCAAAATTTTTCAGCTTAAAAAGCAGAAAAAAGGACAGAAAACGGCCTAGTATCGTCTTGTCTATTCCAATCGACAAGATTTTGCTACACCGTCTCTGTCCTTTCACCTGAAAGTTTACCTTATAAAGGCTTTCCCCTTTGGTGGTTTGCACAATATGCAAACACTCTCCAGAGCTGCGTCAAACAAGAGTCTTTTTGCCTGAGAGATTCACATATGCTTGCTCCTTCGGCGCCTCACAAAGGAGGTCTCTCCCCTTGCTCTCATCCGCACATATTTTCTTGTAAATTGTGAAAAAATAACAAATGACATATTCGACAAAAAGGAAAAAGATGAGTAGAAAACAAAAGAAAAAGACTTCAAACGTATTTTAATGGTATCATCTTTAAACGGTTTCAGCAATACCTTTCCCAAATAATTTTAAAAAATCATTGTTAATTGTTCGTGTTTATAAAAATTTATAATCAAAAAACGGGACGGTTTTTGAATTAGCGATAAAAAAAATGAACATTTCACTTTGAATATAAAAATAAAGGATAGGGTGTGGGCAATGAATATAAACATCCGCTATAAAACAACATGGGAAGAAGAATTTTTGCAAAGATTAAAGGAAGACGGTCCGTGGGCAAACTGGGAATTATACAAATTAGCTTATGAAGTTACGAATTATTTGACCATTCCATCATTTGAAGGTTTAGTAGCTCCTTTGCATCTTGATCATGTAACCCCTCTTCCCCACCAATTGGAGGTCGCACAAACAGTAGTAGAAAAATTAAACGGAAAAGCAATATTAGCTGATGAAGTCGGTCTCGGCAAAACAATTGAAGCCGGATTAATATTAAAAGAATATATGATTCGCGGACTTGTCAAAAAAGTGCTCATCTTAGTTCCAGCTTCACTCGTCTCCCAATGGGTGAGGGAATTAAATGAAAAATTTTACATTCCTGCCGTTGAGCAAAAGAAAAGCTATGTTTGGGAGCAATGCGATGTTGTCGTATCTTCCCTTGATACAGCAAAAAGAAGCCCCCATAAAGAAATTATTCACGGATTGGATTATGACATGGTCATCATTGATGAAGCGCATAAATTAAAAAATAACAAAACAAAAAACTATGAGTTTGTTCAAAATTTAAAGAAAAAATTTTGTTTATTATTGACGGCAACGCCTATTCAAAATCGCATTGAAGAAATTTTCAACCTTGTTTCTCTTTTAAAACCTGGACATCTCGGCAATGAACAGCTCTTTCACGATATGTTTAAGAAAAAAGGACGGAATATTCGTGACGATGAGCATTTACGAGAACTTGTCAATAAAGTTATGATACGAAACCGCCGCATTGATACAGGAATTGAATGGTCAAAAAGACATGTGGAAACGATTTGGATTCAATTTTCGAAAGCTGAACAGGCTTTATATGATGCCATCAGCCAAATTCGGTCGTCATTCTCTATTCCGACAAGCAGTTTCTCCATTTTAACGCTTCAGCGTGAAGCATGTTCGAGCAGAGAAGCAGTGTACATAACATTAAAAAAAATGCTTGATAAAAAGGATGAAGCTCCACAATTGCCTGAAAAGATCATTCGCAATCTAATGGGCTATATCGATCAAGTAACAAAAAATTCGAAAGCAGAAAAAACGGTCGAACTCATTCAAAACATTAACGATAAAGTGATTATTTTTACCGAATACCGGGCAACACAATTATATTTACAATGGTTTTTAAAACAGCACGGCATAACATCTGTTCCGTTCCGCGGCGGATTTAAACGCGGCAAAAAGGATTGGATGAAGGATTTATTTAAAAATAGAGCGCAAGTACTGATCGCGACAGAGGCAGGAGGGGAAGGGATAAATTTGCAGTTTTGCAATCATATTATTAATTATGATCTGCCTTGGAACCCGATGCGTTTGGAGCAGCGAATCGGGCGCATCCACCGTCTCGGACAAGAACGGGATGTGTTCATTTATAACATGGCGACAAAAAATACAGTAGAGGAGCATATCTTAAAGCTATTATATGAAAAAATAAATCTGTTTGAACGTGTTATTGGGGAATTGGACAGTATTTTAGCAAAACTTGACCTCCGCAATATTCATGAACATATAGAAGATATTATGATTCAGTCGAGTTCGGAAGGAGAAATGAAAATTAAAATGGAAAATTTAGCGGCTATTCTTAACTTTGGTGAACAATTACAACAGGCCGAGAATAACTGATTTCTTTATTTTCATAGCTGCTTGCAAAATTTTTAAATAGGAGGCGGAATGATGCAGCAGGCTCAAATTTCCACATTTTTAAAACGCTTTTTTCAGGCGACCAATTGTCCAATTATTGAAGAAAAAAACGGATATTTTACCGTTCAATTAACTGTTGAAATGGATAAAGAATTAATGAACCGGCCTTTTTACTGGCATTATTTAGAAAAAACCGGCGGAACTCCAAATCCGATGAAACTTACTTTCATCACGGATTCAAAGGAGGCTCCGGAAGATGTAAAAGGTGAATGGATTCATTTCGGATCGCCGAGACTGCACCAAATTTTTGCGGCAACGAAGAAAATGTCTTCTTATATTCGGTTATATGAACAGACAGCAGCTTCCAAAGCAAACGTGCCGCTGCACCCTTGGATTGGGATGAATGTAACGATTTCGTATATTTGTGACAAAAAGAAGGATCAAACTTATTCATTAGGACTGCATTTAATCAACGGAAGGATTGTTGAAAATTTTCAGGAGCAGCTAGAAAAAATTCATTTGACACCGAAAATTCCTGATTTTTGTTTTACCATTACGCCATTAATTACACCAAAAAGCGGATTAACTCGATTGAAGCATTACGTGATAAAAAAAATTGAAGAAGATGACCATCGGTGGGCGGAAGAAGCGAGAGAACGAATGAATGCCGATTTAGCATTGTTGGAGCATTTTTATGAAGATCTAGATGAAAAACCTTCTGTTTATTGGACAGAAAAGAAGGCGATTCAAGAGCTGTATGAACCGCGCATTGAAATAGAAGTCCACAATGGAGGAATTTTTTATTTATCATCGGATTCTATAATTCATTAAAATAAAATCAAGACGCAGAAAATACGCTCGAAATTGAATGATCTCATCACTTTTCAATAAAAAAGGAGCTGGTAAACGGCTCCTTTTCCTTTATTTCTTTTTCTTGATCAAAATTAAAAACGCCATCGGCAAAAATCCAAACCATCTCATTGATAATGGAAGACGATCTTTTTTCCGTTCCTCACGCCTTTGTTTCCTTGCTTCTTTTGGGGTGTCGATAAACTTTACAAACTGTTCGGTTACATATTTCACATAATCATTACCAGACATAAGTGGGCACCTCGAAATAAAATTTTTTTATATTATTTCCTAAACTCTGTTCATTTAAACAGACATTCTGGCAAATAAACGATTGGTTGAAGCTTTGATAAGGCGCTGAACGATGAAAGCTATGAATATTCATTCCAGCTCATAATCTGTTGATTGTTCAAATCATAATGAAAGTTTGCCGTATACTCCGTTCCTTTTAACGTCTTGCATGTAATGGAAATATTGACGATTCCTTTTTCTTTTTTCGTTCGTTTATACGAAATGGTTCCATTTGGGAGTTCAAGTATTTCCTGGGTATCAGAATAGTCAGCTTTTTTCAGCGAATATTGAACACCGGCAAGCATTAACGTTTCCTGCAAATAAAACTCTTTCGCATCATGCCGAAATCTTTGCTCTTGTATATATGAGGAAGCATATGCGGTAAGAATCATTATGCAAAGCAGAAATATGCCGATCGTCATCGGAAAAATATGACCATCTTCATTTTTCAATCAGGAATCACTCCTTTCACATCGCGAATGGTTCCTTCAAACCGCTTACCTTCTAAGCTTGTGATTTCAATTTTCACACCATGTGTTATTGGAATAAAATGAGCGGCTTGAACACCGCGCAGCACAATAACATGTCCTTTTCCGTCAACCTGATAGCGCAGCAAATCATTATATTGACTGAGTGTGACTACTTCTCCTTTTTGATTTTTATATTGTAAAACATTTTGCTTCACCATTATTTGTTGAGATGTTTTGATTTCACGATGAAGCTCAATTAGAAATAAATTCCACTCGCTTGGATGTAAATCTTGCTGCCTCGTATTCAATTTGAGAAAAAATGAGAGCATGGGTGCAAAGGAAGAGATGATGATGGTTGTCGCTAGAAAGGCTATCAGCATGTTTGCTGCCGTATATCCTTTATTGTTCATAAATGTAGCCGCAAACCTTTTGTTCTGCATTTTCATCCGAAAGAACACATAATTCAGCAAATTGCCCCTCCTTTCCCCACACCAGTTCGAACATCATCCCTTGCCGCTCAACTTGGCCATTTGTTTTTTTCTTTTCAAATACAAAACGTTCAAGTTCTTCTTTGAGCAGTTGATAAGCCAGCACAGATGCTGCTGCTTCTTTTTGCTGTTTCAATAAGGCTGTTGACACAGGGACCAGCGTCAGCGAAAGCAAACACCATATGGAAAATGCTATTAATATTTCTGTGATCGTATATCCGCTATAATTTTTCCACACGGAACCTTCCTCTCCCTAAATTAAAAATGATTTTGTACGTTTTTTTATCATACGAAATGAAGATTGTTCCAGCTTGATAAAAATAGCCGGAAGGAGAGTACTCGATTGGAAATTTTATGTTTCCTGATTCGACTTTTATGTTTTGATCGTATGCTCTTTCAAACAGTTCCCCTTTAAAGCCGGATCGTTCAGCTTCGTAGTAATGTTTGTCAGGATACCAAAACAAATAAATTTTTTCTTTATTAACGAATGCGTGCTGTTGTACATATAGCAAATCTTTTTCCAGTTGAACGAAAAATTGATCGATGACTTTTTCTCTGTAAATATTTACTGCTCCAATCCATATAAAAGAGCTGATCAATAAAAAGATCGAAAGAACAAGAAGCATCTCCAGAACAGTAAAACCACTTTGCCTAGTTGCTCTTAATGACGTTTCCATTTGCATCAATTTCAATCTCATCACCATTTGGACATTTTCCAGAATTATTCGGCAAGTACCCTTTAGTGATTAAATCATTAATTGTTGGTGTTTGATGAAACTCCATTTCATATGCGACGACTTGCCCCTGCACCATATCAATTAAACCTTCGCACCCTTTATTTTGAATATTTTTATTATGAGCCATAACATTCGGAATCGTTATAATAAGCAAAATCGAGATCACTAACAGTACAACCAGCATTTCCACCAATGTAAATCCATGTTCATTTTTCACTATTTTCATCCTCCTATACTTGACCCATCATTTGGTACATTGGAAGCAAAATCGATAAATAAATGATCAATACGAAGACCCCGATCATCAGAAAAACGACCGGCTGAATATAACTAATGATTCTCATTATTTTTTGTTCCATCCGCTCCAATACGAACCGGCTGTACATATACAACTCTTTAGACAATTGACCGACGGCTTGTCCATGTTGAACAACAGAGGAAAGTTCCTGTTCAAAAAATGGACTTTCAGCAAATATTATCTCTAGCGATTCTCCTTTCTTTAATTTCTCGATAAACAGATTGGCCTCTTCCCTATAAAAATGGAGAAAATGTTGTTCTTGAAACAGAGTAAAGCATTCAAAAACGGACAATCCTCCCTTCAACAAATTGCTCATTTGCAAAGAAAAATAGTAGCTGTGAAATAACCGCAAACCTTTTGAAACGATCGGAATTTTCATAAGCAGCTTCTGTTTTTCAAGCGGAGGCTTTTTTCGGAAAGAGACCCAATAGTAGAAAAAAAGGAGCAATAAGAAACTAAACAAAATGAAAAAAAACGTTTTGATGCCTTTAATGGTAAACATGACAAATGTCAGAAAGAAGGAGGCGTTCAAATCAACTGCTTCATACATATACGAAAATTGCGGGGTAACAACTGCTTGGATGACAAATAAAATAATTAAAAGAAGAGCAATTAAAAAGAGCGGATAGCGGAGAACTTGAATAAATTTTTCCAAATGGAGGAGTTGTTTTTCCAGCATTACTGAGCTTTCTTTTAAAGCAAAATGTATATCACCATGCTTTTCAGCAAAGAAAAGATAGCTTAGTACATCTCGATGAAATCCAAGCTTCTCAAAAGCCGTGTATAGCGAATTTCCTTTCGTCAACATCTGTATACAAGTCTCAATATCTTGTCGGTATTTTTCTTTTACATGAAAACTCATAAAGCGAATAGCTTCATTTAATGCATACCCTTCTGAAAGCAGCTCACTCACTTTCTTCAAAAATTGTGCCTGCATCTTTTTGTTCCATCGATGCCTATTCATATTCAAACACCCAACGATCATATATGTCCGGATATAAATACCCAAGAGCGATTCCTTTTTTAATTACATCTTTTAACTTCATATAATCTAACTCACTCTGCTCCTCTCCTTTTGCTTCCCGAATAGCGGCGGTTAAATTTTTGCCGTAAAGAAGTTCATAGACCCCAATTCTCCTAATTTCCTTTAATTTTTTGCAATAAGGCGGGCAATTCCCTTTGCAAAACGGGCATATTAAATGAACGAGACGCTGCGCAGCAACAGCGATCAAAGTTTGCTCAATTTCGGAAAAGGTTACACCAAATTCTAATAATCGATAAATAGCTCCCTTTGCATCCCGCGTATGCATGGTGGTCAGTACTAAATGTCCGCTAAGCCCAGCCCGGACCGCAATCCTTGCTGTCTCATGATCCCGAATTTCACCGACCATAATGACATCGGGATCGTGTCTTAATATTGCTTTTAACCCATTTGCATACGTAATTCCAGCTTTTTCATTGATCTGCACTTGAAGCATTTCATCGCTTTTCGTTTCCACAGGATCTTCAAGTGTGATGATGTTTCTTTTAAAATGTTTTTTTGCATAATGGAGAAGCGAATAAAGAGTGGTCGTTTTTCCCGAACCGGTCGGACCGGTAAGGATCAGGAGACCGTGAGAATGCTTTAAAAATGAAAGCATTTTTTTGGATTCTGACGGGAACAATGAAAGTTTTTCAGGCGATTGAATCGATTGCTCTAGCAATATTCGGATGACTAGACTTTCATCGAATACTGTAGGCAATGTCGATAAACGAAGATGCACCTCTCCGTAAATCGTATGGAAGGAGTAAGCACCGTTTTGCGGACGCCTTTTTTCGCCAATATCCATTTGGGCCATAAATTTAAAATGAGAAATTAAGCGTTCACAAATAGCTTTAGGCAGATGAAATATTTCTTTGATGTCATCGTCAATTCGAAATTGAATAACTGCTTTTTTCTTTTTCGGAACAATATGGATGTCTGAGGCACTAAATGAACACGCCAGTTCAATCAGTTTTTCGCTAAGCTTTTCAATTTCAATCATTCCATATCCCCCCTTTCTTTTCTTAGGATTCATCTTAACGAATTGAAGAGAAAAATGCGAACGTAGATAATGGATTTTTCTTTTCCCTTTCCTTTTGCAAAATTTAATTGAGCATAACCGAAAAATAACAATTGTTTGCAAAGACTGTTTAGAAAACAATTTTTTGCTATAAACTCATAATTTTTGAACATTTTTTTACAACATGTTTGAAAACAAAGTGGATACAATAACAATTGGAAACGGTATATTTACAATGTATCAAGCTGTACATTATAATATAAAAAGCGACCGATTGAGGGAAAAGGAGGGAAACACAATGGATCGCATGTTCCGTGTACTCGGTTTTTGGACAGGTATTTTTGCTATTATGTTTTATTTAGGCGATATGAAGACGACGTCTTTACTTTTCTTTGGTCAAACTGGATTTTTTGTTTTACTATCTTATTTAAAATTAACTGAACGTATGTATATTTATATTTTCGGAGCATATTTGACCATTTTCTTCGTCGGGTTTACATATTGGACGACGTTTATGATGGTCCCTGGACAAGGCGGCCATTAATAAAAACAGGCAATTCCGCAATGGAATTGCCTGTTTTTTGACCTTCTTCAATTTTTACGAAAGCGAAAATCCATTTAAAAAAGGATTTGTTTCCATTTCTTCTATAATGGTTGTTTCTGAACCGTGGCCAGGCAACACAATGGTTTCTTCCGGCAGCACTAGCAGTTTTTCATGAATGCTTTTCAGCAGTTCTTCATGATTCCCTCCAAGCAAATCCGTACGGCCAATGCTTCCTTTAAATAATACGTCGCCTGAAAAAACAGCATTTGCTTCTTCTAAATAGTAGGAGATGCTTCCAGGAGAATGCCCCGGTGTTTCAAATAAAGAGAACTGGAAAGAACCAATTGTCAAGCTTCCTTCTTCCCGAATGATTTCGTCCGCTTCCTCTACCATTACATTTTTTCCATTCATAAAATGACCAGATCCATTTAAAGAAGGATCGCCAAGCCATTTTTGTTCTTTTTCGTGGACATATACTGGAATATTCCAAACTTTTCGAACATCATCAATCGCTCCGATGTGATCAAAATGTGCATGTGTCAACAAAATGGCAAGGGGAGTCAACTGATGTTTGCGCAATACTTCAATTAGCTTTTCTCCTTCATCGCCTGGATCAAATAAAATACACTCATTTTTGTCATTTGTTAAAATATACGCATTTGTTTGCAGCAATCCGAGCGGGATTCTCATCCATTTCATGCTCTCACCTCAGGTCATTTTCTTTTCATTTCCATCATACAAAACATTCTTTTTTGGCGCAAAAGGAATAGTTAGAAAATTTTTGGCCAAACCTAAAATGTGCAGGACATACCGTTCATAAAATTGACATAGTCATTTTATGCAAACGTACCGTTCCTACCTCGACAAATCTAGTAAAAGAGATTAAAATATGAAGGGGAAGATATTTGCCGCACTTCAACGTATAAAAGATTGGGGGCTATACAATGGGTACTGTCATTATCTTTACTTTAGTAACTTTGCTTGGTATCTATGCTATTTTCCGTTCTTTAAAACAAAAAAACATATTGGGAATTTTGTTTGCGCTTGGAACAGTCGCTGTTTTTGGATGGTTTACCTATAAAACGATTGTTCACCACGGTATACCAGTGCCACACTAAAAAAGAAAGAATGGCGGGGCCATTCTTTTTTTTATGAATAAATAAACATTCAGTTGTCACACACCCGTCTTTTAACCTCCGCTTCATATTGCCAAAAAAGATGCTTTCACTCCTGTTTATTTTACAATCTCCTGAATCTTTTCCTTACTTAAATCCATGATTTTTTCCAATCTCGGCCCATACAAAGCATAATGACCGGATGGCGAAATGAGGATAGGATCGTTTGTCACGTTTTTGAAGATGGTTTCTTTTTTCTTAGTGATAAGGTTAAATCTTTGCAGTTCAAAGGAACCGTCCTGGGATTTGGCAACGGGCACAAATGTATAAAACTGCTGATTTTGAGCATTGAAGTCATAGTAGGGAAAAATCCATTGAGAGTAATCGGAAGCCAAAGGGACACGAAATGTAGACAACACTTTTTTTGATGAAGAATTTATAAAAACATATTGACCGAATCCTTTTTCCTGTTGATTTTCCTGCAAATACATGACAATCGATGAAAAATTTCCATTTCCGATGACATGATCAGCGATTTTTTTTTCGTGATGTTTCATTAAGTTCGCTTCATAAAGCGGAGCGCTTAACTCAGGCTCATCGTTATTCCATTTTACATATGTAATGCGATCTTCATCTGTCCATTGAAAAAAAGGTATTTGATAGGGACTATCCACAACTTTTTTCTCTTTCAAATCAAGCAAATAAGTCTTATATGACCAATCTTCAGCAAATGCTGTAACCATCAGCTCTTTTTCATTATAGGGATTCCATGTGTATTGAAGTTCAAACGCATTGATTTCCCAATGAAATAATTCCTCTCCTTCGGTGTTTACAAATGTCAGGATGGCTTGATTGGTTTCAGGGCTTGAATGAATGAGAAAAATTGTTCGGCGATCATTGGGCACTGTTTGAATAATCGGATGCTTTGTCTGAAAAAATAGTTCATCTTTTCCGCTTTGAAGATCGTGACAAATAACTTCCGAACGGTCTTCAAGATTTTTAATGTAAAGCACAGCCGTTTCATGAAACCATCCAGTAATATTTTGAAAGGTATTTTCCTCTGCTTCAATCGGTTGAATGTTCTCTAAAAGATTCTGTTCTGCTTTAAAGTTTTCAAACTCATTTTCCATTTTTTTCTCTTTTGTCACTTGTTTCTTTTCATTCGTAAGCTGATGAAATTCACAAGACGACAAAAGGAGAATCGGAAAGCACATGACGAAAAAAAAGGCTGCCCTCATCACCCTCATCCTTCTCATCCAATTTTCACTTATAATTTACGAATTTTTCAAAAAAATGTTTCAAAAAATTTATTTGCACAGCAAATAAAGCGACGCCCAAAATATTCCCTTTGCTTTCCGATAAATTTCATCAAATTGGTCAAGCGGCAAAGGGTTCCTTCCTCTGCCTAATTCAACGGTAAATCCCGGCTTTCTGTATTCTTTAATAAACCAATCGCGAAAACCGGCATGACTATCAATCATTCGGATTCCTTTATATCCGCTTAACAACTCATACTCTTTTACGATTTCTTCCGACTTCTCTGGTTCATAGTTTAAATACCCCCAATATATTTCTTCTCCTTGTGTGTGGAAGGCTACGATGAGTTCAAATTGAGACTGCTTGACTAGTTCACTCATAGCAATTGCTTCCGGCTCTGAGAGAGGATAATCACCTGGATAATCACGAGGAGCCGGGGATTTAGGGCTTTTTCTTTCTTTTTCAATTTCCCAAAAGGCAGGAAATTGATTGTTCAGATCAACGCCGCGAATATTTGCTTTCCAATCGGAAAAATCTTCACAGTTATTATTTAACTTGACGGCCTGTTCTTTCACTTGAGGATCGAACGATTCAGCTGCTAAAACAAGATTCACTCCATCCGGATTCACCATCGGGACAAACGATAAAGTAATCTGCTCATAAAGCTGTCTTACAGAAATTCCATTAATCGATTCGTTTAAAATAAGCTTCCGAACATACTCATTGAGCCATTTCATCATAATGGCTGTCGTAATCCACTCATTTGCATGAAACGAACCGTTCATATGAACTTTTTTCGTTCCGGAACCGATAAGAAGTTCAACTAAAGGATTCCCTAGAACACTGCGGCCGATAATCCTCTCTTTAATAAATGGGTAATTTTTTTTTAACACCGCAATATCGCTTGTCAAAGCAAAAAAATGATAGGGCCGTTTTGGATCAATTACAGGCCATGAAATTGGGACAGCATTGTATGTATTTTTAGTCAAGCTTGGTGAAGGATGAAACGGATTATTTTGTACGAAACCCCATCCGGGAATGACGATTTTTTCCCCTTTAAAGATTTTTTCGTTTTCGAAGAAGGGATTTGAATCCAACAACAATCGTTTCGAAAGTTGATATTTTTTTCCCAAGTACTCCAAATCCGCTGTTTCATTCATACAGATTTCCATAAAAAAACCCCTCTCCCCTTTTTATTCAGTACATAACATATTATATGAACGACATCATGTTTCATTAATAAAACGTATAAAAAAGCTCTGACCTAATGGCCAGAGCCTTTTACTGTTTTTTTGCAGCTTGCTGCTCGGTTGAATTCGGAGATGGTTCATCCTCTTTGTCAAAAAACCGCAGCAGGTCACCATAAATAATTTCATCCGAATAATCAAGCTCATTTTTCGCTTTTTCCATATATGGTTCACATGCATTTTTATCCTCAACAGCTTCGCCTGTTGATTTGTCATAGCATATTCCTCTTGTATACACATATTGATCCGTAATAAAGCTGCCGTCCCTTAACACAGCAAACGGAATACGGTCTTTTGAAAAAATATCTGTACCAAATTCGATATCGTTTTTCGTATCAATGCCTAGCAGGTTTAAAATAGTTGGCTTCAAGTCAATTTGCCCGGCGACTTGATGGAACACTTTCGGATTTTTATCGGTAACCCCTGGAATATGGATAATTAACGGAACTTTTTGCAGCTGAATCGTATCAAGCGGCGTAATTTCCTCTTTCCCTAAAAATTGTGCCATCGCTTTGTTATGGTTTTCGGAAATACCGTAATGGTCGCCGTACAATATAATAATTGAATTTTCATATAGTCCAGCTTTTTTTAGATCTTCGATGAACACTTTCAAGGCTTCATCTGTATAACGAACCGTCGTAAAATAGCGATTCACGACTCCATCTTCGGAATCAAATTCATCAATCAATTTATCTTCTTCACCCAACTCAAACGGAAAATGGTTCGTTAATGTAATATATTTCGTATAAAAAGGCTGAGGAACATTTTTCAATAATTGTACCGACTGCTTAAAGAAGTCAATATCCTTCAATCCCCATCCTACCGAATTTTCTTCCGTCACATTATAATCTCTGACATCAAAGAAACGGTCGTATCCAAGAGAATTATACATCACATCGCGATTCCAGAATGTGCGGTTATTTGCATGAAATACAGCTGTGTAATAACCGTAATCCTTTAAAATTTCCGGAGTTGCATTGTACTCATTGTTCGCATTTGTAAAGAAGACTGAGCCTCTTCCCAACGGATACAAAGAATTTTCCAATAAAAATTCTGAATCTGACGTTTTGCCTTGTCCTGTTTGATGGTAAAAATTATCAAAATAGTAGCTTTGTTTAATAAAATCATTTAAAAACGGGGTAATTTCTTGTCCGTTCAATTTCTGATTGATAACAAAGTTTTGGAACGACTCCATAGAGACGATAATGACATTTCTACCTTTTGCAATTCCATTCATTTCTTTACTAGGTTCTTTTTTGTTCGCATTTAAATAATTTTGAATTTCGACCAAGTTATTGCTGTCAGCTAACGCACGTTGTGCAGACGTTTTGGACTGCAGCAAAGAATCGTAAATATGAAAATTGTATACACCGATATTTTTGACGAGCATCTCCCTGTCAAACGTTCTTGTTAAAAGCTGCGGACGCTCTGTTTCAGCCAATCCAAGATTAAAGAAAAACACAGCTGCAACCATTAAATAATATGCTGTTTTTTCTTTGCGCATTAATTTTTCCTGTTTGCGGAAAACAGGTCTCCGTGAAAGCCAAATTAAAATGGCTATATCAACAAACATTAATATATCGACAGGTTGAATCAGCTCGGTTATGCTGCTTCCCAAATCTCCCATATTGCTAGCTTGGAAGAGCACGGGAATAGTCAAAAAGTCGTTATAAAACCGATAAAAAACAACATTAGCTAATAAGAGAAAGGTCATCACAATGCTGGCACCGATCACCCAGCGATTCCGGTTTTTGTCTTTCATAAATAATCCAATACCAAAAACAAACAGCAAAAAGCTCAGCGGATTGATGAATAAAATAATCTCTTGCTTGAAATTTTCTATTTTTATATCAAAGCTAGTTTTGTAGACAATGTACGTTTTAATCCACATAAAAAATGTCGCTAATAACAAAAAAGAAATTTTTGAAAATGTGCTTTTACGCATTTTTTTACCTCCTCAAACGGTGGACCTGCGCATTTCTACACTTAAGTGTTTTTTTCCATTTTTTAGGCATCTTAGTGAATAACTAAAGATTATCTTAATACTTCTTCCAAAAAAAATCAATGTTTTTTTACAATATATTTACAATAAGATGCTAGCTTTTTATATATTATTTTATCTCAGTACCTATTATGTTTAGACGGACAAAAATTAAAAAAGTTTCACTCAAGTTTGACAGAGTACACTAAAGAAAAGCCCGAAAATACTGGTGTTTTGGACTTTACCCACAACACGTACCACTACACTTGTTAGTGGCACGTGTTTTTTTCTAATACTCTAGGAGGCGCTTGTGTGACAAGTGCTTCAAATGCTAGATTTGCTTGACCTTGTAATTCTGTACGAACGATTTGCTCTTCACCATTCACGCGTATTTTCGAGGCCTTCATCTGGCTTACATCATGCAAAATATCCTTTACACTTGTTTGGCATCCTATTTCTTTTAGCTTATAGGCCAAAAAGGATTCCATGACAAGCGCAAGGAAACAAACCATGATATGGCCTCGAATACGAGATTCCACTCGATGGTACATCGGGCGAAGTTCTAGATTCGACTTCAGGTTACGAAAGGCTTGTTCCACTCTCCACAACTCTTTATAGGCAAGTGCTGCCTCTTCATCCGTTAATGACGAGTTGGTCCGAATGGCGTACTTTCCGTCAAACTTTTCGTCATTGGATACCTTCTCTTCATCAATTTTGGCCGATGCTTTTTCTATCGTTAAAAACTTGGAATACGCACGGTTTTTGACGAGTCCAGATGGACCGAGTTCATCAAGCTTCGATTGAAGGTTTTCTAACACGACTTGACGACTCGCTCGATCACGTTCTTCAGCGTCCGGATTGTAACAGAGTACATACGTTTCGCCATCGATTTTCTTTGACTTCACTTTTAGATTCGGGAGAACCTTCTTATATGGCCCACGGATGGATAATAGCTCTTGGGCTTTCTTCGACTTTCGTAATTTGACACCCACAATATATTCCATGCCCAGTTCACGAATTTGATCTAAGTTGGCTTCACTAACCATTCCGCGGTCTCCCACTAGAATGACTTTCTGAATAGGATAGCGCTTCTTCAGGTCTCCAACCACCATGCCAAATGTCTTCGTATCATGCATGTTTCCAGGGAAGACTTGATGTCCAATCGGAATCCCTGTTTTGGTCATTAATAAGCCAATCACGACTTGTTTTCGATCTCCACGATGATCTTTGGAGTAACCATAGTGAGCCAGCAGTTCGTCTGCTTCCTCTCCTTCGAAATAGGTGCTTGTCGTGTCGTAAAACACGATATCTACTTCTAATGAGGTTAAATCGGTTAAATGTCCATAAAGTTGTTCCTCAATTTTTTCTTTTTGTTCACTTAAGAAGTCTAATGCACGATAGTAGTGATGGAGTTGGATGTCTGAAAGACCTTCTGCATAAATCGTGTCGATCCATTGTTTGAAGATATAATGCTTACTATTGGGATCCATGAGACGGTTTAACACCATGGCAAAAATGGCTTCGTCATACCGAGAAGCAGCCTCGGAATCATCCATGATTTTACGTAATAGCCGACCAAGCCCTAACTTTTCCCATACCTTTCGGAACAGATAAACCGGCCCAAACTCTTTTGTCCAAAGCACGGAGACAGAAGAGGAAGAGCCTTGCCCGTGAATTCGGTCAAAGTAACGCTCTGAAAATTTGGCTAATCCCTCGATTATGTTATCGACAGAGCCATTCTCTAATAAATGTTCTAACCTCCCTAGATTACAAAGCGTTTGTTGCCGAACTTTATTGTCTACACGAAATGTACGACATATTTGTAGATATTGACGAACAGAACCATTTTTATTTTTTTGCTTATTAATTCGAATATACATAGCACTAATAGTATAACATATATTACATATTATTGGATATACAAAAGTTATCCACATAACACTACATAATGATTATATTTTCGATAAAAAAAGTGGATAACTATTGGTATAATCACCTTTAGTTATCCACATGTAGTGAAATGGTGTCAAACTTGAGTTTCATATAAACAGAATTTGTTATAATCCAAATTTGGCTGCCAAAAAAATACGCCTTTTTTAAAAGCGCTATCAGATTTTCTTTGCTGGACCTCGACAAGGTACATGTCGAGTTTGGGATTGTGGCTTTAGCGCACACATACTGAAAGTAGCCGGCATCCGCCAGCTACTTTCAGATGAAAATCGAACAAATATAAAAGCAAGTGGAGAGAAACACATTGTTTTTCTCCACTTACTTCATTTTAGGGACTTATCGGACAATTCCTTTTTAGTCTTTCTCAATTTTCAAGTATGTACGTTTTAACCAGCCATGCGCCGCCAATTACACCTGCATCATTGCCAAGCGTTGCAAGAGCAATATCTGCTGCGGAAGCTTCATGAAAAACGAACTGTTGAAAAACATTTTTAACTCTTTTTATTAAAAATTCCCCAGCCTTTGATACTCCACCGCCAATGATAATTTTGGAAGGATTTAAAGCAGTAGCCAAGTTGGCAAGAGCAAGACCAAGATGCATCGTCATGTCGTCGACAACCTGCAATGCCATCTCATCGCCGTTTTTCGCAGCATCAAACACATCTTTTGCAGTGATCGATCCTTTTCTTTCCAATTCTCGATTCAGCGTTGATCTCCCATTAAACTCTTCCATTTTGGCTATAGCCATTCGAACTATTCCAGTTGCAGAGGCGACCGTTTCCAGGCAGCCCGTTTTTCCGCAGTTGCACGGAAAACCTCCATGCAAAACGGAAGTTATATGGCCGATTTCTCCGCCTGCGCTATTTTTCCCATGGATTATTTCTCCATTTGCAATGATTCCTCCGCCGACTCCCGTTCCGAGTGTGACGCATATTAAATCCCTTTCTCCATTCCCCGCTCCTTTCCACATTTCACCAAGAGCTGCAAGGTTGGCATCATTATCAACGATTACTTGCAAACCAGTTTCTTTTTCAAGATTTTTCTTAAGCGGATAATTATTTTCCCATCCAATATTGACAGTTCTAGAAATGATTCCCTCTGTTAAATCGACAGGGCCAGGCGCCCCCATGCCGATTCCAATCAGCTTTTGCTTCGATTCACCAAGTTCTTTCAACTTTTCGTATATAGATTGAGAAATATCACTAACAATATTTTTTCCTGATTTATCGGTAGGGATTTCCCATTTTTCAATAATATCTCCATTTATATTGATAAATGCAATTTTTATCGTAGTTCCCCCTAAGTCCACACCAACTAGCCAATTATCGATCATATTTTTCATCCTTTACTCTTTTTCTCTTATCTTTTTCTATCATTATTTCTCGTCTTAACAATAGCATGGCCATTTCAAATTCTTTTGCGTCAATCAGCTGCGACTCAAACAGCTGCTTGACCTCCTCCTCCATTAATTCAAGATCAGCCACACGATCCCCGATGTATATGATAGTACCGAAACGTTTTAAAAGCTGTTGTATGTCGTAAATCGTTTTCAAAAACATCACCTTCTAAATAAAAATGCGGATAAGCTGCACATATTGCTAAAGTTCTTTTTTTGAAAACTTCCGAACAAGTCATCGTGCTATAGATTGTCAAGCTGTTGTTTTAGCTGCTGATATTCCGCTTTTCCCGGATCAAGCTTCAATGCCTTATCAATCGCTTCTTGTGCTTTCACAACATCATTCTGTTCCGCATATATTAGGCTAAGTACATAATAAGCTTGATGAAATGTCGGATCTTTTTCCAATACATTGTTTAAATATTCAATTGAGCTTGCCACATTGTTCAAACGATATTCCGTATAAGCAAGTAAATAGATGATTTCAACTTTTGCATCATCAAGCTCCTTCGCTTCCGAAAGCACTTCGGAAGCCTTTTGGAACTCCTTGTTCTCAATTAGTGCCTGCGCCCTTGCTAAAGCCATTTCCGAATTGCGCTTAGGGGCTATTTCATATCCATAATACCCAAGACCGAAAACGAAGATGATCGATAAAATAAGCCCCACTGCTCTCGTGAAAAATTTGGACATCCTTGGAATCTGAAGAACAAAAGCTGCCAGAAATCCGCCAATTAAACCGCCTATATGACCAGCGTTGTCCACATTCGGAATCGCCCAGCCAAGCATTAAGTTAATTAAAACTACAATCAAGATGTTGGGTCCTATTGTACGGAAAAACAATTTAGGGTTTAACACTCCTAAAAACAAGAGCGCACCGAACAAGCCGAATATCGCACCTGATGCACCTGCGGACAAAAAGGGGCTGAAAGCAAAGCTTGCAAGCGAACCAGTAAATCCGGCAAACAAGTATATAAGCAAAAATCGAATCGAACCATACATTTTTTCAACAGTCATTCCAATATAATAAAGGGCTAAAGAGTTCATAATCAAATGCAAAAAACCGATATGCAATAAAATTGGTGAAAAAAATCTCCACCATTCGCCATCGTAAATGGCAGGATTGTATTTCGCTCCAAATTTTATAAGAGTATCAGAATTTGTGCTTCCCCCGTACCATTCAAGAAGAAAAAACATCACAATTTGTGCTGTTAAAAAAACATATGTAAAGAAAGGCCTGCCATTTTCAAAAAAGGAGCGTTCCAGCCTTTCCTGCCTTTTTATATAAGAAAATATTTCTTCTTTTATTCGTTCAACTGATTCAAAATTTGATTCTTCTGCTGCATAATCAAGTTTTTTCAACGAAGCCGAAAGAGCATCTTCCAAATCACCTGTTTTTTCCATTATATGCTCTTGATCCAGCAGCATTGTTTTGACGACTGTTTTCCCATGCGCAAAAGGTTCTTTAATCCGAAATTCCCAATCATCAACAGGAGGAAATGTGGTCACATAAATGTTAAGAATATTTAAGTCCCTTCTCATAGATTGTTTTCGGATCGTTTCAAAAATATGCGCCGTATGTTCAATGTCTTGAGAGATCCAATTTCCCCAGTCAATATCTTTTCTGACAAATCGTACAAGCTGAAAATATTTGTTGCGAAACGGCTCAAGCCAAACCTCCGAATGATCGCCGGATATATTGATTAGCCTGTAATTATGCTCCACCACAAGACTTCGCAAAATTTTCCAAAAAATAAAATCTAGCTGAGTCCCCATTTAAAATCTCTCCGCATGTTTTTCCTTTATTATACCAATGTGGAAGGGCAGTTTGAAGAAAAAAGCTGAATCAAAAACGATTCAGCTTTCCATTTCCACCTATTTAAAAGCACCTTGGAGAAATTTCCTGCCAATTAGCGGTATCTGCATTGTCAGTTGAATAAATTTCTCACGCATCCATTTGCTTTTTAGGCATACGTTCATAATTTTGTATCGATTTGAATATATGAAGAAAATGCCGAATACTAGAAGAATTCTTTTTAATCGCTTCATAATTTAATCCCTCCATTAATTAAAATAAACTTTTTGCTCAATTTTTATCCAAAATAAAATACGCAATTACTGTTGCAATGAAAATTGATAAAAAATTGACTGCGTCATTATTCATCCAGACAAAACCTTTCGTCTTTACCGTATATTCCCCGCAATGTATTCTTTTTTCCGTTTCAGCATGGCAGACGAGACATTTATTTTTTCGTTGAAAAAAGCATCCGAACAGCGTGTCAATCAAAGCTCCAATAAATCCAAATAATATAATGAAAGGTAAAATTTGAGCATCATTTTTTATAAAAAAAGAACTCCCCAGCGCAACAAACGAAGAACCGAGGATGGAAGCAAAAGTTCCGAGAACGGTAACAGCACCTGATGTTCCTTTTTCGACAAATTTTGGAGGAAATAAAAGAATCGGTTTTATTCGGCTTAAGCTGCCAATTTCGGAAGCCCATGTGTCCGCGTTGGCGCAAGCGAATGAAATGGTTAAAAGAATGAACCAAAAATTGCGGTCATCATGATCCACTATATTGAAAATGCTGATCAATACTGGAATCCCGCCATTTGCCAGCACTTGAACATAGTCGCGTCTTTCCCCTTTTTCAAGAATTGATGCCATTTGCGCTTTTCGTTCCTTCTTCCATTTACTGATCATGCTTGATGACGCAAAAAATAATCCAAGGGGGACCAGCCCTGGAAAACCAAAACTAAAATAGATGCTGGCGCCGACAAATACGGAGCTTATTGCTCCAGAAATCGACAAAGCTTTTGACTTATAGGAAATATAAGCGATAGTCGCAATAAAAATAGTGAACAATAAAGGAATGATCATTTCCTGCACTCCACCAATTCTTTTTCAGTAATGATGATATCAACCGGAATATCATGGGATTCAATCGGCACTTCCTCAACTATTTGAAAGGAAAAAGCAAGCGCAATAGTTACATTTGCGTATTTATGTAAATAACGATCAAAATAACCCCCGCCATATCCGATCCTGTGCCCACGCCGGTCGAAGCAGATGCCAGGGACGATGAGCAAGTCAATTTCTTTTGGCGTTATGAGTGTTGTTTGCTCAAAGATCGGCTCCTGTAAATCTAAATAAACATTCTCTAATTGATCAAACGATTTTATTTCCCTGAACTCCATTTCTTTTATATTTGGGTCGCATTTAGGCACAGCTGTTTTTTTCTTTTCCTGCCAGCAGCGAAAAAATAAACTTTTTGTATCGACCTCGAAGCCTTTGGATACTGTAAGGCCAATGGTATTCGCCTCCTGCCAATAGTCTGTTTCAAAAAGAGTTTCAGCAATTTTGTTTGACCATTCCGCATGCAATTCATGCCCCATGTTTTTTAACATCCGTTTCACTTCATTTCTGATTTCAAATTTTTTTTCCAACTTAAAAATTCCTCCCATTTACCTTTTTTATAATAAAAAAACAGCAGGAAATATCTTCCCACTGCTTTTACTTCGTTTCACGATGCAAAGCATGACTTTTGCATCTTGGACAATATTTTTTCAATTCGATGCGTTCTGTGTTTGTACGTTTATTTTTTGTAGAGATATAATTTCTATCGCCGCATTCTGTGCAAGCAAGAGTAATATTTACGCGCATATCTTTCCCTCCAAACTATTTCATGTTCAAATTCAGACTTTTATATAATATCATTTTTGCATTGTAAAATCTACATTATGTTTATTTTTGAACACAAAGTTTCAAGTCGTTTCAAATTACATTTTTTTTAAGTTAACATGAAATTTCGTTAAAAGCCGTTTTGTTCTATTAAAATATATGATATAACAATAAAGGGACAACTAATGGAAGGTGAGATGCATGGAAATTGTGATTATTATTCTTTTCCTTGTCAGCATTGCTTTATTAGGAATTGCTTATACTCAGCGTGACGATATAAAAGAGTTGGAACAAGAAGTTGAGCATTTATCCGTTTCTGCGATGCAAGAAATATACAAAATGAAAAAGAAAATGAGGGTATTGGAAGAAGAATTGCTGCAAGGAACAAACACAAAGCCTGTTTCGCAAGACACACAGTCCGTTATACACTTTGATTATTACACGAAAAACAAAATTTTATCAAAATATCAGCAAGGCATGTCAATTGCTGAAATTGCAAAATCGGAAAATGCCACAACCGATGAAGTAAAGCTAATAATCGAACAAAATAAGAGGGAACTATCATGAATAAACGAATTTTACAAGCATTCTCAGCAGGGATGATCGTTTCCACCTCAATTTTGACCCTCACTTTTTATTTAGGGAACTATGATCAAAAGGTTGTGGCTGAAAAAGAGTTGACGGACAAATCAGTTAACGAGTATTTAGCTCAAAATAATAAAATTGCTGTATCCAATAAAGAATATGAAGAATTTCTTTCTTACAAAGATACAAAAGTAAAAAATCTGAATAAAACACCTCAACAAAATGAACAGCAGCAGAAGCAGCAAAATCAAAATGCACAAAACCAAAATGCACAAAATCAAAACCAAGAACAAAAGAACAATAACCAACAAACTGAGGTAAAACCTGTAAAAGTAAATATTAAAGAAGGCATGACGACAAGCGACGTATCAAAAATACTTGAACAATCGGGCATTATTGATTCCGCCTCCAAATTTAATCAATACTTAATTAAACACGATTATCATAAGCGTGTACAAATTGGAACTTTTGAAGTAAAAAAAGGGATGAGCTACTACGAGATCGCAGAAGCCCTTACAAGATAAAAGGGGCTGCGATCCGTTTTTTTATAAATAAGGTTTGAAACCAGCCGTTTGTAAAAAAAGGAAGTTTTTCAAAACTCAAAATGGTGAAGTTCAGAACCACAAAAAGATTGCCCTTATCATTTTTCTCCCATTCCCGACCGTGTTGATTATTGTCATTCCAAGATCATTGTCCCAGCCTCAATTTTGTGCTTTTCTCGGCTTTTAAATTGTCTTTTTTTAATCAATAGTACTTATAAAAGCCCACCAAAATTTTATGCCTTTTCTTTCACAAAATTGCCCTATGCTCTGCCCGAAATTTTTCCATAACACTTGTCTCTTATATTTCAGACATAGACACGATATAATACTTACAATTCCATTTTATATGCGATAAACTATTTAAATCGAAAGACATAAAAAGTTCCCTTCCTATTTAGATAAATTTGGGCGGCGAACCAAAATTTATTTTAGCACTAGGAGGGGCTTTTTAGTATCGCGGAACCATTTACGAATAACATAGCGATTTTATTTATATAAAAAAGGTTTGCCTGAAAACAGCAAACCTTTAATCATTTAAAGCATAATGGCGGCCTTTAACTAAATATAAAACATTTTCCGCGATATTCGTTGCATGGTCAGCAGTACGTTCAATAAATCTTGCTACAAGAGAGAGCTGGGTAATTTGATTCATATACTCTAAGTTCTCAGGAATAATTTGCAAAAGCTCCTTAATTGCTTCACCATATAAATCATCTACTTCATCGTCTATTTCGGCTATTTTTCTTGCTAATGCAACATCTTCCTCATGGTAAGCTTTCAGCGATAAAGACAGCATTTCTGATGCCAGCTTGTGCATTTTTGTGATTTGTTCAAGCGGTTTTATAAGCGGTTCATTTCCAATTCGAATTGCTGATTTTGCGATGTTGACTGCGTTATCTGCCATTCGTTCGATATCAGCAGCTATTTTAATGGAAACAATGATTCTTCTTAGATCAATCGCAACGGGCTGCTGCTTTGCAATTAAAAGAATTGCAAAGTCATTAATTTCCTCTTCGAGCTGATCGACATTCACATCTTGCTCTAATACTTCAATAGCCAAATCGATATCCTGCTTTTCTAATGCGCGGATTGATTTGCCTAATGCAACTTCCGTCAAACTGCCGATTTCAATTAACTTGGTGTGTAACGTGTTCAAGTCAAGTTCGAATTTTTCTCTCATTTTTTTTCCTCCAACATGAACCGTGTTATTCAAAACAATTATTATCCGAAGCGTCCTGTAATATAATCTTCCGTCCGCTTATCTGACGGATTAGAAAAGATTTGGTCGGTTTCGCCAAATTCGATAACTTCTCCGTTTAAGAAAAAGGCAGTTTTATCAGATATACGTGCAGCTTGCTGCATGTTATGCGTTACAATAATAATGCTGTAATCTTTCTTTAATTCTTGAACCAATTCCTCAATTTTCAACGTAGAAATCGGATCAAGCGCTGACGTTGGTTCGTCCATCAAAATCACATCAGGTTCAATTGCTAAACAACGCGCAATACATAAACGCTGCTGTTGTCCTCCTGACAGGCCATACGCGTTTTCCTTCAACCGATCTTTTACTTCATCCCATATAGCCGCGCCTCTTAAACTTTTTTCGACGATTTCATCCAATATTTTTTTATCACGGATGCCGTGTATTCTCGGTCCATACGCAATATTGTCATAAATAGATTTCGGAAACGGGTTCGGCTTTTGGAAAACCATGCCGACTTGAGTGCGCAGTTCTTCAACACGATAAGATTTATCAAATATATTTTTTCCGCGATATAATATTTCACCGTTGATTCGAACGGATGGAATCAGCTCGACCATTCGATTCAATGTTTTGATATAAGTCGACTTTCCGCACCCAGAAGGACCGATGATTGCAGTTACTTCATTTTCATAAATGTCTAAATCAATGTTTTTTAGAGCTTGATCATCACCGTACCATAAATTTAAGCCGTTCGTTTTATAGACAATTTTCTTTTCATTCTTGTCTTCGCTATTTTGTTCATAAACAATTTCTTGTTCTTTTTTCAGTTCAGTTTTTTTCAATTCAGTAATTGCCAAAATAAAAACCTCCTTCATCCTTTTAGGAAAACCCATTTAATAACGCTTTTGAAATTTGTTTCGAATCAACACCGCAACCGAATTCATTACTATTAAGAAAATAAACAACACAATGATTCCGGCAGCTGCTACATTTTGAAATTCTGCTTGAGGTCGCGACGCCCAATTGTAAATTTGAATCGGCATAACCGTATAGGAGCTTAATAAATTCTCTGGTAAATAGTTAACAAATACAAATGCACCCGCCACAAGAAGAGGGGCTGTTTCTCCAATAGCTCGTGAAAAAGCTAAAATGCTTCCGGTAAGAATTCCAGGAATTGCAGCTGGAAGAACAATTCGATAAATTGTTTGCCATTTCGTTGCTCCCATTCCATAAGAAGCTTCACGTAACTCTTTCGGAACCGAACGGATCGCTTCTTGTGCCGCCACGACAATAACTGGCAATATTAATAAACTCATCGTTAAACCGCCTGCCAAAATGCTTCTGCCTAAATCCATTCCCCGAACAAATACTGTAAGCCCCAACAAACCAAAAACAATAGATGGGACACCCGCCAAATTCGAAATATTCGCCTGAATAAAATTTGTAAGTTTATTTTTTTTCGCATATTCCTCTAAATAGATAGCTGTTCCTACACCAAGCAGGAGGGAAATTGGAATGACCACTCCCATAACCCAAATTGAGCCGACCAGGGCTGCTTTTATTCCTGATGCAGAAGCTCTCCTAGAGGCAAAATTTTGGAAAAACTCCGGTGTTACATAACTAATTCCTTGAGTGAATATTCGGTATAACAGAATAGCAAGTACTACTAAAGCGAAAATGGTAGATACAAAAAACAGTGTTTGAAAAAAACGATTTTTCATGGCCCTTTTGCCCATCATTTTTCGAACAACCGTTTGATCAATGTACTTCATGTTAATATTCCTCCCTGAATCGGCGCGAGATAAATTGAGCTAATAAATTCATCAGCATTGTAAAGACAAAAAGCGTGGCACCGACAGCATAAATGCTGTAATAGATTGTTGTTCCGTATCCCGCATCGCCCGTGCTGACTTGAACGATATAAGCCGTCATCGTTTGAATAGATTCAGTTGGATCAAACGTTAATTTTGGAGTGGCTCCTCCAGCCAATGTGACAATCATTGTTTCGCCAATCGCACGGGAAATTCCTAGTACGAACGAGGCAACGACTCCCGATGTGGCAGCAGGAAGTACTACTTTTAAAGCCACCTCAAATTTTGTCGCACCTAAAGCAAGTGCGCCTTCTCGAATGGAATTCGGAACAGAGCTCATCGCATCTTCTGAAAGGGAAGCAATCATCGGAATAATCATAATTCCAACAACAATGCCCGGGCTTAATGCATTGAAAAAGCCAATATCAGGGATCAATTTTTGCAAGAGAGGAGTAACAAACGTCAGAGCAAAAAAACCATATACAATAGTTGGAATTCCTGCCAAAACCTCTAAAATCGGTTTGATAATCCTTCTTGTCCGATCTGACGCATACTCACTCAAAAAAATAGCAGATGCAAGACCGACTGGAAGCGCAACAATCATGGCAATAACCGTTACTAAAAGCGTGCCAGAAACAAGAGCCATGATTCCATATGAGGCATCATCTTTTAAAAACGGATACCATTCTTTTTCAGTGATAAATTCAAAAAAAGAAACTCGTGAAAAAAACATGATTGTTTCTGTAGCAAGAGTAGCAATGATTCCGATAGTTGTTAAGATGGAAATAGCTGCTGCAACAAATAAAACGGCTGGGACCATTTTTTCCATAAAATCGCGCGTGGATTTTTTTGTTTTTTTCTCTTTGATCATTTCCCGAACCGATTTTCCTGCAGATAAAGCCATCATGAAAACCCCTTTCATGCCCATAGGAAGATGAGAAGCAAGGATGCTTCTCATCCAACCAGTCTATTTATTTTTATTTTAAACCTTCAAGCGTTTTTAACTGTTCATCATATTGCTCTTGCGGAAGTTTTACATAGCCAACTTCCTCTGCCAATTGCCCAGCGTTTTCCAAGGCAAACTTCACGTATTCATACACTTGCGGCTTTTCTTTTAATGATTTGTTGTTCACATAAAAGAATAGCGGACGGGAAAGCGGTTCATAAGTTCCTTTTTCAATCGTTTCATTTGTCGGCTCGACTGCTTCCCCTTTAGAGTTTACAATCGGCACAACTTTCAACTGGTCTTTATTTTCTAAATAGTATGCATAGCCGAAATAACCTATTGCATTTTTATCGTTAGCGACTCCTTTTACAAGTACGTTATCGTCTTCGGACAATGTCGCATCTTTTACAATCGGCTCACCGCCTAAAACAACTTCATCAAAATAATCATACGTACCGGAATCTGTACCAGGCGAGAAGTATTTAATTTTTTCATCCGGCCACTCAGGGTTGATGTCAGACCATTTTTTCGGCTCGCCTTTCCAAATTTTTGCTAAATCTTCGATCGTAAGTTTATCGACCCAGTCATTTTCTTTGTTTACAACAACGGATAAACCGTCAAAAGCAATTTTGAATTCTGTATATTCAATACCATTTTCTTCAGCAACTTTTTTCTCTTCGTCTTTAATTGGGCGAGATGCGTTAGAAATATCAGTTTCACCAGCTGTAAATTTTTCAAAGCCTCCGCCTGTTCCTGAAATTCCAATTGGAGCTTTTACATCAGGATGTTCTGCAGCAAATTCTTCAGAAACAGCTTCCATTATCGGACCAACAGTTGATGATCCATCAATAGCGATTTCACCTTCTAATTTTTGCTCGCTTGATCCGCTTTCTGAAGATGATTGCTGTCCGGAGTTTGAACCATTTGTGTTTGCATCATCCGAATTACCGCAGGCTGCTGCAAAAGCTAATACAGAACTGATCATAATGGATGACGCCAAAAATTTAAAATTTTTCATTCGGTTACTTCCCCCTATTATTTCGTGATCTCATCTTACGTATATAAGATTAACTTTCAAGTATTAAACAAGTTTTAATAGAATGTAAAGCTTTTGTAAAGCTTGTTTTTTGTGTGTATAAAAAACAGATGATGCTGCGTAAACGGCATTCCGCATTTATTTTATCCCTTCTCTCCATCCGCTAGATTTGGCCTGTGTATGCGCTTTTCTTGTTTTAACGGGCGGTTGCTTTCTTTCAGCCTAATTTGTTTAACAAACAGATATATGAACGCATGGCCTGAACCTATTAAGAGCAATAAAAAAGGAATGGTTTTTGTTTCATTTGTCAAAGCAACTGTAAAAATAAAAAAGAGGATCGATAGGATTCTTCCTGCATTTAGAAAAATTTCTCGAACAACAATATATTCGATCCTTGCTTGCGCAATATTCCACCCTTTTCCAATCACATCATACGTGATCGAAGAGTACGGAACAAGCAAAATTGGATAGGCAATTCCGATTGCAATAGCATATATTAACAATCTTTCATAGGAAATTTGAAATAAAATGAGAAACAAGGAAAAGTATAGCATAAGCCCGCCGGCTAGAATAGCTTTTTTCCTCATTTTTTTCGTGATCCACCGAGAAGCCACAATATAAGTGAAAAAGGCTACGAAAGAATTTAGAAAACTAAATGTACCTAAAGCCATCTCACTTTTGGTCACGATGTATACAAACACATTAATGAAAAATGTAAATGTTCCTTCACGCAATCCTTGAAACACATGAGCGTTTGTAATTAATCGCCAATTTTTATTTCTTTTTCTTTCTTGAATGATTTTCAATAAAATGTAATCTCCATGAGCTTTTCTAGACGTAAAAAAGAAGCTCAACATGACAGCAACAGTAAATAACATTAACGAAACTGCAAAAATCACTTTATACCCAATAGTATTTGTAAGTCTTGAAATAATCAGACCAGCTAACATCGGTCCAACCATCCCTGAAAGGGAAGTTAATATCCCAAGAAAGCCATTAAAAAAGTCCCGTGTTTCCGGTTCAGTAATTTCAAATGTCAACACATTAAAGGCCAGCCAATAAAAACCGTAGCCGACGCCAATGATTGCACCTAACAAATACATGTAGTTGACAGCTTGATCTTTTAAAACTAAAACGGTTAGAAAAAATGCGGCTAAAAACGACACTCCTAGGCGAAGTACAACGACTCGATCAATTTTTTTGGATACTTTCCCAGCAATAATGAAAGCAAGCGGCTGAAAAATGACAATAAATAAATTGTATAATCCTAAATCAATCAATTCCCCTGACTGTTTCCATAAATAAACATTTACGAACGTATTCGAAAGTGCAATGCTTAATGAATAAAAACCGCCGATCATCAACAGCAGCATTAAATCATGGTCTGTTTTTCTTGATCCAATCCATTTTTTGACGTTTATCATATAAAACTCCCCTTTACTTGCTACTACTATTTTTCCTAGCTAAAGGGGAGTTATGTATAAAGAAAGGTGTTTTCGTTACCTTTCAGTGATCAGACTCAAAAAAAATGCACAGAAACCGCTGAAACGCAAATTATGTCAGTCATTTCCAAAAAATAGTAGAGTAGAAAACTGATTTCAAGGGGCTGTCCAGAAAGTCAAATCCGTTTGTGTCGTCCCATAGGCTGACCAGTTTGGATTTTTCTGTGTTGATTTCAAGGTCTAGTTTCTCCACCAGTTGCCTGTCAGCTACCGAGCGTCCTGGCATTTACTCGAGTTGGACTTGCACCAACTAGCAGATAACAGCTTAGCTGGGCGCGACAAATAAAAAAAGGCTGAGATTCGAATATCTCAGCCTCTTGTAACAGTTTATTTTGCAGCGCTGTAGCGTTTTGCCACTTCATCCCAATTCACAACATTCCAAAACGCTGCAATATATTCAGGACGACGGTTTTGGTATTTTAAGTAATAAGCATGCTCCCAAACATCAAGACCTAAAATTGGAGTTTTCCCTTCCATAAGAGGATTGTCTTGGTTTGGAGTGCTTGTAATTTCAAGCTCGCCGTTGTTTACAACCAACCATGCCCAGCCGGAGCCAAAACGACCAGCAGCAGCTTTAGCAAATTCTTCTTTAAAAGCTTCAAAACTTCCAAATTTTTTGTTAATTGCTTCTGCTAATTCTCCAGTTGGCTCGCCGCCTCCATTCGGTGAGAGGATGGTCCAGAACAAGCTGTGATTTGCATGTCCTCCACCATTATTTCGAACAGCTGTACGAACAGATTCAGGAACAGCGTCTAAATTAGAGATTAAGTCTTCTACACTTTTAGATAAAAGTTCAGTTTGACCTTCCAAAGCAGCGTTCAAGTTCGTCACATATGTGTTATGATGTTTTGTGTGGTGAATCGTCATTGTTTCTTTGTCAATATGAGGTTCCAATGCATCATAGTCGTATGGCAATTTAGGTAATTCATAAGCCATAATGAATCTCCTCCTTAATGATTAATATGTACTAAATGCTTTCTGCCTTGAAGCTTTCATATTCAGATTACCAAACTTATTAAAATGATGCAATTAATGTGCAATTAAAAAAGCGGTTACATTATTCGACTAATTTTATGGACCCTGCAGGATTCGAACCTGCGACCGGACGGTTATGAGCCGTCTGCTCTAACCAGCTGAGCTAAGGGTCCTTTTTCAAACACATAAGTAAATTATCACTAAATAGCTGTTGAAGTCAATGGCTAATTTAGAATATTGTATAAAGAAAATGAATGATCATCAACAGCTGAATCAGCCCTTTTGCTACTGTGCTCGCCAACAACCCCAATAAAGAACCGACTCCAACCTTTACAGCCTCGCTAAATGTTTTGCGGTGTACGAGAAGCTCTGCCGCAACAGCCCCTAAAAAAGGTCCTAAAATAATGCCAACAAACGGGATGATAAATGGCCCGGCAATTAAACCAATCGTACTTCCCCATCCGGCTGCTTTACTTCCACCAAACCGTTTAACTCCTACCATATTTGCCAAATAATCCGATAGGAATAAAAGAATGATGAACATACTTTCAACAACCCAAAATGAAATGGTTAACTGGCTGAAGCTAAAACAAATTCCATAGATAAAAAAGGCTGCTACAATCAATAACGCTGACGGTAAAATGGGGAAAAGCAGCCCGACAAAAGATAAGATAAAAAGAGCAATGATCAAAATCCAAATGATTACATCCATTTGCTTATCCTCCTAGAAATTAGAAATCAATGAACAATTTAATCCACTTGAAACGATTATTGACGGTATCCTAAAACAGCTTCCGCAATATTCACCGAGTGGTCGCCAATTCGTTCTAAGTTGCTGATAATATCTACATATACTATTCCGCCTTGTCCGGTACAAATCCCTTCATTAATGCGGATAATATGTTTTTTGCGTAAAGTGCGTTCCATTCTATCGATTTTTTCTTCAGATTTCAATACTTTTTTTGCTAATACAACATCGTTATCATCTAAAGCGTTGATCGCATCCTTCACATTTTGCAAGGTAATTTCAAACATTTCCAATAAATCTTCCAATGCCTGCTCAGTAATGGTGACTTTATTATTATTTTTATAATCAATAAGCTCCACTATATTTTCAAAATGGTCGCCGATTCGTTCAATATCTCGAACAGTATCCATTAAAATGGAATGTCGACGCGAATCATTTTGCGACATATCTTTTCCAGAAATCAATACGAGATAATCTGTTATTTTCCTATCTAAATTATTGATCGCCTCTTCAAGCTGCATCGCCATTTGTGCGTGCTTCTGCTGATTTGTCATCAAAAATTGTCTCGTTTCCTCTAGCCCTAATGATGCATATTGACCCATCCGAAGCACTTCTTCCTTCGCTTGCCCTAAAGCAATGGTTGGTGACTGTTCAATAAAAATTGGATCCAAATGCTTCGCTTTATACTCTATCGCTAAATCTTCACCAGGTATAACTTTTGTGACAAGCAGTGCAAGTGCACCGATGAACGGCGCTTGAACGATCGTATTGACAACATTAAATATTCCATGAGCAAAGGCAATGGTCATTTCAGGATTTAAATACAAATGGGCTTGCAATGATTCGATAAAATATTTGAAAATTGGTAAAATAATTAGAAAAATTGCCGTTCCGATTAAATTAAACATTACATGCGTCAAAGCAGCCCGTTTAGCAGCAATCGATGCTCCAATTGATGCCAAAACTGCTGTGATGGTTGTTCCGATATTATCACCGAATAATAAAGGCAGCGCAGCGTTGAGATCAATTAACCCTTGTGAAAACATCATTTGCAAAATCCCAATCGTCGCACTTGAACTTTGAACGATGATTGTAAAAACGGTTCCAATTACAACGCCAAGCAGCGGATTTGCACTTATGCTGACAGTCAAGTCATGAAAAATTTCTAATGATCTTAACGGCTTCATGCCGTCTCCCATCAATTCAAGCCCAAAAAACAAAGCGCCAAATCCAAAGATCACCTGCCCGATGCTGTTTATTTTTTTGTTTTTAGAAAAAAATAAAAGAACAGAACCTATAAATAAAATTGGCAAGGCATAAGCTTCGATATCGAATCCGATAATAAATGCCGTAACAGTCGTTCCGATATTTGCTCCCATGATCACGCCTATTGCTTGCTTTAAGCTCATGAAGCCGGCAGAAACGAGACCAACCGTTAAAACAGTTGTACCGCTGCTTGATTGAATTAACATTGTCACAAACATCCCAGCAAAAATACCCATAATAGGGTTTGTCGTAAACTTATCCAAAATATCTCGTAATTTATCTCCGGAGAATTTTTGCATACCTTCTCCCATACTTTTAATCGCAAATAAAAAAATTCCAATCCCGCCAAGAAATTCAAATAATATTTTTTGAACATCTACATCCACTCGTTTCACCTCCTTATTTTTCCAAATATATTAACGGTTAAATCATTTTTGAAAAAGAAACGTTTACATTTCCCATTACCAAATTCCTTCAAATCCAATTTTTTTATTTTGCAATCGGTGCAGGCTCCTGCAGCTTCTGTCTATAATAATGGACGAAACCGATATGCCCCGCAAATAAAATTAATTTTTAACATGTTCCTCCCACACATGTTACTTTTATATTTTAAATTTAACAAAAAAATTTTACATTTTGTTCACAATTGTTATTCTTATTGCCGAATCGCCTATATAACTTATTTTCATTATTTTTGTTTCATTGGTACAATCAAATAGAAATGTTATAAAAGGAAGTGTTTCGATCAATGAATTTATTTGTCCTCCTTTTTAAAAGCATATACTCTCCAAAAACAATCGCTCTTACTAGATTTCAAAAAATCGGCAAACCCATTCTTTATGGATTTTTATTGGCCTTTCTTGCCGCCCTGCCCAATTGCATATATTTAAACTTAGCTATTGTAAATGCTATAAACGGGCTTGACCAAACGATAAATGAAAAAATCCCTGAATTCACCATTCATAACGGAACTTTAAAATCCGAGGAAAATGCGGTTGTGAAAGCAAAGCATGATCAATATACAATTATTTTTGACCCAAAAGGAACTTTCACAAGGGATGACTTGAAATGGCAGGAAAACGTCATCGGCATCTTATCGAATGAATTTGTTTTCGTTTCCAATGGCACAATGCAGCAGCTCGAGTATAACTTTTTTCAGGAAACAGAGATAACAAAAGAGGATTTGACAGCTGCCATCAAACAGCTGTCTGAAGTTGCTCCGATTATCATTCCCGTGATATCTGTCACACTATTTGCGATGTCAGCCACTTCTAAATTTGTGGAAATTACGTTTTTAGCTATTGTCGGGCTGTTGTTTAAAAAGAGGATGGGAAAAAGATTAAATTTTAAACAGCTTTGGACTATTTCAGCCTACAGCGTCACGCTTGCAACCGTGTTTTTTGCCATTATGAACTTTTTTCTCATCGATATATCCTTTGCTCTTTATATAAACTGGTTTGTACATATAACTGTTTTATATCTTGTATTAAAAGAAATCCCGAGCCCGAAACAACCAATAAAAGCTGCATAAAAAACCCCTTAAGGCAGAATTTCCAACTCTGCCTTAAGGGGTTATTAACACTATGATTTAAACTGAAATTTGTTTGTAGTGGACTTTAGAGATTCGGACAGTTCCATTAAAGTTAGTCCAATAGCATGGGTTTCGCGAATTTGTTCCATCTGTACTTTTGCGACAGATTGCATTTGCTCTGCACTGGCGAACGTTTCTTGAGAGACTGATAAAAAATTTTCAGCAGATTGCTCCATTTTAGGGAGCCAATCATCTAAAGTATGTAAGCTGTGTCTTGTTTCAGACAATATTTCATTCACTTTTCCAATCTCATCTACTAGTTGATCAAATGAAAGCCGCGATTTACCTGCAACTTCTAAATGGTTTTGCACAAGCTCCAAAATTAGCTTAAACTGCTGATAAGCGCTCTGAGAAATATCATCCATCATTTTTACAGACTGTGCTATGTCTTCCGTCGCTTTGGATGACTGTTCAGCCAATTTTCGGACTTCCTCAGCAACGATAGCAAATCCTTTGCCTTCTTCTCCAGCTCTTGCTGCTTCAATTGTTGCATTTAATGACAATAGCTTTGTTTTCTCAGATATTGCATATATCATTTCCACAACCTTTTCAATCGCCGTCGAATGATCTCGAACACTTTGGATCGTTTTAGACATAGTTTTGCACTCTTTTTCAAAGCGATTTAACGATTCGATCATCTGTCTCATATTTTGTTCTCCCGTGTTGGCTGATCGGTTCATGCCTTGTGCGCTTGAGAAAAGGCGCTCTATTCTCTCCAGCACAGTTTGAACTGTATTTTTCATGGAATGAAATACTTTTGCGCTTTCTTCAGAGCTTGAAGCTGTTTGCTGCGCACCGTTTTTCACCATTTCAATCGCTTCAACAAGATTCGTATGTAATGTTAATACGTCATCAGAAGAGTGTTTAAGCTTCCGGCCTGTCGAAAACAAATTTTCTGTTGTGGTATTAATCCTTTGAATCATCATCCCCAAATAGCCTGCCAATTGCTTAAAGCTTTTGATGAGCGAAAGGATTTCTGGAAGATTTGTATTTATGTTTAAATCAAGCTGAATATCTCCTTCACGCATTTTTCTCATTTTTTCCCTCAAAATCGTCAACGGTTTTGTCATACTTCTGACAGCTAAAAACAATATTCCCATCATAAAAAAGACGCTGATTATTCCAATCCAGATTGTATTGTAAGCTAGTTCATGCACAGGCTTTATAAAACTTTCTGTCGGAACGGCAAGCAAAAAAATTCCTTTCAATTCCTGCATTTCTTTAAAGGCCAACGTATAATCTTGTCCATTGAAAGATTTATGAATAATTCCGCTATTTTTTTTCGTTATTTCCTTTACAATTGCAGCTGGGATTTGAGTTTTTGTTTTAACGCTAACCGAAAATGGTGTGGCCTTTTCATTTCGAACGAAAAAAAAGTCAGCATTTAAACCGTCCTGAATCAGCTGGGAGGATTGCCTTTGAACGACTTCTTTATCAAATCTTTCGAAAAAATCATCAGAGCTATTTACATAAGCATACAGAAGATTGCTGGCAGCAATCTCTGTCATATATACTTCCCTTTTTAATCGATCCTCTATCAAATTAAAAGTTGTTTCACTTGCTTTTTGGTAAGCAGTATAACCGACAACAGTTATCGAACTAATAAGAAGTATGAGCGCAAACAAAATCAATCTTACAGATAGAGGTATTCGCTCTCCTATCGACATGTTCTTTCTCTTCTTTTTCACTATTATGATTTCCCCCTTTATAAGCTTAACAGCATTATGACAAAAGATTATTAAGGGAATTTAAAGTTTTTTTATTTTTATTGTAAATTCCTCCACATTTTGCTACATACTATTTTCCAATCATTTTTAAATACGTATAGGAGTAAACATTGAACGAGCGACAACATAAAAAATAAAAGCTTAAACAACAACTGTTCATTGCCAATCCACAAGCTAAAAACAACCGGTCCGAGCGCAACCCCTAAAAAACGCGCCATCCCGTATAAGCTAACTACAATCCCTCTTTCTGCATCATCAACACTTGATATAATCAACGAATTAATAACCGGCAGCACAAAACCTAAGCCGCCAAATGAAATAGTGATAAAAAACAAAAATAGCGAAAACTGTTGAAAAATCAAAAAACTGAAAAATGATAAAAACGTCATGAACATCCCTACCAATAAAAAAAGAAAACGGTTTTTTACATAGTCCAATCGCTTTCCTGTCCAATAAGACGATATAGATAATGCGCCTAACGGAAAAGAGTATACAAATCCTTTAAAGAATCCATCGATATGATATAACTCTTCAATTAAATAGGCTAAGTAATACAGCAGCCCAAAAAGCAAAAACATACTTGTACCGCCATACAGGTAAAGAGATAACAATCGCACTTTTTGCACCTTTAACACATCAGCTATTCTTTGCACATATTCGTGAAGCGATATTTTTTCCTCGCCTGATGGAGAAGTCTTTATAAAAAAAAGAATGAAAAAAAGCAAGAGAGTTCCAATAATAGGGAAAAGAATGAATGGAAAATACCATGCTACAAGGGCTAACAAAGCCCCTAAAATGGGAGCGGCTACTTTTGCAGTTCCGTTGAACACTTCTAAAACGGCAAGAGCTCGATCCCGTTTTTCGTCCGTAAACATGTCTCCTGCTAATGACATGGCTAGAGACGATATTCCTCCTGTGCCAAGCCCTTGCACCAAACGTCCAGCTAACAATGTCCAAAAAGCAATAGATTTGTTGACAAAACTGCTGAAAAAACAGATAGCCCCCCCTATGATCAGCAATAAAAGCGACCATAAAATAAATGTTTTTCGGCCGTAACGGTCGGAAAGGAAACCTACGATTGGGATGATGATCGCTGCAGGTATATTAAATATGCTTAAAATAAAGCTCGTCTGTGCAGCTGTAATTTCAAGCGCTTGTCCAAACTCCGGCAATATCGGGATCAGCATCGAATTCCCTAGCACCATCATAAACGGAAGCATCCCTAATAACATAATGATGATATGCTCTCTCATATTTATCTCCCTTCGTTTACTCGAATTTCGAATTGATGCATGAATTCATTGTTGACAGCAGGGAATGCGTTAAACCGAAGAATATCTTGGACGTTTTCAAAATGCTCTTCGATCGTAAAGCTGCCTCTTCTACCCTTTAGGTTTAACTGAGCTTCCCTCTCGCATTAATTCAGGCACTGGCTTCAGCTTGAACATATTTTCGGAAAGAATAGCTGGAAAGGATCTGAATTCATAAATTTGAGCCCGCATTGCCTGAAAGCTTTAATCTGTATAAATTTTCCATTTGAGAAGGAAGAAAGATCGAAAAAAGCATCGAACTCGCTTTGCAACAGCTTCAGCAGCTTGTCTCAAGCGAGAAAAGAGATGTTGATTTCTCCCCAGGTCCTCCGAACTTGCTAACTTTTCACTTGTGTATGCCAGCAAAGACATAATTGGTATGTTTGTACATAAAAAAACATATATGTTAATAAAGAACAAAACGGGGGAACATAGAGATGAAACGTTTATTTTCCGCTTTACTAGTTATCTTTTTCAGTTTTGTTATTTATTATGATTTAAAAAACGGTACATTACCTGTATCTTCCATACAAAATGAACAGCATGCTGAAGAACAATTTATGGAGGTAAAAGTGAAGGAAGGAGATACGGTTCTTTCCATTGTTGAAAAAATACACAATAAGCCTGTTCCAGCAAGCATTGAAGAGATTATTAAAGATTTTGGGGAATTAAATTCAAATGAAGATGTGTACAGTATACAAGCAGGAAAAACATACAAATTCCCCTTATATAACAATTAGTTAAAGTTTTTAATTCTTGTCATTGCTTGGCTATGATTGGTACAATATCATAGGATGGCAAATGTTCCATCAAACGTATTTATATTTAAGGAGCGATAAACGTGGGCGAAATCACACATCGTACGAAAACACGTCCAGTCAAAGTAGGCAACATCCAAATTGGCGGAAATAATGAAGTAGTCATTCAAAGCATGACCACAACGAAAACGCATGATGTTGAAGCCACAGTAAAAGAAATTCACAGACTGGAAGAAGCAGGTTGTCAAATCGTTCGTGTTGCTTGTCCTGATGAACGGGCTGCAAATGCAATTCCAGAAATCAAAAAACGCATTAACATTCCTCTAGTTGTCGATATACATTTCGATTACCGGCTCGCTTTAAAAGCGATTGAAGGCGGAGCAGATAAAATACGGATTAACCCGGGGAACATCGGGCGAAGGGAAAAAGTAGAAGCCGTTGTGAAGGCTGCGAAAGAAAGAAACATTCCAATCAGAATTGGAGTAAACGCCGGTTCACTTGAAAAAAGGATTTTAGAAAAGTACGGCTATCCTACTGCTGACGGAATGGTTGAAAGTGCATTGCATCACATAAAAATTTTAGAGGATCTTGATTTTCACGATATTATCGTTTCTTTAAAAGCGTCTGATGTACGGCTTTCAATCGAAGCATATGAAAAAGCTGCAAAGGCGTTTGATTATCCTCTCCATTTAGGGATTACCGAATCTGGCACTTTGTTTGCGGGGACAATCAAAAGCGCTGCCGGCCTTGGAGCCATTTTAAGCAAAGGCATCGGCAATACTTTGCGTATATCATTAAGCGCTGATCCCGTCGAAGAGGTGAAGGTTGCCCGAGAATTGCTGAAATCATTCGGCCTGGCTGCCAATGCAGCAACACTTATTTCATGCCCTACATGCGGAAGAATTGAAATAGATCTCATTAAAATCGCGAATGAAGTCGAAGAATATATTTCAAAAATTCGTGCGCCAATCAAAGTAGCTGTTTTAGGATGCGCAGTAAACGGTCCAGGCGAAGCGAGAGAAGCCGATATTGGAATTGCTGGTGCACGAGGCGAAGGATTGCTTTTTAGAAAAGGAAAAATTGTTCGGAAAGTTCCGGAAGAAACAATGGTCGAAGAATTAAAAAAAGAAGTGGATTTAATCGCTGAAGAATATTTCAAAAAACAAGAAAAGGAAAAAGTTTAAAGCTTGGAGCGGATGCCCCAAGCTTTTTGTTTTTGTTAAAAAAACGGCAATACGAAAATTCCAAGCAGCAAGGAAACGATACCTATTCCGATCGCCCATGCTCCCAGATTTTCCGCACCGCGCCGACGGGCGATAAACCCAATAATGATACCCGTTGCTCCTAATAAAACGGGCAAAACAAATAAAGAAATAATCGATAGTGCCAGCGCCAGCCATCCTAAATTGCGGCCGCCAGCTTCATCGGCGTCATTATTATAATTATATGTTTCATTTGTATTTCTAGATTCAACTGCTCCAGCTTCTGCCGCAGTTTCTTCTAGATAATCTCGGTTTTCATTATTCCGGTTTTCAAAATTTCGGTTTTCCTGAATGGCATTTATTTCAGTTGATTTGCCGGCATGTGGGAAATTTTTGTTTGCCATTGCCATATCCCTCGCTTTCAAAAGATAGGAGCATTTATAGTATAAGCAAATCAATTCCCATTATTATGGAAATGTTTTCAAATAGGATCTAATGTTGGATCAGAGGACGGGAAGCAATATGTTGATCCTTTATTTTTTTACTATTTGTGAAATTTTATTCTTTTTTTAAGAAATGACAAAACTCGAGTTCATCCCTTCTTATCATGAATTCCCATAAAAAAACAAACCTTGTGATCAAATTTCACAAGGTTTGTTCATGGCAATTCGGGCATAACCCATAAATTTCAAATTTATGTCCATTAATTTTATATCCGTCCAAATACTCCTCTATCGTATTCATTGGGCATGATTCGATCTCTTTCGTTTTTCCGCATTCCATGCAAATAAAATGGTGGTGATGATGTCCTAAGTCACAATGAAAGCGAAAGTGCTTTTCACCTGAAAGCTCTGTCGTTTCCAATATACCCAACTCTGCAAACAATGATAAATTCCGGTAAATCGTATCAAAACTTAAACCGGGATAGCGCTTATTCATTTTTTCCAAAACATCTTTAGCTGTCAAATATTTATCAGAATCGGCAATTAGTTGAAGCATTTCTTTCCTTTTGGATGTATATTTATATCCCTTTTCTTTTAAATATTGTAAAGCTTGTTCGACATTCATATTTTGCCCCTCCTAGCTTTTGACAAAATAATGGAAAAAATCAAAGCCAATACCTCTAAAATGACAATTGTTCCTCCCGGAGCAATATCTAAATAATAAGATAATACTAAACCGATTAAAACGGAAGCTTCTCCTATTATAACGGAAAGAAAAATTGTCTTTTTAAAACCGGTTGCTATTCTAATGCTTGCAGCAACAGGAAGGGTCATAAGCGAGGAAACCAACAAAATTCCAACAACTCTCATGGAAACGCTTATCACTAGGGCAACTGTTAAAATAAACAAAAGATGCAAGCCTTTTGCCGGCAGCCCTAATGCAGATGCATATTCTTCATCAAACGACAGTAAAAACAATTCCTTATAAAACAATACGATCAACAAAATAACCAATGCTGCAACACCAGTAATAATATATAAATCCGTCCTAGAAACCGCACTAACACTTCCAAATAAGTAATTAAAAAGATCTGTATTAAACCCGTCTGCCAAAGAGATAAATACAACGCTAAAACCGATCCCAGCCGACATAATTATCGGAATGGCCAATTCCGCATAAAATTTATAAAAAGCTCGCAGCTTTTCAATCACAAGTGAGCCTAAAACAGAAAAACCCATTCCTACATAAATTGGATTCAATGAAGAAAAGAAGGATATTTTTGAAGATAAAAAAAGACCGCCCGCAATTCCAGCCAAGGTCACATGACTCAGTGCATCTGCAATTAGTGATAATCGTCTGACCACCACAAAAACACCTAAAAGAGGTGCGATAAAACCGATTAAAATACCTGAAAGAAATGCATTTTGCAAAAACTCAAATTGTAAAATACTGCTAAACATCTTCATTTCCTCCATCTACTCATGATCATGCGTTATTAACTGAACTGGATGCCCGTACAATGAGGTCAATTCCGTTTCTTTCAGGCGTTCAAATTCGTCTTTATTTCCATGGAAATAAAGTTGTTTGTTCAAGCAAGCAACATGCGTAACTTTATCTGTAATAGCTCCAATATCATGGGTAACAAGTATTAATGTGATTTCCAATTCTTTATTCAAATGATGCAAAAGCTGATAAAAATGATTGACTGTCTGACTATCTACACCTACAGTTGGTTCATCTAAAATCAATAATTTAGGTTCACTGACAAGTGCGCGAGCAATAAATACCCTTTGCTGCTGTCCTCCTGAAAGCTCACCGATATTTTGGTGAACTGCCTTTTCCATTCCAACTGCCCGGATCGCTTCCATTACCTTTTCCCGATCAGCTTTTTTCATTTTTTTAAACAAACCGAGTTTGGGAGTCAAGCCGCTCGCTACTACTTCAAAAACAGTAGCTGGGAACGAAGAGTTAAAGCTGTTTGCCTTTTGAGAAACGTAGCCAATTTTATGCCAATCGTTAAATTGATGAATATCTTCACCAAATAAATGAATCGTCCCTTTCTGAGGCTTTAAAAGCCCAAGCAGACATTTCAATAATGTCGATTTTCCGGAGCCGTTCGGCCCAACTAAACCTAAAAATGCTCCTTTTTCAATGGAAATATTGATATTTTCGAGCACATATTTTCTCTCATATTGAAAAAAAAGGTTCTTTACTTCTACTATTTTTTCCCCCATGCTTCTCACCTATTTAATTAGGAATCATTACGATTTATTTTTATCATTAAAGTATACAGGAGAAGAGCACATTTGTAAAGAAAAATGTGTTCTCCCTCTACTTCAATGTGTTGATTAATGGATGGCAGATTTAAATTTTCCGCCTTTCGTTTCTTGTGTATTCATAATGGTAATAAACGCGTTCGGGTCAATCTCATGTACAATCGATTTTAATTTTGCCACTTCAAGCCTTGTAACAACTGCATAAATGACGTCTTTTTCCGTATCCGTGTATCCGCCTTTTCCCTTTAATTTTGTCGTTCCGCGTCCTAAGCGTGACAATATAGCATCAGACACTTCATCGTAATGATCAGATATAATGATGGCGGCCTTTGTTTCATCAAGACCTTGAACAACCGCATCAATTGTTTTAAAGGCAATATAATATGTAAAGATGGAATACATGGCTTGTTCTATCCCGAAGACAAACGCTGCGCTTCCAAAAATGAAAATATTCAAAAACATCACGATTTCGCCAACGGAAAAGGGAATTTTTTTCGTTAAAAGAATTCCTAAAATTTCTGTCCCGTCCAGAGATCCTCCGTGTCGGATGACAAGTCCCACTCCTGCACCGAGCAAAAAACCACCAAATACAGTGGCTAGCAAAGGCTCTGTAGTAAAGGCTTCAAAATCATGGGCCAGCCTTTCCGCAATGGCCAAACAAATGATGCCAAATATGGACGAAAACATAAATGTCTTCCCAATCTGCTTATAACCGGAATACATAAAAGGAAGGTTTAACACAATAACTAATGTAGCGAAATTGATGATTTTAATATGATTCGAAAATATGTGGTCTAAAATAAGCGAAATGCCGATGATACCGCCATCAATCATATGATTTGGGACTAAAAACAGCTCGATGCTTACGGCTGCCAGAACAGCTCCGATCACAATCATTAACAATCGATAAATGATGTGTCTTAAGCTTTCTTTTTTATGATGTTTTTTACTCATCTCGTCCTCCTAGTTTTTTTTAATCATATTGTATTATAAAAATTTTGCTGAGACGATATTTATGTCATTTTCTCCACCCATTTTTTTTAAAAAAAGGCAACTATCTCCCCCTCTGTTCATACGAATAAGAGGGGAGGCGAGATCTTTGATTTTATTTGAAAAAATTATTCAACAAAAAATTAACAGTTTAAAACCTGAAGAACTTGTGTCATATGCAAAGCAATATGATATATCCATTTCGATTAACGAAGCAAAACAGCTGCTTCAACTCGTACAGGGAAAAAAAATCAACGTGTTTCATGAAGAAGAAAGAATTGCTTTGTTAAAACAAATTGCCAAAATCACTTCGCCGGAAACAGCCAAAAAAGCAAATCAATTATTTTTGCAATTCTTCAATGGCAATTGGAAATAAAAAAGCAAGTTCCCTAAAAAAGGGAGCTTGTCCTTTTTTATTGATTTGCTATTTTTTCCAAAACATTTTCATCAAACGTCTTGTTCTTCAGCATGTCAATTTCAAATTTATAAGGCGGCTTTTTATTTTTTTTGTCGTCACCGACATACGGAGTTTCTAAAATTTTTGGCAAGTCTTTTAATTGCGGATGGTGGACGATATAATTGATTGCTTTAAATCCTATGTGGCCGAATCCGATATTTTCATGACGGTCTTTTTGTGCCCCGCGCGGATTTTTGCTGTCGTTTATATGAACAACTTTCAAACGGTCGATACCGATGATTTTATCAAATTGATTTAAAACCCCATCAAAATCATTGACAATATCATAACCGGCATCATGAGTATGGCAAGTGTCGAAACAAACGGACAAATGTTCATTGTAGGTAACACCATCAATGATCATCGCAAGCTCCTCAAACGTTCTTCCGCATTCTGAACCTTTGCCGGCCATCGTTTCTAGGGCGATTTGCACTTTTTGCCCCCTCTCCAGCACTTCATTTAAACCTTCAATAATTTTTTTAATTCCGGCTTCTGCACCGGCTCCAACGTGAGCTCCCGGATGGAGCACGATTTGTTTTGCACCGATTGCTTCCGTGCGTTCAATTTCCGATTTTAAAAAATCAACGCCAAGCTGGAAGGTCGCTAAATTTGTTGTATTGCCAATGTTAATAATATATGGTGCGTGAACGACAATTTCTTCGATGCCATGCTCTTTCATATGCGCCAAACCTGCTTCGATATTTAAATCTTCAATTTTTTTTCTTCTCGTGTTTTGCGGGGCTCCTGTATAAATCATAAACGTATTAGCGCCGTATGAAACTGCCTCTTCACTTGCCGCAAGCAACATTTTCTTGCCGCTCATCGATACATGCGAGCCAATTTTTAACATGTTTTTCCTCTCCTTACAACCTTTTATTTATTTTTTCTTGCTTGCTTTTTCTTTAGCTTTTCAATTTGTTCTTTCATCTTTTTTTTGTATCCTGGTTTTACCGATTTTGGCTTTTTGATGATTCCGATAATCGCGTTTGTTTCCATTGGTTGTTTTTTTCTTTTTTGTCTGCGATTTCGGTCATCGAGCGCTTTCCATATTCCGTTTTCAATATCTCGATTTTCAAAGATTATCCCCATTTTTTCAAGCTTTTGCAGCATTTGTTCATCATCGTCTTCATAGATTGTATAGGCAAATCCTGAAAAGCCAGCCCGAGCCGTTCTTCCGGTTCGGTGAATATAAAAATCTAAATCAGTCGGCAGCTCGGCATTGATTACATGGGAAACACCTTCAATATCAATTCCTCTTGCAGCTAAATCAGTTGCTACTACAACTTGATAGGCAAGATCCTTTATTTGACGCATTTCTTTTTTCCGTTCACGCGGGGTAAGACCGCCGTGGATTTGCCCAACCTTTAATCCCTTTTCGGCAAGACCGTATGCCACATCTTGGGCATTCGCTTTTGTATTCACAAAAATTAACGCTAAATAAGGGTTTAAGGAAACTACCATATTGTATAAAAGATCTATTTTGTTTCGATGCCTCAGCGGAACAAGGACATGCGTGATGTTTTTGGCATGTACTTGTTTTGGAGATACATGAACATACTCAGGATTTTCCATATATTTTTTTAAAAAAGGCTTTAATTTTTCAGGAATGGTGGCAGAAAACACAAGCATTTGCAGTTCTTTTTTCATTCGACTAGCTATTTGGTCGACCTCATAAATAAAGCCTAAATCTAGCATTAAATCGGCTTCATCCACAACTATGCTTTTGGTCGAATATAAATCTAGCGCCCCTTCCTTGACAAGATCAAGAATTCTGCCAGGTGTTCCGATCACAAGATGGGGCTGAGTTTTTAGCTTTTCGATCGCCCGCATTTTATCTGTACCGCCAATAAAAAGTTTTGCATGTAATTCTTTTTCCGGCGGGGCAAATTTTATGATTTTTAACGCTTCCTCGTAAATTTGGGTCGCGAGCTCTCTCGTCGGTGCTAAAACAACAACTTGGACACGCTTTTCCTCTCCACAAATACTGTTGATTAACGGTAGCAAATAAGCATGTGTTTTGCCTGTACCTGTTTGTGATTGGCCGATGGCACTTGCTCCTCTTAATATGATTGGGATCATTTGTGCTTGAATTTCAGTCGGTTCTTTAAAACCTAACGACTGAACGGCATCTATAATAAAATTTTGAAATGGAAAATCTTTAAAGTCAGCTGCCATTGCAAAACAACTCCTTCATAATCAATCAACCCATTTTTTGATTATAAACAATATAATGGAAAAACTCCAATTTTAATAAAACATTTTCCTAAAAAGCCGCATAGTTTAATGTAGGTAAAACAGGAAAAGAAAGGGGAAAAGTTTATGCATCCTTATCGAGCTTTTCCTCCCTTCCGGCAGCAGCCATTGATCCGCCCTTTTTTTGGCGGAGGCTACCATCCTTTTTGGGGGCAGCCACCTGTTCAGCAATGGCCGGTTCCGCCTAGGGGAGGATTACAATCGCTTTTTTCGCGTTTTCTTCCATCGAGCACAATGCATGCAGGAAGTATACCGTCAAGCGGTGCTGTTCAAAGTTTAACAAACCCTGCCAATCTTTCAAACATGTTGACGAATGTCCAAAAAGTTCTCGGTGTCGCTCAGCAAGTCACACCGATGGTTCAGCAATACGGTCCTCTGATCCGTAATCTCCCGGCAATGTTCAAAATTTATAGAGAATTAAAAAATGCTGATACAGACAGTAGCGAAGAAGATGATATAAAAGAAAATTCGTCTTCTAAAAGATTGAAGGAACAGACAGCCGATGACAGCCCTTCAGATGAAAATACGTCGGGCGAATCAAAACCTAAGCTTTATATTTAATTGTGTTTTGTTTTCTTCCTCCATGTTAGGTATAATGATGTTAGATAGTCAAGCCGCTTGACGGCTTTTTTATTTTCCTTTACTAAATATCAGGAGGAAAAAACATGGAGGTTATTAAAATTTCCCCTCGAGGATACTGCTATGGTGTTGTTGATGCAATGGTGATAGCCAAAAATGCAGCAATGGATAAATCACTGCCTAGACCGATCTATATTTTAGGAATGATCGTTCATAATAAACATGTAACAGATGCCTTTGAAAAAGAAGGGATTATTACGTTAGACGGAAAAAATCGACTTGAGATTTTGAAAAGAGTCGATAAAGGAACCGTTATTTTCACTGCTCACGGCGTTTCGCCAGAAGTGCGCAAAATAGCGAAGGAAAAAGGGCTTGTCACGATCGATGCTACATGCCCTGACGTCACAAAAACTCATGAACTTATTAAACAAAAAAAAGAAGAAGGGTATGACGTCATTTATATTGGAAAAAAAGGGCATCCGGAACCGGAAGGAGCAGTAGGTGTAGCGCCGGATATCGTTCATTTAGTCGAGACTGTCAACGATGTTGAAGAGCTCGATATTTCCAACGACAAAATCATTGTTACGAACCAAACAACAATGAGCCAATGGGACGTAGCTGATATAATGGAAAAAGTGAAGGAAAAATATCCGCATGTCGAGTTTCATAAAGAAATTTGCCTCGCAACACAAGTTCGCCAGGAAGCTGTGGCCGAACAGGCAAAAGAAGCTGATTTAACCATTGTCGTCGGCGATCCGCGCAGCAACAATTCAAACCGGCTTGCGCAAGTATCTGAAGAGATTGCGGGCACGAAAGCTTATCGTGTGGCGAATGTAAGTGAAATCAAACTGGAATGGCTTAAAGACGTTAAAAAAGTTGCCGTTACAGCCGGTGCATCAACCCCAACGCCGATTGTCAAAGAGGTCATTCGATTTTTGGAGAATTATGATCCAGAAAATCCAGAAACATGGGATTTAACTTCAAATGTCCCTCTTGAAAAAATATTGCCAAAGGTAAAAGTCAAAAAATCATAGACAAAACCTTTTTAATGCTTAAAGGGGATCGGTCCGCTAAAAAGGACTGATCCCCCATTTAATTATAGAAACTTGAACGGATCTGTATGGACGCGGGAAGGAATAATTTCTACTTCCAGATTTTCTTCAGCACACAGCTTTGTTAGTTTTTCCGCCACTCCCTCTTTCATCACCTTTTCAATGTTGTGACCTGGATCAACTACATGTAAGCCGAGCATCATAGCATCGTGAGCTGTGTGGTAATATACATCACCAGTTACATAAACATCTGCGCCTCTCATTTTTGCCTGATAAATGTATTTATTTCCGTCTCCGCCTAAAACGGCTACTTTTTTTATAGTTGCCTGTAAATCCCCGACTACTCTTACTTTTTCCACTTCAAAAGCTTTCTTAACATGCTCTGCAAATTCCTTCAATGTCATTTCTTTTTCAAGCTCTCCAATTTTCCCTAATCCAAGCTGTTTCCCTTCGTTTTCTAATGGATAGATGTCATAAGCAACTTCTTCATAAGGATGCGCCTTCAACATCGCTTGAATGACTTTCTTTTGGATTGACTGCGGGAAGATCGTTTCAATTTTGACTTCTTCAACCATTTCAAGCTTTCCAGTATCTCCGATAAAGGGATTTGCATTTTCCAAAGGTAAAAATGTTCCTGTTCCTGCCGAGGAAAAAGTGCAATAACTGTAGTTGCCGATAAATCCAGCACCCGCTTTGCCAAGCGCCTCCCGAACGTCCTTCTCATAGTCTTTTGGTACAAATACAGCAAGCTTTTTTAATGGGTCTTGATAAGTTGGGACAAGTATTTTTTGATTCACTAATTGTAGGCGGTCGGCCAAAAGATCATTCACTCCGCCTGGAGCCACATCCAAATTTGTATGGGCCGCATAAACGGCAATTTCATGCTTGATGCATTTTTCTATAATACGCCCTGCCGGATCATCTGTTCTAATATGCTTTAAAGGATGAAAAATGGGAGGATGATGAGCGATAATTAAATCAACCTTTTGATTGATTGCTTCATCAACGACTTCCTCCAAAACATCCAGAGCGACCATAATTTTTCGGACAGGCTTGTTTAATGTGCCGATTTGCAGCCCGATCTTGTCTCCTTCCAATGCATAATGCTTTGGAGAAAACCGTTCAAATAATTGAATAATATGTTGGCCGTTAGCGATTTTCTTCATTTATTTTATGACCTCCTCAATGATCTCGATCACCTTTTTTATTTCTTCTTTTTTTTGCATAAGCTGTTCATTTCCGTTGGATTGCTCTAGCTGCCGTAGAATGTCCTTCCGATGAGAAAGCTCGTGTTTCCATTTTTTTAAAAAAACGTTGTTCTTTTCTTTTAACAAAAATGGACCCATTAACAAAGCTGCTTCAAATGGCAAAGCTTCGTACGGTTTCATTGCATTTCCACGCTTAGCGGACAGCACCTCATATATTTTTCCGCTCTCTTCTAGAATTGTTTCTCCTTCGAGCTCCCAACCATTGTCAATCAGCCATTTTCGAACTTCAATTGCATGAATATTCGGCTGAAGTACAAGCCGTTCAACCTTCCCGAGCTTCTCTTTTCCTTCCTCCAAAATCGTTTTAATAAGCGAGCCGCCCATGCCAGCGATCGTGATGCATGTTGCCTCATCCTTTTGTAATACGGACAATCCGTCCCCTTTCCGAACGGAAATTACATGCTGGAGCCCGTTTTTTTCCACTTGCTTTTTTGCCGCTTGATAAGGGCCTTCATTGATTTCACCGGCAATCGCTTTCACTGTTTTTTTGGCAAGCACTAAATAACATGGCAAATATGCATGATCTGATCCAATATCTGCTGTCACCTGATTATTCGGAACAAATTCTGCCACAGCCGACAGTCTTTTTGAAAGTTGGACACTGTTCAATTTATTTCACCCTTTATTCCAATTTGGTAAACATGAAAATACGAAAAAAGTCCCCCAAAAGGAAGACTTTTCAACCAATATGTTTTTTATTATTTAATTTTAGAAACCCATTCGGCCATTTCATCAAGCTTTTCTTCAGGTACTAGCCCGCCAGGCATCGCACCGCGGCCGTTTTTAATTGTTTCTTTAATTTCATCAACAGACAATTTGTCGCCAACACCTTTTAATGAAGGACCTGCTCCGCCTTCAAAGTTTTGACCGTGGCAGCTTGCACAGCTTTGCTTGAATATATCCTCCGGCTTTGCATTAGCGACGTCTTCCGTTTTTTGTCCGCCCCCCTCTTTTTCTTCAGCCATCTCTTTCATATTATCCAGTCCGATGAAAGAAAATGCAACCATTAGTCCAATTCCAAACACAATGATTAATGCAAATGGAATAAGCGGATTACGATTCATTTTGTAACCTCCCTTATGTATAACCGTACATTTGCTTTTTTCGCTCAACATGGACGAGCTGAAACTAACCTAAACAATCTCTATTGTACTTTAATTTTCTTTGAAGGAAAAGTCTTTCTATATAAGTTCCTTGTGATGTTCACGAATTAGACAAAAAAACAATTTAAAAAGATCTTATGTTTTTTCAACAAATGTCATTTGCAAAATGAAAGAAGATTCAGTAAAATATAGTACAAATAGTTATTGTTGTTAGCGTTTACATATATTGAAGGGAAGGCAGACGAATAAGTCTGCCCAAGGAAAGAAAAAGACATTTTTATTTTTATTCCAAAAAGTCTTTCAGCCGCTTGCTTCGGCTTGGATGGCGCAATTTTCGCAGAGCCTTCGCTTCAATTTGCCGAATGCGTTCTCGAGTGACACCGAAAACTTTTCCTACTTCTTCCAGAGTCCGAGTTCTTCCATCGTCCAGTCCAAAACGAAGGCGCAGAACGTTTTCCTCCCTGTCTGTAAGGGTATCGAGAACATCTTCAAGCTGCTCCTTTAATAATTCATATGCAGCATGCTCTGATGGAGAAGTAGCCTCTTGGTCTTCAATAAAATCACCTAAGTGCGAATCGTCTTCTTCGCCAATCGGTGTTTCTAATGATACAGGTTCTTGGGCAATTTTTAAGATTTCTCTAACTTTTTCTGGAGTCAAATCCATATCTTCAGCGATCTCTTCTGGTGTCGGTTCACGACCCAAATCTTGAAGCAATTGGCGTTGGACTCGAATTAACTTATTGATTGTCTCAACCATATGGACAGGGATGCGGATCGTTCTCGCCTGATCTGCAATTGCCCGTGTAATTGCCTGGCGAATCCACCATGTTGCATATGTGCTGAATTTGTATCCTTTTCGATAATCAAATTTTTCAACAGCTTTCATCAGCCCCATGTTGCCTTCCTGTATGAGATCGAGGAAGAGCATTCCGCGGCCGACGTAGCGTTTTGCAATGCTGACGACTAGGCGCAGGTTGGCTTCTGCAAGCCTTCTTTTCGCTTCTTCGTCCCCTTGTTCAATACGCTTGGCAAGTTCGATTTCTTCATCAGCCGATAAGAGATCAACCCGGCCGATTTCTTTTAAATACATTCGAACCGGATCATTTATTTTCACACCCGGCGGTACACTGAGATCATTTAGATCAAATTCTTCTTCATCTTCTTTGTCTAAATCCGGCAAATTGGAATCAACATCTTCGTTTTCGCTAATTAATTCGATTCCTTGCTCATTAACGTATTCATAAAACTCATCCATTTGATCTGAATCAATATCGAAATTTGCCATTTTCTCAGCAATCTCTTCATATGTTAATACTCCGCGTTTCTTTCCTAATTGAATAAGCTGATTTTTCACTTCCTCAACAGTTCCATCAGCTTCTAAATCTTTTGAATGGGCTTGTTTTTCAGCCATTGGATCCCCTCCTTCCAGAGTTATACAAGCTTTCACATTAATCCTTTTTTCAGCTGAATTACTTCCATTGCAATTTCGGCAGCTTTTACATAATCTTTTCGTTTTTCAGCCTCTTTCTTCTCAGCTTCCTTTTCCTTTAGGATGAGCATTTTTTGATGGTTCAAGATATGTTTTACATAGTCTTGAAGCTCTTGCTCAGTCAATTGTTCGCCAATTGTCATCATGGCAATTTCCGATACAATTCGGCTTAATGAAGGATCTTTGAGCTTCGTCAAAAAGTGGCTTATGTCTGGATCGTTCCCTTCCTCATAATAAGCGTATAAATAGGATGAAATAGCCCGATGCTCCTCCACGTTAAAATTTCCACCAATCGCATGAAGAACCTTTTCTGCCACTTCCCTGCTTTTCAACATATGAGCAATTAGAAGGCGTTCTGCCTTTTGATAAGCAGGCATCAGTGCATTCCGTTGTAATGCATCAGTCTTGAGACTCGTTTTTTCTGGTCTTCTTCTTTTCCGCTTATTTATATTCCGAAGCTCTGCCATTAACGTTTCTTTTGATACGGAAAATTCTTCAGAAAGCTGCGTGATATACAGCTCTTGTTCGATCCCGCTCGGAAGGCCGCTTAATTCGTTAAGCACTTCTTGAATGTATCTCGCTCGGTCCCCTTCATCCTGGAGATTTTTCCCCTTTCGAAAATATTCCATCTTAAATGCCATTAATGAGAGACTTGCCCCTATTACATCGTTTTTGAATTTTTCCTTTCCGTATGTCCGAATGTAGTCATCAGGGTCTAACCCTTCAGGCATTTTAGCAATCCTTACATTACATCCTGCTTCAACAAGCAATTTAGAAGCTCTGAAGGCAGCTTCAATTCCAGCGGAATCGGAATCGTAGCAAATGACAACTGTTCCTCCGCTTCTGGCTAAGAGCTTGACCTGTTCTTCCGTCAGCGCTGTTCCCATTGTTGCTACACTATGCTCGATTCCTGCGTGAACGGACGATATAACATCCGCAAACCCTTCAAACAACACCGCTTCCTGTTTTCGTCTAATGAAAGGTCTTGCTTGGTGGAAATTATAAAGAATCCGTCCTTTGTTAAATATTTTTGTCTCAGGGCTGTTTAAATATTTTGGCTGTTTGTTTCCTAGCGACCTTCCGGAAAAAGCGACTGTACGGCCTTGTGCATCTTTAACCGGAAACATGATCCGATTGCGAAACCGATCAAAAAAAGAACCGTTAGATTCGCTTCGGATAATTAACCCTGTTTTTTCCAACAACGGAAGTTCAAAACCTTTTTTCAGCAAATACTTTAAAGAAAAGTCCCAAGAATCTAAAGCGTAGCCAATCTCAAATTGATCGATCAATTCTTTCGTAAAACCCCGATGAAGCAAATAATTTAACGCGTTTTGCCCTTCTTTTGTATTTAGTAATAAATGATGATACATTTTTTTCAGCAGTTCATGCACTTTAATCATTTTCTCTGCTTCGCTGTTGTTTGGGTATGTCGATTCTTGAGAAAGTGCCGAGCCCCCTGGAATGTCCAAACCAGCTTTTTTTGCTGTCATTTGTACAGCTTCTGTAAAGCTGCATCCTTCAATTTGCATGAGAAAGGTAAAAACATTTCCGCCAGAACCGCAGCCAAAGCAGTGGAAAATTTGTTTTTCAGGTGAAACAGAAAATGAAGGTGTATTTTCGCCGTGAAAAGGACATAGTCCAAAAAAGTTTCGACCCTGCTTCTTTAATTGAACATATTCACTCACAACATCTACTATATCAACAGCATGTTGCACTTTTTCTATAAATTCCTCGGGAAGCATTTTCCCCATATGAACAACTCCGTGCCTTAAAATTTATTCAATATGAATTTTAAAATTTCCTGCATAATTCGACAATATTTTTTCAAGTGCTGTGATAAAATGATGACGATCTTTATCTTGGAATTTTTTTGGCCCTTTGATATAATTGCCGTTTCTTCTTTCCCTTGCCGAAATATACCGGAGATGGAGAACAGAGTCGATTGTATCTTCTGTAAACAGCATTCCTCTTGGAGAGAGAACATGTGTGCATTTCTTAAGCAGCATACCGGCTAGTCCGATATCTTGTGTAATGATGATGTCATGTTTTTTTGAGTTGTTAAAAATGTATAAGTCGACAGATTCCTTTTCTTGATCGACAAATACCCAGCTATTCCCGTCATCCTTTTTACCTACATGAGCATATGATGCAATGAAACAAACCGGGACTTTATATTTTTTTGCGACTGATGCAATTTCTTCTTTGACGGGGCATGCATCAGCATCGACAAAAATAGTGATATTTTTCCCATCATATTTCTCTATTCTTCATCACCTCAAAGAATCCTGCCAGCAATTTAAACTTTTTACAAAAAGTGATTTGTCGAATTTTCTTTCTCCAATCCCCTTGACATCTTCCTGTAAATAGTTTATTCGTATTTTTTTTAGTCTAAACCTAAAAAGCATAATTTTATCACAATTTTTTATTATAATACAATACACTGCATTATTCCATCATTTTATCTTTCACCATGAAAAAAACCTACTATATTCTTAAGATCGGAATAAGCAGGTTTTATCACATGTTATTTTTTTAAGAATAAATTTTGGATATGATTGGCTGTTTCTTCAACTGCTTTGTTCGATACATCTATAACTGGACAGCCGATTTTTTGAACAATTTTTTCAAAATAAGCTAATTCTTCTTTAATTCTGTCTATATTGGCATATATAGCCTGATCATTAAGCCCGAGCTGCTTTAATCTTTCCTTTCGGATATAATTCAGCTTTTCCGGACTGATTTTTAGACCGACGCATTTCTCTTTGGAAACTTTAAAAAGTTCTTCAGGGGGTTCTACTTCTGGAACAATAGGAACATTAGCTACTTTTAATCGTTTTAGCGCCAAATATTGCGATAAAGGCGTTTTGGAAGTGCGCGATACACCGATCAAAACAATATCGGCTTTCAAAATTCCTCTCGGATCGCGGCCGTCATCATATTTAACAGCAAACTCAATTGCTTCTACTTTTTTGAAATAGTCTTCATCAAGCTTCCGAACTCTTCCGGGCTCATACTTCGCTTTTATTCCATATGACGTTTCCATTTTATCAATTAAAGGACCAATGATATCGTGGTAGATCACACCTTCTTTTTCCGCTTCTTGAATAAGAAGATTCCTAAGTTCGGGGACAACGATTGTGAAGCAAATGATCGCATTATCCATTTTCGCCAATGCGACAACTTCTTTGATTGTATTTGCATCCTCCACATAAGGCACCCTTTTCACATTCGTTTCATATTGAGAGCCGTTAAATTGACTGATAGCTGCTTTTACAACGAGATCTGCCGTTTCCCCGACTGAGTCTGAAACAATATAGATCGTACGATTATTCATTCGGATCCCCCATTCTTACATAATATCGTCATCAACTAATCTTACCAATATTTTTGTAATGTTTGTTTTCGTAATTCTTCCTATCACTTCAAAACCGCCGTCCACTTCTTTTACAACGGGCAGTGCATCGATTTGCTTTTCAATTAAAATCCTTGCTACATCAATAATAAGATCTTCCTTTTTGCATACGGTTATATTTGGCATTCTAGTCATAATAATATTGACGGGGATTTGGGTTAATTCCTGTTTGCCGATGCTTGCCCGGAGGAGATCTTTTCTCGACAGCACTCCCACTAGCAACGATTGATTATCTACCACAAATAATGTCCCGACATCTTCCAAAAACATTGTACAAATTGCATCATAAACAGAAACATTATCGTTGACAACGACTGGGATCGACTGAAAATCTTTTACTTGGAGCTTTTTTAATTTCTCTGCAAGCAAATTGGCGCCTGATTTCCCTGTATAAAAATAGCCGACTCGCGGCCTTGCGTCAAGGTATCCAGCCATTGTTAAAATTGCTAAATCAGGTCTTAGCGTAGCTCTTGTCAAGTTTAAACGATCTGCAATATGCTCACCTGTAATTGGCCCATGCTCCTTAACGATTTGCAATATTTGTTCTTGCCGTTTATTAAGCTCTATTGTCCTCACCACCTTGAAAAAGAGGCTGCATTATAAAAATATTATATATGATTTCAATATTTTGAAAAGGTTTTCTATTGCTCATTACGGCGAAAGGAAAGACGATTATCCTCGGGATAATCGTCCATTTGCATTTATTTTACGATAATTTCATTCACTTTGGCAAAAGATGTGATTATCTTTGTTAATTGTACCATTTGGGACAGCCTGTTTTGTTTAACCGATTCATCCTCTGCCATTACCATAATATTATCAAAATAACGATCAATCACCGGCTTTAAAGCTTTCATTTCCAAAAATGCTTCTTTAAAATTACCCTCTTTTTGCAATTTTACAAAATTTTCTTCAAGCCGTAAATACGCTTGATACAATGTTTTTTCTTCTTCCTTCTCGAACAGCTCTTCTTTAATATTGCCCTCTTGGCCCTTAGACGAGATGTTGACAACACGAGACAGCGATTCAATTACTTCTTTAAAGTCACCCTTTTGGCTTTCTTCTGACAGAACGGCAGCCCGCTCAAAATATGCATTAACTTCATGGTAATTGGATTGTAATACCGATTCAATTATATCATGGCGGACATTTTCTTCATGAAGCGCAAATTTGACTCTCATTTGGAAGAACGACAGCAATTCTTTTCTCAAATTGTCTTTATTTTCTAAACCATATACATTTATAGCAAGGTCGAACAATTCCTCCAATTCAAGCCGCCATTGTTTGGCTCGAAGAATTTGAACAATGCCGCTTGCTTGTCTTCTTAATGCATACGGATCTTGTGAGCCAGTTGGAATCAAACCGATCGAAAAAAATCCTGCAATTGTATCCAGCTTGTCCGCAAGCCCTACAATGGCTCCGCTCAACGTTTCAGGCGTCTTGTCGGAAGCATGCCGCGGCATATAATGCTCATTTATTCCTTTTGCAACCTCTTCCTGTTCACCCTTTAAAAGAGCGTATTTTTCTCCCATAATTCCTTGAAGCTCAGGAAATTCATAAACCATTTGCGTAACAATGTCAAATTTGCAAATGGAAGCAGTCCGTTTAATATAAGCTTTCTCCTCATTGGAGCATTCAAGCTTTTCGCTAAGCTTTTCTGATAATTTTACAATTCGGCGAACCTTGTCACCGATGGAGCCCAGTTCTTCATGAAAAACAATTTTTTCAAGCTTCTCCAGTGCGGTATCGATGGCAAGCTTTTTGTCTTCTTCGTAGAAGAAATTTGCATCGGAAAGTCTTGCCCGAAGGACCTTTTCATTCCCCTTGGCAATCGTTTCAATGTTTTGATCATTCCCGTTTTTTACGGTAACAAAAAACGGAAGCAGCTTTCCATCTTTATTTTTGACAGGAAAATATCGCTGATGCTCCTTCATCGTCGTCACTAACACTTCTTCAGGCAATGTTAAAAACTGGTCTTCGAATGAACCGTACAGGGCGGTCGGATATTCCACCAAGTTTGTAACTTCCTCGAGCAAATCTTCATCAACAGGGATGATCCAGTTTTCCTTTCTTTCCAGTTCCTCCAGCTGTTGAATGATCATTTGTTTTCGTTTTTCATAATCGGCGACAACAAACTGGTTCAACAAAGTATTTTCATAATCGCGTGGAGTGGAAATTTCCGCTTTCGTCCCTAAAAAGCGATGGCCATACGTAACATTTCCTGTCGGAACATCGGTAATGGAAAACGGAATGATGTCTTGTCCAAATAAGACAACTAACCATTGTATCGGACGGATATAGCGAAGATTCCAATTTCCCCAACGCATATTTTTCGGAAAATGGATGGTTTGAATAATCTCTTCTAACCCTGGGAGCAGTTCTTTCGTTTCTTTCCCTTTTTGAAATGTTTGAACAAAAGCGTACTCAACACCGTTTACTTCTTTAAAGGATATGTCGTTTGTGGAAGCTCCTTGGCTCCGTGCAAAGCCTAACGCTGCTTTTGTCCAATTTCCATTCTCATCAACCGCAATCTTTTTTGCCGGTCCTTTTGCTTCGCCAAGCAAATCTTCCTGTTTTTCATTTACATCCTCTACAAGGACGGCAAGACGTCTAGGAGTTGAATATTTTTTTATTTTGGCGTAAGAAATGCGATGTTCATCCAGCCAAGCTCCTACTTTGTCAGCCAGCTGATCAATCGAAGACAGGATGACGCCGGCAGGCATTTCTTCAAGCCCGATTTCGATAAGTAAATCCCGTTTATTCATGATTTTCGGCCCCCTTGTTTTTCAGCATTGGAAAACCGAGTTTTTCCCGTTCTTCATAAAACGTTTTGGCAACTTTTCTTGCCAGCTTTCTCACTCTGCCAATATATCCGGTTCGTTCTGTAACAGAAATAGCTCCTTTTGCGTCAAGCAAATTAAATGTGTGCGAGCATTTTAAAACGTAGTCGTACGCTGGATGAACGAGACCTAATTCCATCTGTCTGTGCGCTTCTTTTTCATACGTATTAAACAGTTCAAATAGCATGTTTGTATCGGATGTTTCGAACGTATACTTGGAATGCTCATATTCAGGCTGATAAAAAATGTCCCGATATGTAAATCCGTTTGTCCATTCAAGGTCAAATACATTTTCTTTTTCTTGAATATAAGACGCCAAACGCTCAATTCCATAAGTTATTTCAACAGAAATCGGTTTGCATTCCAGTCCTCCGACCTGCTGAAAATACGTGAATTGAGTAATTTCCATTCCGTCAAGCCAAACTTCCCAGCCAAGCCCTGCGCAGCCGAGAGAAGGATTTTCCCAGTTATCTTCCACAAAGCGGATGTCATGTTCAAGCGGATCAATTCCAAGAGCCTTTAATGAATCTAAATAAATTTCTTGTATGTTTTTCGGAGACGGCTTCATAATGACTTGGAATTGATGGTGTTGATAAAGGCGGTTCGGATTTTCCCCATACCTTCCGTCAGCAGGTCTTCTTGACGGCTCCACGTAAGCAACATTCCACGGTTCTGGCCCGATGGAGCGAAGAAATGTGTATGGGCTCATGGTTCCGGCACCTTTTTCTACATCATATGCCTGCATCAAAATACATCCATGATCGGCCCAATGCTTTTGCAGCGTCAAAATCATTTCTTGAATGTTCATTCATCATGCACCTCCACAATTAAGTTATGTTCGAACAAAATAAAAACCGTCCCTAATGCAACAAAGTTGCATAGGGACGGGATGACCCGCGGTTCCACCCTATTTGCTGAAAAACGTTTCAGCCTCTCGTAAACCGTTATTGCTCTGGAACGCCGTTCCCTGCATCCTCATACCTTAGCTCGCACCATCCTAAGGTCGCTTTCTATGAAGATTGCAGGTACTCTTTTCCTTCATCGCATTTTATTATTCAATTTGACACGTATCATTTCCGCTCATTACATGACATTAAATCGCTTTTTCTAACAGCATGAGGGGGATAAATCCTTCATTTGAAAGGTTTCACATCCATGTATATGGTTTACAACATTTCTTTTAAACTGTCAAGCTGATTTAAAAATTTTTTCGATTTCAGCGATAAACCTGCATATTCCTGATAATATTGATCAAGAACAAATCTCAGTTCTTTTTTTGTCTCAGCGGAGACGGATATTTGACCAATGCGGTTTAAGTCAATAGAATAAAACAGCCGCAACAGCTTCACTGTCTTCTGAGAAATATTGAGCCTGTAAGGATCTTTTTCAAAACAGCGGCTGCAAATCAATCCGTTTTCTTTTAATGAAAAATGAAACGGTCCGTTTGTTTCGCCGCTTACTGCACATTTGTTTAATTCGGGATATAAACCGAGAACGTTGAGCATCTTTATTTCAAATATATTGGTCAAAATTTCCGCATCCTTTTCTTCATTCAGCAGATGAAGTGTTTGAAATAAGAGCTCAAACAAAAAAGGGTTTCTGTCTTTTTCATCTGTTCCTTTATCAAGGAGCTCTACAATATATGAAGCATATGCAGTCAAAAAAATATTTTCCTTAATCTCTCTAAAAGCGGAAATGATTTCTCCTTGGCTTAAATTGCCCAATCCAGAAGATTGATGATACAAAAAATTTCCATACGTAAAAAGTTGGGTAACAGCTGCGAGGCGGCTGTTCGGTTTATTTGCGCCCCGTGCCATTACACCAACTTTCCCAAACTCCCTTGTATATATTGTAACAACTTTATTGGTCTCACCATATTCCGTTGTACGAATGACAATTCCTTCCGTCTTTACAAGCATTTCTCCACCATCCTATTGGATACAGCACTACTAAACAGGGAGATCAACCTCAGTCCGCTCTTCTTCCTTCATTTGACAATCTTTCGTGCGCTCCTTTTCAAGCTCTTTAAAAAGGAGATATGTGTCAATATTACCTGTAAACGTGAATACTTTCCAGGTAAAATCTAACATATTGTCCCCACCTTTCTGTCGTTGTTCCTAAGCTATATCCAATTCATTGTTATCATAGCCTTTTTGACTCATTTTCATGTTTTGAAAATATTTCTAACTTCCTTCAAGTCAATTAATATTCGTCTTCCCTAAATCCAAAATCTCGCAATTGCGACAGGCGATTTCTCCAATCTTTTTGCACTTTGACCCACAGCTCTAAAAAGACTTTTGATCCGAGCAAGTTTTCAATGTCAACCCTTGCCCTTTTCCCAATTTCTTTCAACATTCTTCCTTGCTTCCCAATGATAATACCTTTTTGAGAGTTGCGTTCCACAACAATTGTTGCAGCTATATATACTGCATGGTTTTCTCTTTTTTCAATAGAATCAACAACAACTGCGACAGAATGCGGGATCTCTTCTCTTGTCAAATGCAATACTTTTTCGCGAACTAGTTCAGAAATGATAAAACGTTCCGGGTGATCTGTCACCTGATCACTAGGATAATATTGCGGACCTTCCGGCAAATACGCTTCAATTTGCCCTAGCAACGTTTCAATGTTGTTTCCTTGCAGGGCAGAAATTGGAACAATTTCCTGAAACTCGAACTTTTCCCTGTATTGGTCAATAAGCGGCAATAAATCATCAGGATGAACCCGATCGATTTTATTGACAACTAAAAATACAGGAGTATCGGTTTCCTTCAATCGTTCCATGATATATTCATCACCGCGGCCTAATCCTTCTTCAGCATTAATCATAAACAGAATTAGATCCACTTCTTTGAGCGTATTTTGAGCGACTTTCATCATAAAATCGCCCAATTTATGCTTTGGTTTATGAATACCGGGAGTGTCGATAAAAATAATTTGTGAGTTTTCCGTCGTATAAACCCCTTGTATTTTGTTTCTCGTTGTTTGAGGTTTAACGCTCATAATCGCAATTTTTTGACCGATTACACGGTTAATAAAAGTCGATTTGCCGACATTCGGACGGCCGATGATTGATACAAATCCTGATTTAAATTTTGTCTTATTCATGTAAATCCTCCGATGTAAATGCTTCTGGTAATAGTTGTTCAACTGTTAGCTCGTTATAGTCTCCGTTAAGATTCGCCAAAATCACCTTCATATTTTTAGGACAGAGCTCTGCTATGACTTGCCTGCAAGCGCCGCATGGCGATACAGGGCGCTTTGTATCCGCAACTATGGCAATAGCTGCGAATTCATTTTCACCTTCTGAAACCGCTTTATATATAGCAGTGCGCTCGGCACAATTGCACATGGAATAAGCTGCGTTTTCAATATTGCATCCTTTGTATACTTTTCCATCCTTTGTCAGAAGTGCTGCACCTACTTTAAATCGAGAGTAAGGTGCATAAGCAAATTCTCTTGCTCTTTTTGCTTCTTCAATCAGTTGATGGGAGTCCATAGCTTCCTTCCTTTCGTTTACGTTGCAGCTTATACTCATTATTTTACATCATTTTTCATTTAATTTCACGTTTATTTTTTCAGAAAATTCTACATTTTTCACGAAAAAACTTCAATTATTTTGGGGGCAAAAATGATGAATCCGATGACAACCGAAACGGCTGCATAAACCAATACTGCTCCTGCAGCTGCATCTTTTGCAGTTTTAAGCAGAGGATGAAATTCTTTCGACACAGCATCAGCGATTCGTTCAATGGCAGTATTGACCAGCTCTAAAGCTAACATTCCGCCAATTAATAGGAGAATGACAATCCATTCAATTAAGCTAATGTTGAAAAATAATCCGGCTGCGATCACGATGATCGCAGCTGTCACATGAATTCTAAAGTTCCGCTCGGATTGGAAGGCTGCAGCTATTCCTTGTACGGCAAAACAAAAGCTTTTCAACAAAGTCTTCATGTTTATCCTGTTCTTTTCAATCCAAATTTCTCTAAAATTTCCTTTTGCCTTGAAAACATTTTTTCTTCTTCTTCTTTTGTCATATGATCATAACCTAATAAATGCAAAAAGCCGTGAACAGATAAAAATCCGAGCTCTCTCATAAATGAGTGGCCGTATTCTTCTGCTTGCTCTTTCGCTTTTTCTATTGAGATAATGATATCCCCTAAATGAGGGGGGAGATCAGCACCTTGGATCTCCACTTCATCTTCTCCTGTTTCTTCAAGCGCAAATGAAATCACATCAGTCGGCTGATCTTTTCCCCGGTAATCCCGATTGATCTCTTGAATGTCTTTATTAGTAACAAAGGTTACAGATACTTCCGAATCTTTGGGAACACGTTCTTCTAAAGCAGCAAATTGCAGCAAATTTTCGATCGTTTCTATTTCCTCAGAAGAGAGTGTTTCCGTCTGGTCGAAAATGTCAATGGATAATGTCATGTTTTCTTCACCTTCTTTTCATGAAATTCCGGATATTCAATTCTTGAATGAAAAATCCCCTTCAATGTTTCACACAATATTTTTGCCACCGTTTCAAGCTCTTTAAACGTTATATCACATTCATCGAATTGCCCGTCTTGAAGTTTATCTTTTATGATGGAACGAACAAGCTTTTCAATTTTTTCGGGCATCGGATTTTTCATTGAACGAACAGCTGCTTCTACACTGTCAGCGATACAAATAACGGCAATCTCCCGCGTTTGCGGCTTCGGACCCGGATATCTAAACTCACTTTCCAAAATAGGCTGATCACTATTTTCTTGGGCTTTATGGTAGAAAAATTTTAAAAGCGATGTTCCATGATGCTGCAGAGCAATATCGATAAATTCTTTCGGCATTTTATGCTTCCTTAACATTTCTGCTCCCTCTTCAGCATGAGCAATAATAATGTTTTTGCTTAGCTGAGGGGACAATTTATCATGCGGATTTTCCATGTTCATTTGGTTTTCAATAAAATAGCGCGGCCGTTTCGTCTTGCCGATATCGTGATAGTAGCTTCCAACCCTTGCCAACAATCCATTCGCACCGATCGCTTCGCAAGCAGCCTCGGCTAGATTGGCCACCATTACACTGTGATGATAAGTACCAGGCGCCTCCGTTAATATTTTCCTTAATAAAGGATGATTCGGATTCGACAGTTCAATCAGCTTCATCGTCGATAAAATGCCAAAACCTGATTCAAAAAAAGGCATTAAACCGATTGTCAAGACGGAAGAGATAACACCTGATACAATCGCCATAAGAAAATAAGAACCGATCTCTAGATTCGAATAAATTCCATTTTGAATGAATAAAATAGCGGTGATCACAACAATATTAACAGCCGAAACGAAAAGACCAGCTTGTAAAATTTTCGAACGGACGTTATGTTCCCCTAGAAACAGAATGGCTGCGATGCACCCGCATAAGTAGTAAAGACCAATTGTAAAATTAAATGTGCCAGTGACTCCATCATTAAAAATCAAGCTTCCGCAAAAAGCATATATAATGCTTGTCACGAACGCAAGGCGGTCATTAATCAAAAGCTTTGTCAACATGACTCCCATCAGCACCGGGACAATAAAGCCGATATGAGAATAGTCCATTTTTTGAAATAAGCTGATAATCTTCATGACCGTTAACGTTATCGCTAGGATGATGGTAAAGAGAAGCAATGACTGGTTTTTACTCGTAAAGAACGAGTTCTTTTCTTTTTCAAAAAAATATGCAAGATAGATCATCACTAATAAGACTAAAATGAAAAGACCAATGATCGGCTGAAATGTGTACTTATTATCTAAAAGGCCCAACAATTCCAGCTTTCTATATACTTCCCTGTCAATTAATTGGCCCTCTTCGACTATAATTTGACCTTGCTTAATTTGAACCTCCTGCACTTTTTCTTTTGCTTCTTCCCGCTTTTCATCTGTTGATTTTGGGTCAAATACATAATTGGAAATAATTGCGCTGCGTCCAATCTCTTCAGCTGCTGAGCGTATCTTATCCGGCAAATTCACGTTTTGAAGCCGTTCTTTCACTTTGTTTCTCGCTTCTTCTAATTTTTCAGCCGGAATCGGCTCGCTCATCGTTTCATTGACAGCCGTAACAACCGCATCTTTCGCCAGCGTAAGCTGTCCTTCATTTGCACTTAACAACGATGTATATACGCTTTCAGGATATTTATCATACATATCTCCTAAACTGCTTTTAAGCCTGTCAAGCTTCTCTTTGCTGCTCATTTCGGCATTAGAAGAAGCCTCCATGATGGCATCAAATAAAGATTCGACCAAATCCACACTGTTGTCCGCATATTCTTTTTTTAGCACATATTGATCTTCCACGCTTTCAGCAGCTTCTTCTCTTCTCTTTTCCGTCATTTCCTTATCGACAACGGTAACAGGTGCGTAAATCGTTTGGTCGGATACTGAAAATAATTTGGCATCAAACGTGTCCGGTTCTACATTGCTGTATAAAACGGTAAACAAAATTACTCCAATAACGGGATATAAGAAAAGATGAAGGGATTGCATTTTTTTCAAAAAATGGAATATCGGCTGTTTCCTGTCTTTGCGATCCATTTTTCTTTTCATTTGTCACAGCACCTCCGATCAATTCTATGCAAAAAATGACCCGGTCATGATGAGCGGGTCTTACTGATCATCTTTTTCATAAGCCTCAATAATTTTTGAAACGAGCGGGTGCCGCACGACATCAGTTTCCTTTAAATATACGAATGAAATGCCCCGAATGCCTGATAATTTTTCATTCGCTTCAAGCAGTCCTGATTTTACTCCTTTTGGCAAATCCACTTGTGTCAGGTCGCCTGTAATGACCATTTTGGATCCAAAGCCTAAACGGGTTAGAAACATTTTCATTTGCTGAGTTGTTGTATTTTGCGCTTCATCTAAAATAACGAACGCATCCTCAAGTGTTCTTCCGCGCATATACGCCAATGGAGCAATTTCAATAACTCCTCTTTCTAACAAGCGCTCCGTATGGTCCACGCCTAAAATATCGTGTAGAGCATCATATAAAGGTCTTAAATAAGGATCTACCTTTTCTTTTAAATCGCCGGGCAAAAAACCTAAATTTTCACCAGCTTCAACGGCCGGCCGCGTTAATATGATTTTATTTACAAGCCCATTTTTCAAGCAATGGACGGCCATGACAACAGCGAGAAACGTTTTTCCTGTTCCTGCTGGACCGATTCCAAATACTAAATCATGCGTTTTAATTGCTTGAAAATACTTTCGTTGACCTAGCGTTTTTACACGAATGGTTTTTCCTTTTGCATTTTTCGCAACTTCTTCATCGTATAGGGATTCAAATTCATCGATCTTCCCACTTTTCGCCATTTTTGTTGCATAAAGCACGTCTTGTTCGTTAATCGAAATTCCTTTTCGAATAACCGAAAGAAGGGATTTCAAGATGTCTTCAACCAGTTCAGCTTTTTCTTTATCTCCTGAAACATATACCGCTTCACCGCGCGAAATGATCGATACGTTTAACTCTTCTTCAATTCTTTTTAAATGAACATCATGAATCCCAAATAAATTAATGGCTTCATTCGGATTTTCTAAACTCTGGCTGATTGTGACTAAATCTTCTGTCATTCTCTAATCTCCCTGAACCCGTTTTATTTTTACAATGTTTTCAATAACTTGGAAGTGTATTTTCAATCTTACTTTACCATTCTCGACGTCTTCGTGCAAAACTTTTTCGCCAACAATTTTGACATCTTTTCCAAGTTTTCGAAACAAGTCATTTTTCCCGGCAGCAATCGCTTGCCGTTTCGCTTCATCCACAGAATATTTTCTGTGAAAGGTTTCCGTCTCCCGAATCGTTTCTTTCTTATAGTTAACTGGAAGATCCCATTTTAAAAATTTTAATGGACGCTCGTCTCGCTCCACCGCATATTGCGGATATTCCGATTCATCATTGCGAAACATCCCCCAAATAGGAATGGAAAAAGAACGAAAGGAGAGAAAATGCTTCGTGACTGACTTTCCTGAAAATAACTGGAAAGTTGTTTGAAGCGGCACCTCCACTGTTGAAATATACCAAGTTTCGCCTAATACTTCTCCGTCTGCTGCCACTTTTCGTATTTTATCACCTTCTCCAACTACACCGGAAACTAATATTTGTCCTTTTTTCACAAAATCATGAACGTCTACTAAAGGTTGTCCTTTTTCAACATACATTTTTGCTATAACAGCTTCCTTCGCGGCCACTAAATGCCTCGGCCCCTCCACTTTGCTTTTTTGCTCTTTTTTCTTTTCGGCTACTTCTAGAGAATATGTCGTTCCTTTTAATTTGACACCGATCCATGTTATATCATCTATTTGGCTCATCAAACGATTTTGAACCGTTTGATTGCTCGATGTCAAAAACTGAAACGTCCCTCTTTTAATTCCTATTTTGTCCAATTCTTTTTGTATTAAATGCTCTGTTTTCGGACTAGCCCCTTTTATTTCAATATGCCAAATCATGTTGGATAAAAGAAATGTAATGGCAATGAACAGAACAATTCCAATAACAAAACCAAAATTTCTCCATGATTTTTTTAATAAAAATGGAAATCCTATCCTTTGGTGAAAGGTGCACTTACATTCATGTTTACGAACTACTTTTCGTAAAGCCTGTACATCTTTAAGGCGTATAAAAAAAGAAATTGCACCGTTTTCCAGCCGCTTTACATTTATTGTGACAATGCCAAGCCGCGTGCAATCGTTCAACATTCTTTCTGAGCCGGTTCCTTCCGCTATTACCTGAACGAAGCCTGTAAAATATAACAACCAATTGTTCCGCATCCCGATCCCCCTACTGATCAATATATAATACTTGTTCAATTTTCCCTTCTACAAGGAGCTCTTCTGGCAATATCGCTTTCATCACAAAATCGCTTCCTTTAATGAGCATCTGGCCTTGCTGCAGCAAAACTCGAATCTCTTTATCTGTAAAGGAAAGCAGTCCTTTATGATTTTCTATATATATATGCAATGTACCGATCATCGTAACACGGGGAAGATCCATCATGACGTCAGCTGGTATTTGCAATCCTTCTGTCAATATGCTTTTTATTCGCTGATGCCATTTTTTGCCCATAAAAGAACCCCCTTCATCCTCATATTTATGAGAGACAAAAGGGGATTAACACCATTAATTCATTTATTTTATGAAATTCGACCGATGGGGCTTTTTGGATCGGGGTTCATCTAAAATGACGCTCCAAATGACTCCTTTTGCAGCTGAATGCATGTGTAAAGCTGATGGTTTCTGTTTTTTATTTTTATTATGAAAAGATTTCATATTCGATTTGTCTTTTTCAGCTTTTTTTATTTGGCTGGATAGGCCTGTGTGTACATTTTGAATTTGATTCCATTCATTTGGAGGGCTTGTCGAAACATTTTTAACCCTTTGTTTTATTTGTTTTGCAGCTTGTTTCCTTTTTTTCTGCTGCTCTTGATCTTTTTTATTTCTGCCAAACAAAGAAGAAATAATCCCGATTAAAATAACAATGAACAGCGGATTTTCAAATATTTCCATATGACACCTCCTTTGATGAACAGAAAGATCATTCTTCTTCATCACCAGCAGAGTTTTTTGTCATTTTTCCGATAGAATCACGCATATTTGTATCAGCGGTAATGTTTTTGATGTTCATATAATCCATAACTCCAATATTTCCTGATTTTAAAGCTTCCGCCATTGCCAGCGGAACTTGCGCTTCCGCCTCAACAACTTTTGCCCGCATTTCTTCAACTTTAGCGCGCATTTCCTGCTCTCTTGCCACCGCCATCGCCCTGCGTTCCTCCGCTTTAGCTTGCGCGATGTTTTTGTCTGCTTCCGCTTGATCTGTCTGCAGGATTGCACCGATGTTTTTGCCGATGTCAACGTCCGCGATGTCGATGGATAAAATTTCAAAGGCTGTTCCTGAATCGAGTCCTTTGTTTAAAACTGTTTGCGAAATCATATCAGGGTTTTCCAGCACTTTTTTATGATCATCAGAAGAACCAATGGTGCTGACAATTCCTTCACCTACACGTGCGATAATCGTTTCTTCCCCGGCACCGCCAACAAGCCGGTCGATATTGGCTCGCACCGTGATGCGGGCTTTTGCTTTCACTTCAATTCCGTCCATGGCAACCCCTGCAATAAACGGGGTTTCGATTACTTTCGGATTTACGCTCATTTGAACGGCTTCAAGCACGTCTCTTCCCGCTAAATCAATCGCAGCACAACGTTCAAAGCTCAATTCAATATTAGCTCTTTCAGCTGCAATTAATGCGTTGACAACTCGATCGACATTTCCTCCTGCTAAATAATGGCTTTCCAATTGATTTGTTGTGACATCAAGGCCGGCTTTATGCGCTTTAATTAACGGATTGATCACTCGACTTGGAATGACTCTGCGCAGCCTCATTCCAATAAGAGTCAAAATACTGATGCGAACGCCAGCTGCCAGAGCGGAAATCCAAAGCATAATCGGCACAAAAGAGAACAAAATGCCAAGCAAAATAAGACCTAATACGATAAGACCTAGTAAAAGAAAAAATGATACATCCATGTGACATACCTACCTCCTATTCATTTTCATTAATAGCTCTCACAACAATTCGTGAGCCTTCTACTTTAACAATTTTCACTTTTTTTCCTTTCTCAATATACGTCCCTTCTGTCACAACATCCAATCTTTCCTCTCCATCGGTCATTACTGTTCCTGCCGGCCGCAAAGCAGTCACAGTTACACCCGTTTTCCCAATTAAATCTGTACGATTTTGATTGGATACATAACCTTTCTCCGTGCTGATTGAATCATTTAAAATAATTTTTTTAAACCATTTCATACGCTTACCAATCACCTTTGACAAAATGAATATTGTGAATATCGAAATGGAACCGGCAATAAAAAGAGAAACCGCCATATGTCCTATATGATCAGCTGCTAAAAATAAACTTAAAAGGACTGAAAGAAAACCGATTGCTCCAATAATTCCTCCTGGAACAAACAACTCTGCAATTATAAGCAGAACCCCAAGCACGAACAAAACAACCGTTTCCAATCCCGCAAGCCCTGCAATAAAATGACCGAAGAAAAACAAAAACAGCGCCAATAGTCCAATAAAACCAGGAATGCCAAACCCAGGAGTGTACAATTCTAACACAAATCCTAAACCGCTAATTGTTAATAATATCGGAATGGTATACATGTTTGTTACAAAACGGGCTATTTTTTCAGCAAACGTCTCCTCAGTCTCTTGGATTTTTGCACCTTCCATTCCGATCGATTTCAAAAGCTCTGCCCGGCTTTTGGCGATACCTTCACCATACCCGACTTCCATCGCTTGTTTTGCTGTTAATGTTAGTAATTCTCCTTTTTCTGCACCATATTCGGGCATATTCAAGCTGCTGTCTACCATCGTCTCAGCGAACATAGGGTCTCTGCCATGAAGCTCAGCAGCATTTCTCATCTCTGCTTTCCAAAACGATTGCACTTTTACTTCTGCAGCATTGCCATTGGAGTCAATGACAGCCGCTGACCCAATGGTACCGCCAGGATGGTAATATATTTGATCAGCCCTTAATGCTATATAAGCCCCTGCAGAAATCGCATGTTTATTTACATAAGCGATTGTTTTGATATCTGTATCCATAATCATTTTGCCTATTTCTATCGCTGCCTCTAAAGCACCGCCAGGAGTGTTCAATTCAAAAACAATGACATCCGCCTTCTCTTTTTCCGCCTCCTGAATGGATCGTTTAATAAAATGCACCAATCCTTTTTCAATTGTATTTTCAATCGGAATAAAATAAACGGTTTTCCCTTCAGCTGATTTGGCATCAAAAGACGCACAAATAATCGACAAGATGAGCAGCAGAGCGCAAATAGCGAAAAACTTATTGTTTGATTTCAGGCCTCTCCCCCCTTATTTTTTGCCTAATATTATTACGGACAATTGCGCAGAAAGTTTCAAAAATCAACAATTCTACAAACATCATGAAACGAAAAAAATATTTTCATTATTTTTCATATTATGTTACTATTTAAAAAAATATATAACCATCTACTAGGGGTGTCCAATTAGCTGGACTGAGAGAAGAACGCGCCTGAAGTTCTTCAACCCTTTGAACCTGATCTGGATGATGCCAGCGTAGGGAAGTAGGTAGCGGGAGTATTTGTATTGCCTTCTTTTTCTATATTGAATTGATCGGGTTCGTGCTAAAGCGAACCCGTTTTTATTTTTCACATCCCATCTCCCCTCCTATTTTTCTATGCACATCTTCAGATAAAAAAATGGAGGAGGAGAAAAATGAAACATTATTTCGAAAACATGCAGTTTCCAGCAAGCAAAAAAATTTATGTGACTGGGTCAAGACCCGATATTCGGGTTCCGATGAGGGAAATTCAATTAACTCCCACGAAAACGGAAGCGGGAACGTTTGAAAATGAACCTGTAAAGGTTTATGACACGAGCGGTCCCTATACAGATCCTGATTTTCAGGCAGATATTCATAAAGGTTTGCCGGCTGTACGCAAACAGTGGATTTTAGACCGTCATGATGTTGTAGAATATGACGGGCGCCAGGTAAAGCCTGAAGATAATGGATTTCGCAATTGGGAAGATCACAATATTGCCACACCTTTTCATCGAAAGCCTTTCAAAGCAAAAAAAGGTGCTGTCGTTACACAAATGCACTATGCAAAAAAGGGGATCATCACCCCAGAGATGGAGTTTGTGGCGATTCGTGAAAACATGGATCCTGAATTCGTTCGTCAAGAAGTCGCTGCCGGCAGGGCCATTATTCCGTCCAACATTAATCACCCGGAAAGTGAACCGATGATCATCGGCCGGAACTTTCATGTAAAAATTAATGCCAACATTGGCAATTCAGCTGTAACATCGTCAATCGAAGAAGAAGTTGAGAAGATGCTTTGGGCCATCCGCTGGGGCGCTGACACAATTATGGACCTGTCAACAGGAAAAAATATTCATGCAACAAGAGAATTTATCATCCGCAACTCGCCCGTGCCGGTTGGAACCGTCCCGATTTACCAAGCGCTCGAAAAAGTTAATGGTGTTGCTGAAGAGTTAACATGGGAAATTTACCGTGATACATTAATTGAGCAAGCAGAACAAGGGGTCGATTATTTTACTATACATGCCGGCGTGCTGCTTCGCTATATCCCTTTGACCGTCAAACGGACGACCGGAATCGTATCCCGCGGCGGTTCGATCATGGCGCAGTGGTGTATGGCGCATCATCAAGAAAACTTTTTATACACTCATTTTGAAGAGATTTGCGAAATTTTAAAAACATATGATATTGCCGTTTCATTAGGTGACGGCTTGCGTCCCGGATCTATTCGAGATGCCAATGATGAAGCGCAATTTGCCGAATTGAAAACGCTCGGTGAATTGACGGAAATCGCCTGGAAACATGATGTCCAAGTCATGATCGAAGGCCCTGGGCACATTCCGATGCATAAAATTAAAGAAAATGTTGATTTAGAAAATGAAATTTGCAAGGGGGCTCCTTTTTATACCCTCGGTCCATTAACAACCGATATTGCTCCCGGCTATGATCATATTACGTCAGCCATTGGAGCAGCCATGATCGGCTGGTACGGAACGGCCATGCTATGTTATGTAACTCCGAAAGAGCATTTAGGCCTTCCCAATAAAGAGGATGTGCGCCAAGGTGTTGTTGCTTATAAAATTGCAGCCCATGCCGCAGATTTGGCAAAAGGGCATCCAGGCGCCCAAATAAGGGATGATGCTTTATCAAAAGCCCGTTTTGAATTTCGCTGGAACGACCAATTTAATCTTTCTCTCGATCCTGAACGGGCACGCGAATATCATGACGAAACTTTGCCGGCAGAAGGAGCGAAAATTGCCCATTTTTGTTCTATGTGCGGTCCAAAATTTTGCTCGATGAAAATTTCCCACAATTTAAGAAAAATGGCCGGTTCAAGTGATTCTGATTTCGTTCAGGAAGGTTTGAGGCAAAAAGCAAAAGAATTTATAGAGGGCGGGTCATCCCTTTATCGATAAATAATTTTCAAACTAATGCTCCTAGAAGCTTTAATGGCTTCCAGGAGCTATTCATTCATTAAACGTTTGATCAATCCCGCTGGTTCAATCGGAGCTAAACTTTTATGATATTCATCCACTTTCGATAAAAATTTTGATAGCTGCTTAGATTGCAGCGCTCGAATAATGGAGGCCGAAATATTTGTTTCCTCTTGCCAATTTCGAAAATCAAACACCATCCCGAATTTTGTTAATTTCTCCAAATTTATTTCTTCCTGTCCTGGAAGAGTGTGGTATACAAATATAGGAATTTTTTTGTATAAACATTCGCTGATTGTCACACCCCCGGGCTTTGTCATGATAAAATCGACGCGATTGTACAGATCGTTCATTTGTTCTCTTGAAGAGATGTAAGGTAAAGGAGTAATTCGTGGATGGTTTTGTTTTATTAATCGATCATAAAGCTTTCTGTTTTTTCCGCATAACACCATATAATGGATATCATCATCGCGGCTGATTTTTTCCGTTATCTTCTCTATTGAACCGACGCCTGAACTTCCTCCCGAAATTAATCCTCGATAAAAGCGCATGCTATGTACATGTTCATCTTTCCTTTTTGTAAAATTTGGGTGAATAGGAATCCCTGTAACAAAAATCTGTTCTTTTTTTATACCTTTTTCGAGCAAATAATCTTTCATATATGAGTGACCGACAAAATGATAGTCAATTTCTCTTTTTCCCCAAAGGTGATGAATAAAAAAATCTGTGTATACATTGATAACAGGGATGTTGATTTGAGAAGAGGCTTTCAGCCTGGCAAGTAAGTAGGAAGGAAGAGCATGGGTACAAACAATCATTTTCGGATTCAATTCATCAATGATCTTTTTTAAATGCCGGAGAAAAAGTGCCTCATAATGGAAAAACCTTTTGGCGCTCTTTTGTTCCGCGAGCACTGACCTGTGGTACATATGGCTGTATGATTTAGGAAAACGGCCAATCCATTGCAAATAAAAGGAAGATATCAGCCTTTCTATTTTTCCAAATTTCGATGACAAAAGGTCCATTTTTTCGCAATGAATGTCAGGATCAAGCCGTAACAACCCTTCCATTAGGGCATCAGCTGTTTGATGATGGCCTGAAGGTATGGTCAAAAAAGGAAGATATAAAATTTTTTTCATATCGCTCACCATTGTTATTGATGGAGTTCTTTAAAAGTTTTTTCTTAATTTCGCATGGCTATTCGAAAAAAATTTTTTATAAATAAAAACAATTCGTATGCTAAAAAATAAACTGTAAGAAAAAAAGTGAAAGGTGTTGCAAATGGGAAGGTTGAGATATTGTTTTTTTAAGTTTTGGTGCCTATTGGATCCCATTTATTACCTTTGTTCGCGGCTTGAGTATGTGAGGGACAAGGAGAATAATCGTGACATTTTCCGGGTTCGATTGACAAAATATAAAGGAAGGGAAATAATTCTTTCAGACGGTACAAAAATTAAAAAAAATGATCTTCTGTTAAAAATACATCTTCATAACGTCTATTTAATGAAGGAACTGAATCATTTTAAGAGCGAAATTCAAAAAGGAAGATACATTTACTCTAAAACAGAAAAAGGGCTGCCAAATATCGTTCAATACTTGCGGAATCATTCACAATTTCACAATGTGAAAGGGATTATTGGAATAACTATTTTAAATAAAGGCTCTGAACGGCTGGGCTTTGAAACGTTTGCCATTCAAAATCCATTTTATAAATGGTATAAGCTTTTGACATTTACCCCTATGTATTTAATCATTCAATATCGTTTCGATAGCTTGAAGCGGCCGCCGAAATATTTAATGATGTCAAAAGAAAAACTGCTCAAACTATATGGATAGAACGGTTTTCCCTTCATCAAAAAAGAGCGTATGAACAGCTCAGGCGCCGCTTATACGCTCCGTCATGTTGATCCCATTGAGGTTTCAATGAAAATATTTGGGTTAACTCCGAAATAAATCCTTTCCCTTTCAGAGCAAATAGTGCTGTCGTTTTTCCCTGTTCTCACAGCTAGATAGACGTGTGCTCTTTTCGATAGGTTTTCCTTTATTGCCGCCGTATTTTCCCGATAATCTTCATTGAGATCAGCGATCTTTCCGAATGTTTTCCTTCATTGTTGCCCTCTGCTCAATTTTTTGCGGACATTTGCATAGCAGCTATATTCTTTCGCCGACAAGCTTGCTATCAACAACTGAACCACTATTGATGAATTGCAAGGCAGCTACATTCATTAATCGACTGCCGCAGTCCATAGGATGAATCCGCTGCAAAAACTTAAAAGCTTGCCGCACATAGAAAGCGGCAAGCTTTTTACTCGAATTATGAAAGCAAATCCTGAACCAATTTATTGACAAGCGAGCCATCTGCTTTTCCTTTTACTTTTGGCATAACGGCTCCCATTACTTTCCCCATATCGGATTTGGACGTTGCGTTCACTTCCGAAATTGTTGTTTTAATAATTTGTATTAATTCCTCTTCAGATAATTGCTCAGGCATATATTCAGTTATTACTGCAATTTCAGCTTTCACTTTTTCAACTAAATCTGAACGACCTGCATTTTCAAATTCTTGGAGGGAGTCTTTACGTTGCTTTAATTCTCGAGAAAGTACCGTTAATTCCTCTTCTTCAGTCAACTCACTTTTTCCGAGTTTAATCGCTTCATTTTGCAAGGATGCTTTTACCATGCGAATGACTGAAAGGCGATCTTTCTCTTTATTTTTCATCGCTTGCTTCATATCTTGATTTAAACGCTCAAGAAGACCCATAATTAATATACACCCTCTTTTAATATTTACGCTTTCTTGCAGCTTCAGATTTTTTCTTGCGTCTTACGCTAGGCTTCTCATAAAATTCGCGCTTTCTATATTCCTGCAAAGTACCAGTTTTTGATACTTGGCGTCTGAAGCGGCGAAGAGCATCCTCAAGCGATTCGTTTTTACGTACGATCGTTTTAGACATCCTTTTTCCCTCCCTCCGAACAAAGCCAGTTCATGTTCCTTATCAAAAAGAACATTTACTAAGTTAGTATAATATAATCGATTTATTTGGTCAATGTTCAAAACATCTTTCCTATTCCTTATGACTTTTTTTTACCGGACAGGTTTACAAGACTGTTTTATATCAGCTTTTGTATGGAAGAATTTCCAAATTCATCATGTATATAAGGAAATGATTCAAGATCGTTTGAAAGCCGCTAAACAGCTGTCTGAAAAAATATAACTAGTTCGATTGAAAAAAATTACTCGTTCATAAGGTCTTATTGTGACACCTTGTCCATAGACTGTTGATGAGGTGGTTTTCATGGGAATGCAATTGCTGTTATTATTTTTTTCTTGTTTCCTTTTATTTTTTTGCGGAATGGCAATGATGAAATACGGATTTCAGCAAATGTCCCATAGGCAGCTGGAGAAATGGCTGTACAACTGCACGAATGCCCCAATCAAATCCTTTCTAACCGGCATGATTGCAACAGCTCTTGTTCATAGCAGTTCTCTAGTGATGGTGATTACAGTTAGTTTTGTTTCCGCTGGTTTGTTAAAGTTTAAAGATGCAATTGGAATTATTTTAGGTTCCAATGTCGGGACGACCTTTACGACCGAATTTCTAGCCGTTGAAATAGATGACTATTTAGGGATGATGTTTGCAATTTCTCTTCTTCTCATGCTTTTTAAAAACAGAATTTTATTTTCATTAGGCTGTTCATGCTTCGGCATATCGTGTATTTTTTTAGCTTTGAACGGGTTTGAAAAAGCTGCTTTTCTTTTGTCTGACCTGCAGGTTATGTCTGATCTACTTTCCAAATCGAGTGACCATTTGCTTTTTTCTGTCGGAATAAGCGCGGTCTTCACCGGAATTATTCAATCATCAACTGCATTAATCGGAATTGTCATGAGCTTTATGAACGAACAGCTGCTGCCATTAGAAACAGGATTAGCTTTTGTTCTTGGCGCAAATATCGGCACCTGCATTACAGCTTTATTGGCCTCGATCGGCTCTAAACAAGAAGCGAAATATACTGCTTTTGCCCATCTTTGGCTGAATGTGTTTGGAGTGATCCTGTTCGTTCCGCTTATTCCTTTTTTCGCAAATAATTTAAAATTGTTAACAAATGAACCAGATTTCCAAATCGCTCACTTTAGTCTGATTTTTAACCTGATAACTTCTTTAATCATTCTCCCGTTTGCGAATCAATATGCAAATTTTGTATTATGGTGGACAAAAACTATTTCAGCATGGATAAAAAAATAATCCCGCAACAAACTGCGGGAAAACTTTTTTAAACTAAATGTAAAAAATCCAGCAATTCTGTGATTATAATAGATTAACGTTCACTTCCTTTTATAATCGCCACTCCAGAACTAGTACCAATTCTTGTCGCACCGGCTTCTATCATCATGATCGCAGTTTTATAATCGCGGATTCCGCCAGATGCTTTCACGCCGAATTTCGGACCTACTACTGCACGCATAAGCTTCACATCGTCAACTGTTGCACCACCGGTAGAAAATCCTGTCGATGTTTTGACAAAATCTGCTCCGGCTTTTACAGCTAGCTCACACGCTTTTCTTTTCTCATCAACATTTAATAGACATGTTTCAATAATCACCTTTATCAAAGCTTTTCCGTTTGCCGCTTCAACGACAGCACGAATATCTTCTTCAACTGCATGATAACGCTGATCCTTTAATGCGCTGATGTTTATCACCATATCTAATTCCGCTGCACCTTTTTGAACCAACTCTGTCGTTTCATATGCCTTTACTTCAGTAGTTGTTGCTCCAAGCGGAAAACCAATCACTGAGCAAACTTTCATATCTGATTTTTGCAGCAAATTAGCTGCTGTTTCCACCCATACGGGGTTAACACAGACAGATGCAAATCCGTACTCCTTCGCCTCAAAACAAAGCTTTTCAATATCTGCCTGCGTGACATCCGGCTTTAAAACAGTATGGTCAATATACTTCGCAATATCCCTTTTCATGAGAAGGCTCCCTTCATAAAAAGTGGTACAGCTTACATCAAAGTCTGTTTTACGCAAGAAAAAGCTAGATTAAGAAGACTTCTGTAAATAGTCTTCATCGACTATACGGACTACTTGTCCTTCATTATATGGATAGCCAGCCTTAGTTAATTTCACCTTCACAATTTTCCCAACCATCTCTTTCGTCGCCGGAAAAACAACTTTTAAATAATTGTCCGTATATCCTTCATATTTGCCGCTGTCTGGAGCTTCTTTATAAGGTTCTTCTGGAATAACCTCCAGTACTTGTCCCTCAAATTTTGAGGCATATTCTTTTGCTAGTTGATCGCTTAATGCGATCAGCCGGTGTACGCGTTCGTTTTTTATGTCTTCGTCAACTTGATTTTCCATTCGGGCAGCTGGTGTTCCTGTCCGCTTCGAATAAGGGAAAACATGAAGCTCAGAATAACGGTGTTCTTTAACAAAGTTGTATGTTTCCATAAATTCTTCTTCCGTTTCACCCGGGAAACCTACAATCACATCAGAAGTTACCGCAAGCCCAGGCAAAGCTTCCCGCAGCCGTTTCAGACGCTCAGCATAAAATTCCGTCGTATATTTACGGCGCATCCGCTTTAAGACGCTGTTTGATCCTGATTGAAGCGGTATATGCAAATGGCGGACAATTTTATCGGACGTTTTCAGCACTTCAATTACTTCATCAGTTATTTGGCTCGCTTCAATTGAAGAAATTCTAAACCGCTTTAATCCTTTCACTTCAGAATCAATATCGCGAAGAAGCTGCGCAAAATTATAATCTTTTAAATCTTCCCCATATCCTCCTGTATGGATGCCGGTTAAAACAATTTCTTTGTATCCAGCATCCACCAGCTTTTGAGCCTGTTTAATCACTTCCTTTGGATCCCGGCTCCGCATGAGACCGCGTGCCCACGGAATAATACAAAACGTGCAAAAATTATTGCAGCCTTCTTGTATTTTTAAAGACGCCCGCGTCCGGTCTGTAAAGGAAGGTACGTCCATCTCCTCGAATACCCGAGCTTTCATAATGTTTGTCACACCGTTGATCGGCTGGCGCTCCTTCTTAAACTGCTCAATATAATCGAGCATTTTTTTTCGATCTTGTGTACCGACAACGATATCAACCCCAGGAATGGCCATGACTTCTGCGGGTGCCGTTTGCGCATAACAACCTGTAACGCAAATAACACTGTCAGGGTTTTTGCGGATCGCTCTCCGTATTACTTGGCGGCTTTTTTTATCACCTGTATTCGTCACCGTACAAGTGTTAATGACATATACATCCGCAATCGCTTCAAAATCCCGGCGCTCATATCCCGCTTCTTTAAATAGCTGCCAAATAGCTTCTGTTTCATAATGATTTACCTTACATCCTAATGTATGAAAAGCAACAGTCGGCATGTTTTTCACCTCGACAGTTCAAAATGATAGGATACTGCAGATAATAAATAAAGAGGAGCCGTTTCCGCCCGCAATATTCTCGGACCTAGCCCGCATAAAAGAAAGCCGTTATCGGATAACTGCTTAATCTCCTCGGCTGTAAAACCTCCTTCTGGTCCAAAAACAGCGAATAATGATCCTCCCCGCTGCAAAGAATTTAAAGCACGAAATAAATTGCTCGTTTCACCTTTTTTTGCATGCTCTTCATAAGCGACAATTTTTACATCGGCTGATGCAGCATAAGAAATGACATCCTTTAATGAAGCTGGCTTCGTCACCTCAGGAATTATGGTCCGATGTGACTGTTCCGCAGCTTCTTTCGCAATTTTATTCCACCGCTCTAATTTTTTATTTATTTTACCTTCATTTAATTTTACAATTGAACGAGCAGCATTAAAAGGGATAAACTTGGAAGCACCAAGCTCCGTCCCTTTTTGAATGACGAGCTCCAATTTATCCCCTTTAGGCAGCCCATTCGCTAATATCACTTTTACCGGAAGCTCTGAATTGTTCTCGATCCACTCTAAAATGGAACAGCATACTTTATCGGCAGATATTTGAACAATTTGGCAAAGGGCTGAATATCCATCCTTTGTTACACATATAATTTGATCATTCTGTTTCATCCGCATCACCCGGGAAATGTGGTGGACATCTTCCCCGGTGATGTCAATAATATCAGTTAATTCTTTTTTTGCATAATGAATAAAATAACGCTGCATCTTCAATCCCTCTATTTTTTTGCGATAAAGGCGACCCAATCTTCCATCGTCATCGTCTCTTCAATCGTAAAACCAGCTTCGATTAAAGCTTGCTCCACTTCGTGTTTTTTGTTTTGAATAATTCCGGAAGTAATAAAATAACCGCCGTTTTCTAAACGCTCATGCGCATCACGAACAAATCGCAATATGACTTCAGCTAATATGTTTGCAACAATTACGTTTGCTTTAACATCGATATCGTCCAACAAATTGTTTTGCTTGACTTGAACAAGATGCTGCACTTTATTCAATTTAACATTTAATCGCGCGCTGTCCACTGCAACTGGATCCAAATCAAGTGCGATGACTTTATCGGCCCCCAGCAAAGCACTCGCGATGCTCAATACGCCTGACCCTGTACCGACATCAATTACAATATTTCCCTTTTGCACCTTTTTTTCAAGTGCTTGTATGCAGAGAACTGTTGTTGGATGGGTTCCAGTTCCAAACGCCATACCAGGATCCAATTCAATGATCAGTTCATCGGTGTGAGCAGGTTCATACAGCTCCCATGTGGGGACAATCGTAAATTTTTTTGAAACCTTCACAGGACGGTAATATTTCTTCCAAGCGGTAGCCCATTCTTCCTCATTAACTTCACTAATTGTAATATGGTTCCGCCCCAAATCAATATCATACAACAGCAGGTTATTTATCCGTTCTTTTATCCCTTCCACCGTCTCGCCTAAAAAGCTATTCACAGGAAGGTACGCTTTAATGATGACACCTTCATCAGGATAGTCTTCAGGATCAAGCTGATATATTTCTCCATATTGATCTTCTCTTTCTTTTATAAGATCATACGGATCTTCAATAACTACTCCACCAGCACCCGCTTCATGTAAAATATTAGAGATAGGTTCAACCGCTTCTTCCGTTGTATGGATGCTAATCTCTGACCACTTCATTTTAGTAACCCCAATCCTTTAATCTCCTTTAAACGCCCGCTTCACTTTATCAAAAAAACTTTCTTCCTGTACATCAGGTTGATTCCCGCTGATAGCCGCAAATTCCCGCAGCAATTCTTTTTGTTTTTCCGTAAGGTTAGTTGGTGTAACGACGCGAACAGTTACATATTGATCTCCTATGCCATGGCCGTGAACATTTTTGATCCCTTTTCCAGACAGTCTGAATTTTCGGCCTGTCTGCGTGCCTGCAGGTATTTTTAATTTCACTTTACCGTATAAAGTAGGAACTTCAATCTCATCTCCAAGCGCAGCTTGTGCGAATGTCAGTGGCATTTCACAATAGATGTCATCACCATCGCGGACGAAAAATTCGTGTTCCTGTACGTGGAAAACAATATATAAATCACCTGATGGACCGCCGTTAATTCCCGGCTCTCCTTTCCCTTGTATGCGGAGCTGCTGACCGTCATCTACACCAGCTGGAATTTTTACTTGGATTTTTCTGCGTTTCTTCACTTTTCCGCTGCCGCCACAAGTTGTACAGCGATGTCTGATAAATTTACCTGTTCCGTTACATTGATAACAAACGCGCCGATTCACAAAAACACCAAAAGCTGTTCGCTGCTCTGAGCTGATTTGACCCGAACCTCCGCAATGCGGACAAGTTTCCGGAGTAGTACCAGGTTTCGCTCCTGAACCGTGGCAAGTATCACATGTTTCTTCGCTAGGAATTTCAATTGTCGTTTCCTTTCCGAACGCAGCTTCTTCAAATGAAATCGTCATCGTATATTGAATATCTGCACCTGCTCGAGGAGCATTCGGATCTCTTCTTCTTCCTCCGCCAAAGATCGAACTGAATAAGTCATCAAATCCAAATCCCCCGAAATCCGCTTCAAATTCTTCACCGTTAAAGCCGCCGAAGCCTTGAGTAGCACCTGCATGACCGTAGCGGTCATATTGGGCTCTTTTTGTGTCGTCGCTTAACACTTCATACGCTTCTTTTACTTCTTTGAATTTTTCGGGCGCGTCTGGGTCTTTGTTAATATCCGGATGATATTTTTTGGACAGCTTGCGATAGGCTTTTTTAATCTCCTCTTTTGTTGCGTTCTTACTAACTCCAAGCACCTCATAGTAATCACGCTTCGCCATATATTCACACTCCCGATTTCTCACATAGAGTAAATTTTAACATTGACAAACGGAAGAAAGCAACTGTTAACCGCCTTTACTGAAAAAAGTCAAAGTCAAGACATGCCTGACTTTGACTTATCCATTTTCAGATTAAAACATTTTATTTGTCATCTACTTCTTTATATTCAGCGTCAATCACATCATCGTCATTTTTATTTTTGTTTTCAGAATTATTTTGTTGATTATTTGTCTGTGCTTGTTTAGCCGCTTCCTCATAAAGTTTTACAGAAAGGTTCTGAACGATTTCTTGAAGTTCTTCTTTTTTCGCTTTTATTTGATCGAAATCATTTTTATCAATCGCTTCTTTTAATGCGTCTTTTATTTCGTTTGCTTTTTTCACTTCTGCTTCATCAACTTTTCCTTGCAGCTCTTTTAATGTTTTCTCTGTCGTAAAGACAAGCTGGTCAGCTTCATTTCTCAATTCTGCCTGTTCTTTTCGTTTTTTGTCAGCTTCAGCGTTTTCTTCCGCTTCCTTAATCATGCGCTCAATTTCTTCTTCGGATAATCCCGTGGATGATTTAATTGTAATTTTTTGTTCTTTTCCAGTTCCTAAATCCTTAGCACTTACGTTCACAATTCCGTTTTTGTCGATATCAAACGTTACCTCGATTTGCGGCACTCCTCGCGGCGCAGGCGGGATATCTGTTAATTGGAAGCGTCCTAATGTTTTATTGTCAGCAGCCATCGGACGTTCCCCTTGCAGAACGTGAATATCGACCGCAGTTTGGTTGTCAGCAGCAGTTGAAAAGATTTGCGACTTGCTCGTTGGGATCGTAGTGTTCCGTTCAATCAGTTTTGTAAACACTCCGCCCATCGTTTCAATTCCAAGCGATAATGGAGTAACGTCTAGGAGCACAACGTCCTTCACATCACCTGTGATGACACCGCCTTGAATTGCAGCACCTAACGCAACGACTTCGTCCGGGTTAACGCCTTTATGAGGCTCTTTGCCAATTTCCTTTTTAATCGCTTCTTGAACAGCAGGAATCCGAGTGGAGCCTCCGACTAAAATTACTTTATCGATATCGTTTTTCGTTAAACCAGCGTCGCTCAATGCTTGGCGAACAGGACCCATAGTTTTTTCTACAAGATGCGCAGACAATTCTTCAAATTTTGCCCGCGTTAATGTCACTTCCAGATGAAGCGGTCCTTGTTCACCTGCAGTAATAAACGGCAAAGAAATTTGTGTTGATGTTACGCCTGATAAGTCTTTTTTCGCCTTTTCCGCAGCATCCTTCAATCTTTGCAGAGCCATTTTGTCTTTGGAAAGATCAATGCCATTTTCTTTTTTAAATTGATCTACTAAATAGTCAATAATGACTTGGTCAAAGTCATCACCGCCGAGATGGTTGTCGCCCGCTGTTGCTCTTACTTCAAAAACACCGTCCCCAAGTTCAAGAATGGACACATCAAATGTACCGCCGCCCAAGTCATAAACTAAAATGGTTTGATCTTCATCCATTTTGTCAAGACCGTAAGCTAAAGCAGCTGCAGTCGGCTCATTGATAATCCGTTCAACTTCAAGACCGGCTATTCTTCCTGCATCTTTTGTTGCTTGGCGCTGAGCATCGTTAAAATAGGCAGGAACAGTAATGACAGCTTTTTCTACTTTTTCCCCTAAATAATCTTCTGCATACGATTTTAAATGCTGCAAAATAATGGCAGAAATTTCCTGTGGTGTATATTTTTTTCCGTCAATCTCCACTTTGTAGTCAGTTCCCATGTGGCGTTTAATAGAAATAATTGTATTTGGATTCGTGATCGCTTGGCGTTTTGCAATTTCACCTACTTGACGCTCGCCGTTTTTAAATGCAACAACCGACGGTGTCGTCCGGTTTCCTTCTGGGTTTGGAATCACTTTCGGTTCGCCGCCCTCCAGAACCGCTACACAAGAGTTCGTTGTTCCTAAGTCAATACCGATGATTTTACCCATATATCACAACCTCCTGCTAATTATCATATGTAATTACTCATTAACCTTTACCATAGATGGTCGAATAACCCGGTCTTTCAGTTTGTAGCCTTTTTGCAGCTCTTCCACAACAACATTGGATTCGAAATTTTCGTCTTTCACTTGCATTACCGCTTGATGAAGGTGCGGATCAAACGGTTTCCCAACCGCTTCGATCACTTCAACTCCTTCATTTTCAAGTGCTTGAAGGATCTGACGGTAAACCATTTCCATGCCCTGCAAAACGGATTTTGTTTTTTCATCCTCTGCCTCAATTTTCAACGCCCGTTCAAAATTATCAATAGCAGGCAAAAGATCTGATATTAAACTTTGCGCACGATATTTTTGCTGTGCTTCCATATCAAGCCTGCTGCGCCGGCGAAAATTTTCAAAATCGGCCTGAGCTCTAAGCATGCGATTTTCCATTTCCTCCAGCTTTGCCTCAAGCTCAGCGATCTTTTCATTCGCTTTCACCAATTCCTCTTCAGCATTTGAAGAAGATTGTTCTTCACCTTTTTCCTCTTGGCTGCCCTCTTGGCGCAATTCTTCTTGATCAGGCATTTCTTCTTTCTCGTTTTCGGCTTTCTCGTTATTGTATTCAACTTCTTCTTGGATTGTTTGTTCTTTTTCAGTCTGATCGTTTGCCATCATTTCACCTCCCTTAAAGTGCAAAGGAAAAGGGATGGAGAATTCCCCCATCCTATCCTTGATATAGCTTTGTTAAAACTTGTGATAAATCTTTCGAGAAAAATTTTAAAAGGCTGATGACCCTTGAATAATCCATTCGTTTCGGGCCAAGCACCGCGACTGTGCCGATTTGCTTCTCGCCAATTGAATAGGTGGCAGTAATTAAGCTGCAGTTTTCCATAGCAGATATTTTATTTTCCGTGCCAATTTTCACCGTAATGCCTGACGGGTTTGTCTTTAGCAAATCATACAGTTCATCTTCTTGTTCTATGAAATCTAAAAATGTTTGAATTTGAGAGACATCGCGGAACTCCGGCTGGCTCAAAATATTCGTTTTTCCTCCGAAATATATTTTTTCGTGACCTACATTCAGCGTGCCAGTAATCAATTTTAATAAAATATCATAATTTCTAATATGCTTCCGTAAAATGTTTGCAATTTCCTTGTATATTTTATCCTTTAATTCGCTTAGAGGCACGCCAGCAAGCTTTTCATTTAAAATATTTACGATTTTTTCCAGTTCACTCATGTCTATTTTTTCTGGAAAAGTAATCATTTTATTCTCAACATGGCCTGTGTTCGTTACAAATATGGCAACCGCCTTATCTTCGTTAATTGGAACGATTTGCAAACGTTTGAGTCGGTTCTCCGAAACTTTCGGACCTAAAACAATCGCTGTATAGCTTGTAAGCTCAGATAAAATTTGAGCTGATTTTTGAACAAGCGTTTCTAATTCATATATTTTCTCGGCGAAAATGGATCTTATCGCCATAATTTCTTTTTTCGTTAATTTTTTTGGTGACAATAAATGGTCGACATAGTATCTATACCCTTTTTCGGACGGCACTCTGCCTGATGACGTATGGGTCTTTTCAATCAATCCTAATTCTTCCAAGTCCGCCATTTCATTTCGGATTGTAGCCGAGCTGAACGTAATCGATTCCTTTTTCGATAAAGAACGGGAGCCAACCGGCTGAGCATATTGAATAAAATCATCAATTATAATTTGCAAAATTAATAATTGACGATCTGTCAGCAAGGAACATCACCTCTGTTAGCACTCATATTACTCGAGTGCTAATTCTATGATAAAGTTATCAAATGAAAGAAGAATTGTCAATTAACTAACTGCGAGAAATGCTTGAAATACTTCATTGCCTAAAAGCATTCCTTTTCTTGTTAAAAAAAGATGTGATGCACTTTCAGATAAAAGGCCTTTTCTTAATTGTTCTTCAATTTGCGAGCCAAATACTTCCCCAACATCTAATCCGTATTTATCTCGGAACCGTTTTTTGGAAACCCCTCTAATCGTCCGCAATCCGAGAAACATTTCTTCCTCCATCATTTCTTCTTTTGTCAGCATATTCTCCGAAACAAAAGCCGTTCCATTATTTTTATAAATCATTTCAATATATTTTTTCAGCGGTCGAGCGTTTTCCCGCCGGATCCCGTCCAAATAGCTGTGTGCTCCAGCTCCGAATCCATAGTAATGGTTATTATGCCAATACGTTAAATTATGTTTGCTTTCAAAGCCTTTGCGTGCGAAATTGCTTAATTCATACTGATGGTATCCGTGCCGTTCCATTTCATTCATAACGGTCTCATACATAAACGCCTCTTCCTCTTGAGAAGGAAGCAAAAGCTTTCCTTTTCGCATTAAATTATAAAACACCGTTTTCGGTTCTACGATTAGCGAATAAGCAGACATATGCTGGACCTCTAATGAAAATGCAACGGAAAGAGTTTCTTTCCATTCTTCTATCATTTGGCCGGGAAGACCGTACATAAGATCTATGCTAATATTTTCAAAGCCTAGCGATCTTGCCCGTTCAACTGCTTGAAATACTGTTTCTTTATTATGAGTCCTTCCAATTTTTTTCAGCAATGAATCTTGAAAGGCTTGCACTCCGATGGATAGGCGATTGACTCCGGCATTTTTCAATACAGACAGCTTTTCCATCGTTAATTGATCTGGATTGCATTCAACTGTAAATTCAACTACGGATTGCATCGGCAAAGTTTGATGTATGCTCTCCATTAAATGATCGAGCTGTTTGGCTGACAGGGAAGTAGGCGTACCGCCGCCGATAAATATCGTTTTTAATTCTTCATTTAATACTTGATCCTCCATTGCCTTTTTCATTTCCAAACGCAGTGCTTGCAAATAGTCATCAACAGGCTGGTTTTGTAAAAAAAATTTATTGAAATCACAGTAGTGGCATATTTGTTCGCAAAACGGGATATGAATATACGCGGCTTCAGCCATTTTTCATTCTCCTGCCTTTCCAAAGCGCTAATGCCGCAGCAATGGCTGCGGCACTCGTCAACATCATTTTTGGTTTTCATCCATTTTCAGCACAGCCATGAAGGCTTCTTGCGGCACTTCGACAGAGCCGACTTGTTTCATTCGTTTTTTTCCTTCTTTTTGTTTTTCAAGAAGCTTCCGTTTACGCGACACATCTCCACCGTAACATTTTGACAACACATTTTTACGTAAAGCTTTAATCGTTGAACGTGCGATGACCTTGTTTCCAATTGCAGCCTGAACAGGAACTTCAAATTGCTGCCTTGGAATAAGCTCTTTTAATTTTTCAACGATAGCTTTGCCGCGTTCATAGGCGCTGTCACGATGAACAATGAAGGATAAAGCATCGATTTTCTCCCCGTTTAAAAGAATATCCATTTTCACAAGTTTTGAAGGTTTGTAGCCAATGAGTTCGTAGTCAAACGAAGCATACCCTTTTGTGCTTGATTTCAACTGATCAAAAAAATCATAAACGATTTCCGAAAGGGGGATTTCATAAACAATATTGACTCTCGTTTCATCCAAATATTGCATATCTATGAATTGGCCGCGTTTTCCTTGGCAAAGCTCCATCACCGCACCAACATAGTCGTTTGGAGCCATAATCCCGGCTTTCACATAAGGCTCTTCTATTCGGTCAATTTTTTGCGGATCCGGCATGTTCGAAGGGTTATCAACTTGAACCATGCTGCCGTCTGTTAAATAAACATGATAAATAACGCTAGGCGCCGTCGTAATTAAATCAATATGAAATTCCCTTTCAATTCTCTCTTGGATGATTTCCATATGCAGCAGACCTAAAAAGCCGCAGCGAAATCCAAAGCCCAGCGCTTGCGATGTTTCAGGTTCAAATTGCAATGCGGAGTCATTCAGCTGCAATTTTTCAAGAGCATCACGTAAATCGTTGTATTTTGCCGTATCTATTGGATACATCCCGCAAAAGACCATCGGATTTAATTTTCGGTACCCCGGCAGAGGCTCGGCAGCCGGATTGACAGCGCTAGTGATCGTATCACCAACTCGTGTGTCACTGACATTTTTAATGGAAGCCGTTAAATAACCGACGTCGCCAACCGTGAGCTCCTGTACAGGATGCGCTTTTGGCTTGAAAACACCGACTTCCGTTACTTCAAATTCTTTCCCCGTCGCCATCATTTTTATACGGTCTCCGACTTTTACCGTACCATCAAAAATGCGTATATAAGCAACAACTCCACGGTATGCATCATACAGAGAATCAAATATAAGCGCTTTGAGCGGTGCGTCTGGGTCACCTTGCGGAGCTGGGACTTTTTGAACAATTTGTTCTAAAATTTCTTCGATGCCGATTCCTGCTTTTGCTGATGCCAACACAGCCTCAGAAGAATCAAGCCCAATCACGTCTTCAATTTCTTGTCGCACTCGTTCAGGCTCAGCGCTCGGCAAGTCAATCTTATTAATAACAGGCAAAATTTCTAAGTCGTTGTCAATCGCTAAATAGACGTTCGCCAGCGTTTGCGCTTCGATCCCTTGCGCCGCATCCACAACTAAAATGGCGCCTTCACAGGCAGCCAAGCTTCTCGAAACCTCATACGTAAAATCAACATGTCCAGGGGTATCAATTAAATGAAAAATATATTCATTCCCGTCTTTCGCTTTATATGATAACTGAACCGCATTCAGTTTAATTGTTATACCTCTTTCGCGTTCAAGATCCATCGAATCGAGCAGCTGCTCTTTCATTTCCCTTTGGGTAACAGCAGCTGTTTTTTCCAGAATCCGGTCAGCTAGTGTTGATTTCCCGTGATCTATATGAGCAATGATGGAAAAATTGCGAATTCTCTTCTGGCGTTCTAATTTTTCTTCCCTTTTCATATTTTTGTCACCACTCCTACTAGCCAACTACACTAGCTTTGATTATATCAGTAGAAAATTGGAGATTCAATGAAAATTTATTCTGTGATTGAATACGCAAAACAGGGATCAGAATGACTGTCTGAACCCTGTTTTGAAATAGACTAGACCTGCGGATTGCTTCAAGTCTTTCTTTTAAATTTGTTTAGGTGTATGCTTCAATCAGCTCCAATATTCCTTCAATGATCGCTGACGTTCCTTTTTGCACTAGATTCGCAAGCGATTTTCCAATTTGAGAGAAGAAATTGAATGCCTCTATTTTTTCAAGCTGCTCCTGCTTTTTTTGTAAATCGTGGCTTGTCACTTGATTTCCCAAAATCGTGGCTTCCAGTTTTCCGTCGTCCTTTTGCTTTAGTTGAACGGCTTTGACTGTCTCTTCCGTCTCATAGCCTCTCATTTGTTGAATGCCATGGCTCGCTTGCTGTATGCCAATTATTACTCCTAAAAACATAATGAAGGTTAGAAGCAGACTTTTGGCCATAAACTTCGCCATCAAACATTCCTCCTTTCAAGCCGTCACTCGTTTTGAACGCTCCCGCTCACCTTTTCTGCCTGCCAATAATATTCGCTAAATATGTTTGCAACCGCTTCGACAGTTCTGCTGAGTTCTTCCATGTTATTATCAACTCCCCCGAATTCAATCAGCAGCGAATTCTCTGATAAGTCTTGATTGTAAACGCCGTTAACTCCTTCGCCTTTTTTGGAAAACACACCACGGCTTAAGCCCGGATATTTCTTTTCAAACAATTTGTGCAAATTTTGTGCAATTTTTTTATTTTTATCAGCATTTGGATTATTCCCGCCAATCACAAATGCAATTTTGGCATAACTCTTTCCATTAATCGTAATGGTTGTTTTATCCCTTTTTTGTGAATCACGGTGGATGTCGAAAATGTATTGAAGATCTCGATTCGTTGCCAATGCTTCTTGAACAACAGGTCTTGATGCATCATATGATTTGTAATATTTCCATTTTTTCTCATTTAATACAGTTTGAAAATTCGTTTTGTCCACAACCGCTCCTATTCCTCTTTCTTCAAGCTCCTGTCCAAACTTTTCTCCGACTAATGTGACATTCGCCTTTGAATGAAAAGGAGATTTTGCCCCATTTAATAAAGGATAATAAGATTCGGTCGTGTGAGTATGATAAATAAATACGACTTTTTTTCCATTTGTTGTTAAGTTAGGAGACTGTTTTGGCTTTTCCTCGCCTTCCACATCTTCAAGCTTGTCAATCGAAGCTTCCCTTTCCTCTAAAAGCACTTCTGTCGGGGGAGCGGATTCAATCGGCATGTTCGTATAATTCGTCCCTTCTCCAGCCACAATGATGTCGCCATCGAACAAAGTAAACCCTGGAAGCTCCCGTCCGAGCAAGCTGCGCGGATCATCAGGATTTATGCTTGTCGTTAATTGAAAAAGGACGGAAGAAACTGAAAAATCCGGTTTACTTTCTTCTAATCCTTGAGAAAAATAATGGTTTTCAAAGTTTAATAAATGAAGAAACATTCTGCCGTTTATATTTCCCGTGATTTCATGAATAGAACTAGAGGCGGGACGATATTCAATCTTAATCGACGTCAAAAGCCCTGTAATGAAAAACATAAAAATGATTAAAAAAAATCCCGCTAAGATGATTTTTTTTAAGCTTGTCCTATCAACTGTTACGACCATTCTGCGATGCTTCATGAAAATCCTCCTCCAAGGCTTGTCTACAAAATATGTATGACAGCACTTGGAGGAATAGAACTTTTACTTTGTTTTTAATGTGTGTAAGCCCCGGTATTTTCTTCATTCACCGCGGAATGGAGCGCCATGTTTAAACCGCTCGCAAGCACATTCGCCATATCTTCAATAAACATATCTACTTCTTTCGGTGTTACCATTAAATTATGTCCAAGTGGACTCAGCACTTCATGAATCAGCATTCTCTTTTCATTTTCTTCCAGTGTACCGATTATCCCTAAAAACTGCTTTCTCTCTTTTTCCTCAGGGTAATCTTCATCCGTCAGCTTCTTTTTTTCAGCAAAGCTAAACCAAGACGGAGCCAACGCATTTTTTGGGCGATTTCCTTCCCGCATTTCTCTGCCGAGATGCTTTAATATAAAATCAATCGTATCACTAGTTATCGTTACAGCATCAACTACTGTCGGAATTCCGATTGATATAACCGGAACGCCTATCGTGTCCACACTCAATTCTTTTCTTTTGTTTCCTACGCCGGATCCAGGATGGATGCCGGAATCGGCAATTTGTATTGTGCTGTTTACACGCTCTATTGATCTTGCAGCTAATGCATCAACGGCAATAATGAAGTCAGGTTTTGATTGTTTTACAACTCCCGTTATAATATCAGATGTTTCAATTCCCGTTAGCCCCATCACTCCTGGTGCAAGGGCGCTGACAGGTCGATAGCCTTCTTTGACGTTTTCTGGTTCAAGCTGAAACAAATGTCTTGTGACCAATAAATTTTCACATGTTAAAGGGCCTAAAGCATCTGGAGTGACATTCCAATTGCCAAGACCGACCACTAAGCAGCTTGCATCTTTAGAAATTTGCAGCTGTTCCAAAAAAGAACTGAAATGCTTTGCAAACATTTTGATTACTTTTTCCTGCAGTTCGGTATCTTTATTGCGGATTCCCTGCACTTCCAGCGTTAAATATTTACCTTTCTTTTTGCCGATTGTCTCAGCACCTTTATCCGTAATGTCCATATGGACAATTTTCATACCGTCTTCCTCTTCTTCTTGAACGATGACCCCTTCCATTTCTTTCTTTTTTTCAAGAGCCAAATCTCTCGCTTCAAGCGCCAAATCCGTTCTGATTGAATATTTGCTTAAATCAAGCGCATTGTTCATCATTGTCACCCCAAGTTCATTTTTATCTATTTTTTCCAAAGTCATTTTATTTCATCCCATTTCTTAGCTTCAAAGGGGGATTTCATTTACATTAGTATTGCAAAAGAAAAAACCGTTTGATAGAATAACTTTTGTTCTATATCCAAAAAAGAATGCGGCAGCTTTGATTTTATATAGTCAGTAGGAGGTGAAACAATGGCTAACATTAAATCCGCTATTAAACGAATGAAAACAAATGAAACACGCCGTGCCCGCAATACATCAATGAAATCGGCTATGCGTACAGCAATTAAAAAGTTTGAAGCGTACGTTGTAAATAAAGATGTTGAACAAGCAAAAGAAGCGTTTAAAGTAGCTGCGAAAAAAATTGATAAAGCTGCTTCCAAAGGAATCATTCATAAAAATGCAGCCGCTCGTTTCAAATCACGCTTAGCTAAAAAATTAAACAGCTTATCAGCATAAAAATAAAAGCAATCATCAAGCTTTTATCCCGCTTGTTGATTGCTTTTTTTCTTGCTGAAACAGCTTCAGCAGCAAAAACTCTAACGCTAATTGTCTATCTTTTTTTCCTGTTTTTATTTCAAAATCTGTCTCCGCAAGAGCTTTTATGATGCTCTGCAATTCACTGGCAGAAAACTGCTTCTCCTGTTTTAAAGCCAGCTTAATGCGAAACGGATGAACCTTTAAGGATGACGCCATCCGATCCTGTCCGTAACCGGATTTCGAAAGCTGCTTCACTTGATATAATAGACGGAATTGTTGTGTAAGGAGGCTTAAAATTTTAATCGGTTCTTCGTTTATTTTTAACAAATCATAAAAAATTTTAAAGGCTTCTTCTGTTTTCTTTTTGACGACGGCATCAATTAAATCAAAAACATTTTGTTCAAGCGAGCGTGCAACGAGCTGCTTGACCATTTCTGCAGTCAACTTATCTCCGCTTCCAACATATGCACATAATTTTTCCATCTCTTTATCTATGATCATTAAGTTACCAGATGTTTTTTCCATAAGCTCATCGATCGCTTCTTTTTCCATCGCCACATTTTCTGCTTCCGCTTTTTCCTTTATCCATTTGACTGTTTCCTCTTCTGAAAAGGAATTCATTTCAACTACTGTTGCCGCTTTCTTTATTTGTTTTGTCAGCTTTTTTCTTTCATCAATTTTTTCATGTGGAAGCAAAAAGACAAAAACAGTAAACGGGGCAGGATTTTCTACATATTGTTCAAGTTTTTTAAGATTATGCTCCACTTTTTCTTTTTTCTTTTCGCTCGTCAAAAAATAAGGATTTTTCACAACAACCATCCTGCGTTCACCTAAAAACGGCATCGTTTCCCCATCTTCAACAGCCGTTTCTATATTTGTTTCTTCCATATCATAGACGGAATAATTAAATTCCCGTTCGTCTTCACTAATTGCCTCGGTTAACAATTTGCGAATTGTTTCATTTAATAAAAATGATTCTTTTCCATAAAATAAATAAAGAGACTGAAATTGTTTCTTTTTAAATGAATTCCATAAATCGACAATCATCTTAAGATTCCCCTAAAAAATGAAGTGTGCTTCATTCATCATATATGGAAAAAAATTTTTTCGCAACACTTCAACATAATGGAGAATTGGCAGCGAAGCCAATCCTCCGATTTATATGAACGTTTTTTGTAAGCCCCGGGACACTTACAAAAAAACGATTACCCATTCATATATTCTCCCTTTCGAAAAAGAATATAGTTGTTAATCGTTAACATGAATCATTTTTAAGAATGTAGATTTTTTTGCTGAAATCGCTTATACTACTTATGACGATGAGGAGGGGTATAGATGAACGAATTTGAACAAAATGTAAGCAAACGTAATGATGCTGTTGATTCTGCCGTCGGTTTTATTGTTTCTTTTGGCTTTTTTGCCACATTGTTTATCATTGCAACAGCGATTAAATTGATCGGCTCGTAAAGAGAGAGGCTGCAAACGGCAGTCTCTTTCTTTTTGCTCCTTGTACAATCCGGACCCAGCCGTCCAATCATCTCTCCATTTTCAAGCTGTCAAAACTGCCCTATTTTGTTAATGTATCGTATGGCGGGTAGAATAAAAAGGTTCCTTGAGACTTTCGATATTTGTATTGGACAGCACCCATTTGATCTGTACGAAAAATGGATACGTTTTGTTTTTTTAATCGATTCAATACTTCTTGATGAGGATGTCCGAAACGATTGTTTCTTCCTGCTGAAATGACCCCGATCTTCGGATCAATTGTTTGTAAAAATATATCGCTAGTCGAAGTTCTGCTTCCATGATGCCCGATTTTGACCACATCCGCAGTCATTTTTGGATATTGTTTAATCATGTGCCGCTCTCCGCTTTCTTCAAGATCACCGGTAAACAGCCAGCGCAACCCGCCTATTTTTGCCATTAGGACGAGAGAATCATTATTTTTAGAATCCGATTTTGTGAAAGGAGAGAGAACGTGGAAAGCTGTTCTGCCTGTGATCCGATCTCCTGCTTCTAATTCAAATATTTCAATTCCTCGATTTTTCGCTTCTTTTACTATTTGCTTTTCAAGCTCTTCTCTGGAAAAATATTTTGGAATAACCAATTTGTTTACTCGAAATTGTTTGATTAAGGTTAATGACTCGCCGATATGGTCATAGTCTCCATGAGTTAAAAACAAAATTTCAATTTCCTCTACCCCTTTCGACTGAAAATAAGGGATCAGGACGTCCAATGCGATGGAAAACGGTTTTTTTCGCATCTGCCAGCTTTCTTTTTCAAATACAGCCATTCCTCCTGTATCAATTAAATAACTGTTACCTAAGCCGGGCTCTCTAATAAAAATGCTGTCTCCTTGTCCGACATCAAGAACTGTTACTTCTCCCGGCATGGTCATTTTTCCTGCTATCAAAAGCAATGCAGTGAGCAAGCTGCTGCACAATATCGGTTTTCCCCATTTTTTCATCGGCTTATGCTCCATTTGAAAGAAAACAGCAATAAAAATGACGCATTGCAGCAAAAATAAATAAACAGTCGGTTTTCCAGTTGTTATCATGAAAAAAGGCAAATTACTGAAAAATAATGCTGTTTTGGACGACAAAGTAAAAGAAGTGTGAAGAAGGGAAACAAATATTGAACCGATGGAAGAAGAAATTACGGTTAAAATGAGGGTGATCATGGTAAGCGGCAGCAAAAAGAACGTGTATAGCGGCACAAACATAATATTCATGATAAAGCTCAATAGAGAAAATTGATAAAAATAGTAGCATATAATCGGCAGTGAAGCAGTTTGGGCAACAAATGAAACTGCTGCCAACAATTGCAATGAATTCCTGCATTTTTGAAAGATTTGTCTTGATAAAATTAGTGAAAATGTGACTGCGTAAGAAAGCTGAAATCCAAGATGAAAAACTTCATACGGGTCAAGAAATGTCATGAGAAGAAAGCTGAATGAGATTGAATCAGAAAGGGGCATATTTTGTTTAAAAAGTGTTCCTCCCATGATCAGTGCTGCCATAAGAGAGGCGCGGACGACAGGCGGAGCTCCTCCTGTTAACAATGCATAAAAGGGGAGGAAGCAAATCAAAATCATAATGGTTTGTTCTTTTGAAATGCCCAGCCGCAAAAGGAAGAAGTAAAGTGAGGCGATTAATATGCTTACGTGAAGACCTGAAATCGAAAGAATATGAACAATCCCTAGCTTTCGATAAGCGGCAAGATCTTCTTCTGGAATATTGTTCTGATAGCCTACCGTCAAAGCAAGGACGAAGCCGGCTGTTTTTTCTGGAAATTTATGATGAATCCATTCAATCATTTTTTGCCGGTAATTTTCCAAATGATCTTTCCATGACGGCTTATATGTACAATGCCCGATTTTGTCGAGCTTATACAGCCAGTGAATTTGCTGAAAATACAAATAGCGCTTATAATTAAACGCATTTTCATTTGTGTTATTTTTCGGTTTTTCAAGCTTTCCTGAAAAATTGCATATATCACCTGGCCGTATATTATTTGTACTTTTCATCTCTTGTTTTGTTTTCAATGTATAACGGGCCGTCAGCTTTTCTCCCTGATTCGTCTCGACCGCAAATGTCATCAGATCCCCGTCGATTTCAGGAGAGGAGATTACCTTTCCTTTTGCTGATAACATGCCTTCGTGATAATTTGTTTTATTTTGTTGATCATACCAATGAAAATATGGAAGCATGAACAAAAACGAGCAAGCAACGATGAAAGCTAATTTCCTTTTATGTTGAAGCCATAAGAAAAATAGAAGTGCAGCAAAAATGAAAAAAGGAAGAAAGGAAGGAAAAGAGGTAGCGGAAACAATCGCCAACAATGCGGAAATCGCGACATATGCCCACTGGCCTCTCAAAAAAATAACCTCCTTTTCGATTAGATCAGCCGAAAAGTTGACGGGCTTGTTCATTCCATTTTTTCAAGTCCGTTTCTGATACGCCGAGATGTTTTAAAGCATTTAAAAGCTGCTCAACATATTCGCGCTTTTCTTCATTTTTTAAATCCAAAGTCGTTTCATCGAATGCGACTTTTTCTATATGAACACCTGCTTGTTCAAATAATTCCATTGCATATGGATGATTTTTGTAATCTTTTGCATAATATACACTTTGAATACCCGCTTGAATAATCGCTTTTGTGCAAGCTAAGCATGGAAAATGCGTGACGTAAATTTCCGCTCCTGCTGTTGCCACTCCAAATTTGGCGCATTGCAATATCGCATTCATCTCCGCATGGATCGTTCGAACACAATGGTTATCAATCACATAGCAGCCTTCATCAATACAGTGGACTCCTCCTGCGATCGAGCCGTTATATCCCCCCGCAATAATCCGTTTATCGCGGACAATCGTAGCACCGACAGCAAGCCTTGTACATGTGCTTCTCAGCGCAAGCAAATGGCTTTGCGCCATGAAATAATGATTCCAAGAAATTCGATCCACTTTTACCCCTCCGAATTTTGTAAACATTCTTTTTCAGTTTATCGACAAGTCTTCATGTTCGTCAACGCTAATCTCATTTTTGATCTTTTCAAACGTTTTTTCTCCTATACCGGTAACCTCCAATAAATCCTCTTCTTTTTGAAACGGCCCGTTTTCTTCACGGTGTGCGATAATTGCTTCCGCTTTTGCAGGGCCGATTCCCGTTAATTTTTGCAGCTCTTCCTTTGTCGCCGTATTAATATTGATTTTTTCTTTCTCTTGCGGTCTTTGTGAAGCATCAGCATTTGCGCCGCTTTCATCCATAAGAGCATTTTCGTCAATTTTTTCGCCTAGCTTTGGCACATAAACAACCATACCGTCTGTTAGCTTTCTGGCAAGATTCACACGATTTCCGTCTGCCTGGTCATTCATTCCTCCAGCTTTTTCGATTGCTTCAAACACCCTGCTGGATGACGGCAATTCATAAACACCAGGCTTACGAACAGCCCCCTTTACATCAATAAAAATCATCGTCGTCTGTTCGTTACGGCGCTCATTCTCTTCTTCGTCATCACCTTCTCTGCTTTTTTGCATCGGCGTTCGTTCATCCGTTTCCAGCAATGGTTCATCGGAAACTTCGATCTCGTTTGAATCACGCCAGTTGTTGATGATAAAAAACAAAATGGCAGCGAAAATGATTAACAAAAAAACCCCATACTTTTTTATAAAAAGGAAATGGTTCATACACATGAATTCCCCTTTCTAAATATTCATTCATAAAATAAGGCAGCAGAACATATCGTGTAGGAGAACAATGTTAAAAAAAGGAGGGGTGAAAAGTGAAAATAGGGTTTATAGGAACCGGCAATATGGGGCGTATTCTCATTGAAGCTTTTTGCGAGGCAAAAGTATCAACACCCTCATCGTTGTTTATAACGAATAGAACGATTCAAAAGGCATATGCCATCAAACGGAAATATCCTGAAATACATGTTTGTACATCAAGTATAGAGGTCGTTCATCAAAGCGATTTCATATTTCTATGCGTTAAGCCTTTAGATATACACCCCCTTTTAAAGGAACTGAAAACTGGTTTACAAGGACATCAATGTTTAATTTCCATTACGAGCCCGATTTCAGTCGAGCAAATCGAATCGGCTGTTCCATGCCAAGTAGCCCGAGTCATACCAAGCATAACAAACAGGGCTAAAGCGGGAGCTGCTTTGCTGACATTTGGAAATAGATGCAGCGAACATACAAGAAATATCATTCTTTCCATGTTTGAAAAAATATCAAAGCCAATCTTAATAGAAAATAACATTACCCGTGTTGCATCTGATATCGTCAGCTGCGGACCGGCTTTTTTCAGCTTTTTGCTACAAAAATTTATTGAAGCTGCTGCGGCGGAAACAGACATTTCGAAAGAGGATGCGGTTCAATTAGCAAACGAGATGATGATCGGCATAGGCAAGCTGCTTGAAAGCGGGTATTACACGCTTCCGACATTGCAGGAAAAAGTGCACGTAAAAGGGGGAGTTACCGGAGAGGGGATTAAAGTGCTTGAAAATGAACTAGGCGACATGTTTCATCATTTATTTCAAAGCACCCATGCAAAATTTGATGAAGATTTACAAAAAGTGAGGCATCAATTTGACAATGAATAATATTCTGCAGGGCTCATGAAAATTCCTGCTAAAATGAAAAAAACCATCGAAAAAAAATTACATTCGATGGTTTCAACTTTTTTTCGCAATATAAAATATTCGTTCCGCCTGCTCGATGTCCGGGCTTTGAAAAATTCCATCCGTTATGTCAACGATCGTAAAGCCGCACTTTTCCAACATATGTCGGTACTCAGAAATTGAAAAAGTTCTTTGATAATGGTCTTCATCCAACCGTACATAATCCGTTCCATTGTTCACAAAGAAGGTTAATTCATGAATGACACTGTTTGGATATTCACCGTCAAAGCATTTCCAAATATAGCTGACATCCTCATCATTATCAGCGAATACAGCATGTTTAAATATTTTCTCCATTTTATGAACAGAATGGGCATCAAACAGAAATAAGCCGTTTCGGTTCAAGTGGTCGTATACGGCTTGAAACGTTTTGACCACATCCTCTTCCTTCAGCAAGTAGTTGATGGAATCGCAATTTAATAACACCGCATCAAAAGGCTTGTAGCCTTTAAGCTCCCTCATATCTTGTTCAATAAAGAGCGCATCAAACCCTTTTTTCATCATCTTTTCCTGGGCAACGGCGAGCATTTCTCCGGAGAGATCGACACCTGTTAGCTCATACCCAAGCTCAGCCATCCTATACGATATTTCTCCTGTTCCACAAGCTAAATCTAGCACCCGGTTCCCGCCGTTTCCATATCGTTGAATCGCTTGATGCAAAAATTGCGCCCATTCATCATAAGGAACATCTTTCATTAATCGGTCGTACACAGATGCAAAATGCTTATAAATCAAGCTAACCACTCGCTCACTTCTTCGCGCGGAGCATCTCCCCATAATTTTTCTAAATTATAATAGCTTCTTTCATCCCTATGGAAAACATGAGCAACGACATCTCCTAAATCAATGAGAACCCATTTTGCCTCGTCAAACCCTTCGAGACGCTTGACGGGAATTCCGTTTTCCTCTGCTTTCTCTTTCATTTCTCTGGCAATTGCTTGCACATTTTTTTCGTTATTCGCATGGCATATCATAAAATAATCAGCTATTAGAGAGATTCCTTGCATGTTTAATACTACGATATCTTCTGCTTTTTTATCGCTGCCTGCTTTAACAGTTAAAGCTAGAATATCACGCGAATTCATCCACTTCACTCCTTCAATTTTTCATTACGAGCGCATTATAAGTTTTAAACGTTTCAGGGTAAATCGGCTGCTTTTTCTTCATTAAAAATGCAATCGTATTGGATATCGACTGAACGAGCGCTTCATTTAAATCTTTTTGTGCCAATTCCCTGACTTCATCGACTCCGGGGAAGCTTCTACCCGGTTCAATATAATCAGCTAAATAAATCACTTTTTCAAGAAGAGTCATGTTTTCTCTTCCGGATGTATGGTAGCGGATCGCATCTAAAATTTCTTTATCAGAAATGCCGACTTCCTTCTCGACTAAATAGGCGCCAACAGGTGCATGCCAAAGTTCTGTATTATATTCCAGCAAGTCCTTCGGCATATTTTGTTCAATAATAATTTTTCTCATTTCATCTTTTGGCCGAAATTTGGCATAATCATGAAAAATAGCTGCTAATTCTGCCTTTTTCACATCGGCGCCGTACCGCTTTGCCAAACTGATGGCTGTCTCCATTACGCCTAAAGTATGTTGATAACGCTGTTTCGTTATCGCCTTTTCCACAACTGCTAACGCTTTTTCACGTTCCATATAATCGATTCTCCCCTATATATTGAATAACTTTTTTGGGCAGAAGATAGTCCACCGCTTGTCCGTTTTTCAATCGCTCTCTGATCATTGTAGAGGAAACATCAAACTGAGGAACTTCCACCTCTTTTACGAAAAATGTGCTCTCATTCGAGTATCCGTTACGTTTCACGCCGACAAATTGCACCATATCCATCAATTCCTCTATTCGATGCCAATGAGGCAAATTTTCAATCATATCTGATCCAATAATAAAATAAAATTCTTCGTTTGGATATCTTTCTTTCAATATTTTCACTGTGTCATACGTAAAAGACGGACCCTCTCTTTCAAGTTCAATTAATTGGACTTGAAAAAATGGATTTCCTTCAATTGCTCTTTTCAGCATATTTACCCGGTGGTGTGTTTCTGTCACTGGCTCCTTTTGTTTATGGGGTGGAATATTGTTCGGCATAAACCATATTTTGTCCAGATTAAGAGAATGAAGAACCTCATTGGCCATTAATAAATGTCCGTTATGGGGCGGGTCAAATGTCCCCCCAAAAATTCCGATTTTACCCAATTTTTCCGCACCATCCGTTCGTTTATTCAGGCAAAATGATTTGTTTTTTTTCTTTTGATTCTTTATATAAAACAATGACATTTCCGATGATTTGGACGAGATGGGCATTTGTCCCATCAACAAGTGCTTGAGCAACTGCTGCTTTGTCTTCATCACAATTTTTCAGCACGTTCACTTTTATGAGCTCTCTTGCTTCTAAACAATCGTTCACCTGCTGAAGCAAATTTGAATTTACTCCGCCCTTTCCAATTTGGAAAATCGGGTTCAGATGATGTGCAAGAGAGCGTAAAAAACGTTTTTGTTTTCCAGTTAAAGTCATGATTTTCCTCCTAATTTTTCATATACGAGCTTTTTCATTCGACTGACATCAGGTTCCACATTCGTCCATATTTGAAACGCACATGCCCCTTGATAAACAAACATTCCTACTCCGTCAACAGTTTTAAGGCCCAGCTTTTCAGCCTCTTTTAATAACATCGTTTTCAGCGGATTATAAATGATATCAGCAACGACAGTTCCGCCATGAACGCGTCCGGTTAATTCAATCGGCTTTTCTTCGATATTCGGCTTCATCCCGATGGATGTCGTTTGAATGATGACATCATATTCATTGGACGTTTGATCGAGTTGTTGGAATGAATAAACGTTTCCTTTTGTCTCATAGCTGCAGTTTTCCTTTAACAGATGAGCCCGCTCTGCTGTTCTGTTTACAATATCAATGAACGCAAAGCCTTCTTTCGCCAGCGTTGTATAGATCGCCCGAGCGGCTCCGCCCGCCCCGATCAGCAGCACTTTTAAATCTCGGGGATTGGTATTGTCAATATGCTCTTTCAATGACAGGTAAAATCCGTATCCGTCTGTGTTAAAACCGATTAATCTCCCGTCTTCGTTTTTTACTGTATTTACCGCGTGAAGCAATTGAGCCGATTCATCCAACTCATCAAGAAAAGGAATGATTGACACTTTATGCGGAACCGTTACATTAAACCCCTTTATGCCAAGAGCCTTCATCCCTTTTACCGCTTGTTCAAGCTCTTCCCCTTTTACTTGAAATGCGTGATAGCGGGCATTCATATTTAAGTAATCGAAAGCATCGTTATGAATGAGAGGGGAAAGCGAATGACCGATCGGGTCGCCTATTACTCCGTAAACTTGCTCCATTTGAAATCCTCTCCACCTTTTTGTTTTTATATTAATGAATGACGGACGCCCACATGTACATCTTTAGGTGCATAAGCAACAACTCTTTTCGGTCCATCGTGGATCGTTACCCATCCAAGACCTGAAAACACGATATCTTTCTTTTTTCCATTTATAGTGAATTCGTGCGGGACAAGTTCTGGAAAGGATTCGACTGCTTCTTTTCTAGGAGGGGTTAAAAGCTCCCCTAAATGTGTTGCATATAAATGATCCGCCTTCTCCAGTTTTGTTCGATGAATGTCAATGCTGTTCGGAATATAGCACACAATGGAGGAACGTCCTCCCTTTATATAATCCAGTCTTGCCAATCCGCCGAAGTATAAAGTTTGCCTTTCATTTAACTGGAACACTCTAGGCTTAATTTCTTTTTTCGGCGATAGAAGCTTTAGGTCGCGCTTATCAATAAAGTGCGCCATCTGATGATCATTGATAATGCCTGGTGTATCGTATAAAACTGCGCCGTCATCTAACGGAATTTCAATTAGATTGAGCGTTGTGCCGGGATAATGGGAAGTTGTAATGATATCCCCTTCTCCCGTAACCTCCTTCAAGATTCGATTAATAAAAGTTGATTTCCCAACATTTGTACATCCAACAACATACACGTTTTCTCCGTTGCGATAATGATCTATTTGCTCTGCCGCTTCTTTAATGCCATGTCCCTTTTCTGAGCTGATTAAAAGCACATCCAATGGCGTTAATCCATACTCTTTTGCTTCTCTCTTCATCCAACGAATAACCTTTTCTTTTTTCACCGATTTTGGAAGGAGATCAGCTTTATTGCCGATTAAAATGACTGGATTGTAGCCGATAAAACGCTGTATGCCGTTGATCCAGCTTCCGTTAAAGTCAAAAATGTCGACAACCTTCACAACAAGAGCTTTCGTATTGCCAATGCCGTGCAAAATTTTTAAAAAGTCCTCATTTGTTAACGAGACATCTTGAATTTCGTTATAATGTTTCAGCCGAAAACACCTTTGGCAGATCGGCTGTTCTTTCTCAAGAGCAGCTTTTGGAGCATATCCAATTTCAGATGGATCTTCCGTTTGAATTTTTACTCCGCACCCGACGCAAACCTTCTCATCCAAACTCATCACTCCTCCCAATGCAGCATGCCTTTCTGTTTTAACAATTTTAAAATTTTCCTTTCAATTTTCCTGTTGATCCGGGTCCAAAAGCCGTCAGTAGACGATACAGGCACAACTAAAATCGTATGAAAACCGCAGAGATTCCCTCCGAGAACATCTGTCAGCAGCTGGTCGCCGATCACAACAACTTCTTCTTTTTTCAGCCCCATCTGCTCAGCCGCTTTTTTAAACGCTTTTGCACGGGGTTTTCCCGCTTTCGAAATGAACGGAATATTCAGCGGTTCAGAAAACGAACGGACGCGTTTTTCGTTATTATTTGAAACAATTGTCACTTTAATCCCGTTCTGTTCCATCATTTCAAACCAATTTTTCAATTTCGGAGTTGCGTTCGGCCTGTCCCATTCTACTAAAGTATTATCTAAATCGGTAATAATACCTTTTATACCTTTTTCCTTTAAAAAATGAGGATAAATATGAAAAACGCTTTTCGCATATTCTCCGGGTAAAAACCTTTTCAGCAAATTGAACACCTCTTAATTCAATAAATAGACTACTGTTAAACTATTTTTCATCATACCGAATTTCGAGTTTACTTTCAAAACAATATTGTTTTCACAAAAAAATTCGACAATTTTTTAACATATTCAACAGCTGTGGATAATTTTATACACAATATCCACCTATTCATATCAATCTTTAGTAAAGTATATAAACAAACTACCCACAGCTTTTCCACCGAAGGCTGTGGATAACAGAACGGTTGTTCTCTATTAAAAAACATGGTAAATTTATGGTAATAAATAAAGGAGGTGCTTTCTCCATAACATGATCGCTTCTATGAAAAATTTATCGGACGAATTTTTAATTGAATCTTACTATAAAGCAACCGAAATGAGGCTTAGCAAAGAATTCATCGAATTAATAGAATTGGAAATAAAGCGCCGCTCGCTCTCTCACTTATTAAAAGCATCATCTTAGCGGTGTCTTTTTTTTTTGCTTAAAATACCTACCCCTGAGGCGCATGGCTGCATGTTCCACAGCCGCTAAACTCCTTTAACAGATAATCGTTGATGTCAATCCACAATGACTTAATACCTTTCAACTGATGATCTCCGATACCAATCCATTTTTCTTCACTGTCTCATTATAACTAAAACTCAGCTGTTTTCCATACTCTTTCCCCCTTTTTCATGAAGGACATACAAGGACAAAGCCGCAATCACATACAATTTAATAATACGTAATGCGGGGGTGAAAAACATGTCTGGAATTTTGACTGCACTAAGCTATTTTATAAAAGAATTGGTTTTTCTCGTTTCATATGTAAAAAACAATGCTTTCCCTCAACCGCTTTCCCCAAATGAAGAAAAAAAATATCTCCGCCTGATGGCCGAAGGAAATGACGAAGCAAGAAATATATTAATTGAACATAATTTGCGCCTTGTCGCTCATATTGTCAAAAAATTTGAAAATACAGGTGAAGACTCGGAAGATCTCATATCCATCGGCACAATTGGTTTAATTAAAGCGATTGAAAGCTATTCCGAAAACAAAGGGACAAAGCTTGCTACATATGCCGCAAGATGCATTGAAAACGAAATTTTAATGCATCTCCGTTCCTTAAAAAAAACAAAAAAAGATGTTTCCCTACACGATCCTATTGGCCAAGATAAAGAAGGAAACGAAATCAGTTTAATAGATGTGCTAAAATCAGAAAATGAAGATATTATCGACACGATTCAATTGAATATGGAGCTGGAAAAAATTAAGAAATATTTATCGATTCTAGACGAAAGAGAAAAAGAAGTCATTATCGGGCGGTTTGGATTGAATACGCAGCAGGAAAAAACGCAGCGTGAAATTGCGAAAGAGCTCGGCATTTCGAGGAGTTATGTTTCCAGAATCGAAAAAAGGGCACTTATGAAAATGTTTCATGAGTTTTACCGAAATGAAAAAGAAAAAAAGATGTCAAAAGAATAAAAGGAAAAGCATTTTCAACGAGATTTTGTGCGAAATTTGCGAGAGTTCCTGAATGATTTACTCGCGTAAAACTGCAAAATTCATTTTAAAGTGGTGGCTTTCCGATATGTGACATCCCATAAAAACTCAAAATTAACCTTGTTGCAGGTTTTCCAGCGCATTGGCGCAAATCGAGATATAAAAACGAATCTCAAAATTGACCGATTAATAAAAATCGCAGAAAGCGAATCCTCTGTTTGACGTAAAATGGTGGTAACATGATTTGACAGGATGCGAACGTTACGGTTGAGAGCCCATTACAACTGCTTTCAATCTGTAAAAAGGCAACCTTTATTGCAGCGCTAGTTGCTGTTTTCATATGAAACAGAACAATGCCGCCTTCATTCACCTAATGTTTTATCAAAAAAGAGGGGCTCAAAAGAGTCAGCTATACTGACTTTTTTGAGCCCTTTTTCAAGAAATGATTAAGATTGCAACTTATCAAGCTTTTTTTGATATTTCGATGACAATTTAAAAAATAGAATAGAGCTGGCTAACATCATCGTTGAAGTTCCGATTAGCATTATTTCTTGTATATTGGTCCGAGGTGAATGATTAGGAATCCATATTCCGATGTATAAAAAGGTTCCGACAGCTAGCAGAACGAGAGCAAAATGCTTATAGTCTTCTATTAATTCTTTTAATTTTTTCTCCTCCATGATATCACCTAATCGAATTAGTTATTCTATATTATAAAAGAATAACATATCGATTCGGGCTAATAGGCTTGTAATAGTTTCCATTTACATTCAACTTAGTTCTTCAATCATTTTCAGAACCAATTCCGATGAATTGAAAGCCGCTTTGTCTAAAAATTGTTCAAAGGAAATGTTCGACTCTTTTCCGGCGATATCTGAGAGCGCCCGGATGATGACAAAAGGTGTTTGAAATTTGTAGCACACTTGCGCGACAGCAGCAGCTTCCATCTCAACAGCGTACAAATGGCTGAATTTAGACCGGACAAAAGCTACTTTATCGGGGTCGTTCATAAAAGAATCCCCCGTTGCGATCGCCCCTTTTACCGTCTGAATTCCTGAAATGTCTTTTGCTTTTCTTTCAGCGATTTCAATCAGTTTTTCATCGGCCTTAAAGGATGGAGGAAGCCCGGGAACTTGACCATATTCATACCCAAAAGCCGTCACATCTACATCATGATGGCGAACCTCTGTGGATATGACAACATCCCCTACGTTTAAAGACTCATGAAATCCTCCGGCGGAGCCGGTATTGATCACATAATCCGGCTGATATCGCTCCAGCAGCAAAGTGGTGCTTACGGCTGCATTCACTTTTCCAATTCCTGATTTTAATAAAATCGTATCAGTTTGATTGTATTTCCCAATCATAAAACTGCAGCCTGCAATCTCCTCTTCTTTTGTACAATCCAATTTCTCGCGCAGGATGCGAACTTCTTCTTCCATTGCACCAATGATTGCAATTTTCATATTCCAACATTCCTTTCTATCATGAATAGCTATAAAAATCATAAAAAAAGATCCCTCAAGTGTTTGACAGTCAGCTTTTTACACATGAGGGTCTTTTTTGCTTTTCAGTCTATTTTAATACTTCAACTCTAGTCGGTTTCCAGCCCTCTCCGTCTATCCATGTAATGGATACTCTATATTTTTTTCCGTCTGCTTTGTTTTGAATCGTTCCTTTCGCATCATTCGGGCTTCCGTTATTGCCGATCCAAAGGGTCTGCATATTTTCAAGAGAAACACCTGTTGCATAGCTTAATGCTTTCTCCATTTCCTTCCAATCTACAGATGACTTTTTATAAGTCGTAACGTGCTCACCTGTCTGGACTGTTCCGATCGGTTTCCAATTTGGATTTTCAATGATTTGTTCAACATCGGAACCCGCTTCTCCTTCAGTTACTGTTGCACCTTCAAAAGGATCATCGCTCGATTCCTTTTCTTCATTTGCTGATTGTGTATTTTCGTCCTCTTCCTCCTTAATTTCATTACTTTCATTCTGTTCAGCTGCTTTTTCTTCTTCCCGCTGATCGTTAGATTGTTCAGCTGTCTCTTCTTCGATATTTTTAGATGAGCTTGATTGCTCTTTTTGTTGTTCACTGTTGGAATTCGCTTGTTCAGTACCGCCTCCCAAAAAAAGCTGAGAAGCAATAACGAGGATGAGTAAGGCGACAATTCCAATTAAAATATTTAAAATCAAATTCGTTTTTCGTTTTTTATCCCGAATTTCATAACGAGAACCCGCCATTCCCCGTCAACTCCTTTGTTTCTCCAATCTTTGAGTTATTATTTTAACATACTTTATTCTTCATTAACATTATAAATCTGTTCAACCATTTCGTAAAAAACATCATTTGTCTTTGCTCTACCGCTCGTTTTGTTCATATCAACAACAACTAAGGCATATTTCGGATGTTCCGCAGGAAAAAAACCGGCAAACCATTTATGATATAATTTTTTTCCATTGTCGTTCAATGTTCCCGTTTCGGCAGTGCCTGATTTGCCGGCTACTTTAACAGGCAAGCTTTGAAACGCTCTGCCGGTTCCATCAGGATGAGCGACTACTTGAAGCAGGAGATCCGTTAATTTTGATGATGTTGCAGGGGAAATTTTTTCTCCTTTCATCAAATGGTTCTTGAATGTATACATCGTTTCTCCGTTTTTATATAAAATTTTATCCACGACTTTCACTTCTCTTTTTTCTCCTCCGCGAGCAATTGTAGCCATCATATTCGCGACAGCTAGAGGAGTAACCTTTACATTTTTTTGTCCGATGGAGGTTTGTGCGATGGCCTTTGCTGACTTTTTGTCGCTGTCATCTCCCCAAATCGTTCCTCTTTGCTCCCTTGGAAATTGTTTAAATTGATCGTAATGGTATACTTTTCCCGACCAGCCTGAGAAGCTGAGAAGGCCAAGCTTTTCTGCGTATTCTTCAATTATATTGCTCTTTTTTTGTATTAATTCCTGACCGATCGTAGCAAACGCATAATTGCAGCTTTTCGCAAAGCTTTCTTCAAACGTAAGCGTTCCAGCCCGCTTTTCTTCCTCTTTTTCTGTTTGGCCGTAGACATTCCGGTCACAATTAAATGTTCTTTCCGGTTTGATCATGTTTGTGTCGATCGCTGCTGCAGCAATAACGGTTTTAAAAACAGAACCAGGAAACATTGCCGAAAGCATTTTATTTTCATATGTTTTTGGATCATTCCGGTCCAGATCCGGTTTGGAGGCCATTGCAACTACTTCGCTGTTTTCAATGTCTAACAGAACGAGGCCGCCTTCATTTATTTGATGTTTTGTTAAAATTTGTTCAGCTTTTTCTTGCAAATGTTTGTCAATCGTTGTTTGAACGGCAATTGGGTAAAATGGATTGGAATCGGCAATATATTTTACATTGACGCCGAAAAGAGGCCTGCCGAGACCATCAACATGATATAAAAGTCTTGACGCATCTTCCGGCTGCAAAAATTCATCAAACGCCTCCTCCAGTCCAGTCACGCCTACTTCAGGACTTAATGACGTAATCTCTTTGTCAGGGTATCTTTTTTTCCATTCTGTTTCATTTTCGCTTGTCATCCCAATAAGATGGGAAGCAATATTGTCTGATTGCTCTGTTTTCATAAAGATGCCGAATACTCCCGGAATTTTTAACTTATTGATGGCTTTTATATCCTGTTCATCAAGTTGAAATCCTTTTTCTTTATTCAACAAAATAGGTTCATTTTTCGTTCCTTTCAATAATTGTTCGATTTCATCCTTGCGAACAGAAATGGCTGCCGCCAATTGATCGATCGGCCATTGATAATTTTTCAGAAATGGAAATAAAACGAGCGTAGGCAAATATGTTTCGTTCAAAGGTTTATTTTCACGATCAATAAATCGCCCCCGCCCATCATCTATAATTACTTCTTGTGTCCTCTGTTTGACGCTTTCTTTCATCAAATTGACATCTTGTTCTGAAAATGACTCGGTTTCAAGCAGTTGAATTTGCGCAAGTCTATATATGAGAACACCCATTAACAAAATGATGAAGACGCCTATATATTTTATTCGCTTATTCATAAAAAAACACCTCGTCTTATATTTTCGACGAGGTGCGCACATCTTAAACTATATTAAAGGCTATCAACATTAATCAACACGTACAATTTTGACTGTCATATCGCCGCCAGGCGTCTGAACTACAACTTCTTCCCCTACTTGACGGCCGAGCAGGCTTTTAGCCATCGGAGAATCATTGGAAATTTTCCCTTCGAAAGGATCTGCTTCTGCACTTCCGACAATTGTATAAGTTTCTTCTTCTCCATCAGGCAATTCAATAAACGTAACAGATTTTCCAAGTGAAACAGTTGTTTTATTTTCTGTGTCTTCTTCAATAATTTTCGCATTGCGAATCATATTTTCGAGCGTTGTAATGCGTCCTTCTACAAAAGCTTGCTCTTCTTTTGCTGAATCATATTCAGAGTTTTCTGATAGGTCGCCAAATGATCTTGCCACTTTTATTCGTTCTACAACTTCTTTTCGCTTTACCGTTTTTAAATACTCAAGTTCTTGTTCAAGTTTTTCTTTCCCAGCTTTCGTCATAGGAAATACCTTTTCTTCCGCCATAATAGTCCTCCTTTTCTTTATATCCCCCTAATGGTTCCTAAAAAATGAAAGAACTTTTCTGCCGTTCTTTCGACAGAAAAGAATCTTTTATAACATAGTTATAGAAGGAAATATTTATCTATGATATGTTATTACAAAATAATCGGCAGTTCAAGAAACGTTTTGCTTTTTTATAAAAAAATCCAGATTCTTCCCCTATCTTGTCTCTTTTCTCATCATATTATACGGATATAGCGGATGCTCGCACTTGAAGCGGATTATTTGCAAAGGATGTCTTGCTGCATCCAATTCATTTCCGTCTTCATCCCAAATTTTATCGATGACAATGCGAAAATTGTCAATTTGCGGACCGAAAAATTCTACTTCGTCACCGGGTCTGAAATGGTTTCTTTGCTGCAATGTCACCATTTTCGTTTCTGGATTCCAGTCAAGCACAAGCCCGACAAAGTCGTATGCTGTTTTTTTGCTGTGAGTGCCAAATAATTGCTCTTGATAACCAGGCACTCCTTCAAAAAAGGCAGGAGCCGTTTCTCTGTTCGCGCATTTATCCAATTCTTCCAGCCATTCCTGTTTCATGACAAAATGATCGGGATCGGCGCAGTATGCATCAATGACTTTGCGATATACACTGACAACAGTTGCAACATAGTGAATGGATTTCATGCGGCCTTCAATTTTCAAGCTGTCGATCCCCATTTCAATCATTTTCGGAATCGACTCAACCAATTTTAAGTCTTTAGCGCTCATTGCAAATGGCGAGTCTTGCTCATCAAACATAGGCACTTCTTTGCCTTTATAATATTTATATAAATCATAATCCCACCGGCAGGACTGACAGCATCCTCCTCTGTTTGAATCTCGCGCTGTCATATGATTGCTTAATGTGCAGCGGCCTGAATAGGCAATGCACATCGCACCGTGAATAAACGTTTCGATTTCAATATCTACTTTTTCTTTTATTTCTCTAATTTCTTCAGCGCTCGTTTCCCGTGCTAGAACGACCCGCTCCAAACCTTCCTCCTTCCAAAATTGTACAGCTTTCCAATTCGAAAGGGATTGCTGGGTGCTTAAGTGGACTTCCAATTTTGGGGCTACCTTTCTGCACGTTTCAATAATGAGGGGATCTGCGACAATGACCCCTGACACTCCAGCGTCTTCGAGCGCTTTTAAATATTGATCGAGTCCAGGGATGTTTTCATTATGTGCATAAATGTTTGTCGTCACATATATTTTTGCTCCGTACTGATTAGCAAATTGAACTCCTTCTTTAATTTCCTCAATGGAGAAATTATCGGCATTGGAACGCAAGCCGTACTCTTGTCCGCCAATGAAGACGGCGTCAGCACCGTACATGACGGCGATTTTTAATTTCTCCAAATTTCCGGCAGGTGCAAGAAGTTCAGGTTTTTTCGTTATGACCCTTTTGCCGTTGATAATTGTTGAAATTTTATCTTTCACAACCGGCATGCGAACTCCTCCTTTAACGTTTTTTTAATAAACGGTCTCTTTAAAGAAAAATCCTGTATCCAACGGGCGGTTTGGCGGCTGTATTTCCTCAATTTCAGCGTACAGCTTGTCTTTAACATTTTCATATTGCTCTCGATCCTCAGCGCATAAATCGATCGCCTTCCGATACTTTTTCGTCACTTCTACAATATATTCCGGAGTTTTCAGCACGCCATCTATTTTAAAAGAATCAATTCCTGCATCAACCAGTTCCTCCAGCTCGTCAATGATGCAAATATCATTCGGACTCATAATATGGGTTCCATTTTCATCCTCAAAAATTGGATATTTGTTATTTCTCTCTTTATCATGTAAAAACATATTTTTGCCGTATTTATAATTGTGAATTTCCATCGCTTTCCCACGATATTCAAAATAATTGCCGATAAGAGATCTTTTGGACTGAAACATGCACGTCATTCCGTGGACTTGGACTTCTATTTCCACTTCTGCATGCTCTTTCGTTTCAATGACAGCTTCCATGCTTAACTCCCGAGCTAGTACTGCACGCTTGGCGCCTTTCCTTCCCCAATAGTTGCATGCATACCAGTTGGTTGCGGTTGTTTCCGTATTCCAATGGAGCTTCATCTCCGGAGCAACTTCCCTAACAGTCATTAACACAGCTGGATCACCGAATACAATCGCATCTGCCTTCGCATTATGAACAAATTTTACATAATCTGCAAGCTCGTCTACTTTATCATTATGAAAAATTGCATTCATTGCAACGTATACTTTTTTTCCATATTGATGGGCAAGGTCAATCGCATCTAATACATCTTTTCGATGAAATTCCCCTGCAAGCCTTAAGCCATAACGCTGTTCGCCGATGATAAAAGCATCTGCGCCAGCTTTGCAAAGGCTCTCAATATTTTTGACATTTACAGGTGTGACGAGCAGTTCGGGTTTTTTCATTCCCCTTCACCCCTTTTTATACTGAAGGCTAATCCGTCGCCTATCGGAATAATAACGGTATCCCAATCGGGCTGATTCATTAGCCATTCATTATATTCTTTAATTTTCTTCGCTAAAGATTTTAACCTTTTTGATTCTATCATTTCTTCAGCGACTAGTCCTTTAAAAAGAACATTATCCGAAAAAACGACCGCTCTTTTTGACAGCAAAGGTTCATATGCTTGAAAAAAACGTTTATATTGCCCTTTGCTCGCATCGATAAAGAGCGCATCAAACGGACCGTCAAGCTTGACTTCCTGTACGATTTCTAGAGCATCACCGTGATAAATGGTAATTTGATTTTCAAGACCGCAAGCTCGAATATTTTGTTCCGCTAGTTCAAATCGATTAGGATCTATTTCAGTCGTTACAATTTTTGTGTTCGGCAACGCTTTTGCCATCCGAATCGCCGAATAGCCGATCGCCGCCCCAATTTCCAATATTTTGTTCGGCTGATGGAGCTTTAAAATATGAAGCATGACAGACAGCGCCCGCTCTTCCATAATCGGCACCTTCTGCTCTTTTGCATATGCTTCTAATTGAACTAATTTTTCATCTTTGTTAGTAGAAAAATTTGCTAAATATTCCTCAATTTTTTTGTTTGGCAAAATGGACACTCCTAAAAAACTCCCTTAATCAAAGAAGAGTTCTGTTCGAACTCTTCAAGTTTGTTTTTTTAGCTCGATATATTTTAACATAAAAGAAAAAGGAATGCGAATCGCAAACCTTTAATCCTTTTCCGTAATATGCTTAGCTTTTTCTTTGTTATGCTCATCCAGCGTCTTCGTAAATATAACTTCCCCTTCTTTCGTTGCGAGAAAATAAAAATAGTTTGTATCGGCAGGATTTGCTACAGCATCTAGTGACTGCTTGCCAGCATTGGCAATCGGCCCCGGCGGAAGTCCTTTATTTTTATATGTGTTATAGGGAGAATTGACTTCTAAATCTTTATAGTATACGCGCTCCTTATGCTTTCCTAATGAATATAAAACGGTTGGATCTGTCTGGAGAGGCATGTTCTTTTCTAAACGATTGTAAAAAACGCTGGCTATTTTTTCCCTGTCGGCTTTTTCCGTCGCTTCCTCCTCCACTAAAGACGCTAATGTTAAAAATTGATGAGTGGAAAGACTCAGCTCTTTCATTTTGTTTCTATAAGGAACAAGCATTTCATCTGTCTTTTTAATCATTGTTTCAATGATTTCCGACAACGGAGGAGATTCCTCATAAAACGAATAAGTAGCCGGATACAAATATCCTTCCAATGCATATTTTATACGTCCGTTGAAAATGTCATCTGTTATTGTATTAGGATACTTTTTTTGCATTTGTTTGATAAACTTTTGGTTTGTTAATTGGTTCATAATTTCTTTTTTTGAATAGGGAGTATGTTTGGCGATGATGTCAGCAATTTCTGATAGTTGCAATCCTTCCGGGATCGTCAATTTAATAGCTGCTTCTCCCATTAATTCGCCTTTTTTTAAGCGTTCAACGATTTCTTGAATCGTCATCGATTGATTAAATTGATAATTTCCTGCTTGAAACCCTGATTCATTTTTAAATTTCACGTAATATTTAAACACGATCGCACTTTTAATGATGTCATTTTTTTCTAAAATAGAAGCAATTTGCGATACGGAAGATCCAATCGGAATTTGTACCTTTACAGGTTCCTTATTATCCGGATCAACAGGCTTTAATGCAGATCGCACATATAAATACCCGCCGCCAATCACTCCAGCAAATATAACAACAAAGGCAATCAGGACAGTTAACACAGTTTTTCGAACAATTTTCGCTATATGCAGTTTTTCTTGGAGTTTCTTATCCAAAAATTCCTTATTCGAATCCGAATCCGCCATCAATTCATCCTCCTTCCGTCCCGATTATTATACTACATACACGCATTTATTCGTCAAAAATCTCCATTTTTTTATAGGAAGAAATTGTTTTTTTCATTTGGATGTAAATCACCTCAACAAAAAAAGCACCGCAAAACGGTGCTTATTCCTCTTCTAAAAATGTATTTAAAACGGCCTCGATCATTTCCCATTCTTCATCGGTTTCCACAGGCTCCAGCTTCCCGCCTTCACCGTCTTCATTGGGAATGTAGCTTGCTGCATGAATTTCTATTCCATCTTCGTCTTCCTCATCATCGATGCCGATCGGATAATAAAGAACGTAAGATTTGTCAAATTCGTCCGAATTAAACGTAAACAAAATTTCATATAGTTGTTCATTACCGTTTTCATCAATAACGGTAATATGTTTTTCACCTTCCACTTATTTCACCTCAATTTATTGTTGACTGTCCAAATAACTTTGCAAAATAATCACCGCAGCCATTTTATCAATGACTTGCCGTCTTTTTCGCCGGCTTACATCCGCCTCAATGAGAAATCTTTCGGCTTCCATCGTCGAAAGGCGCTCATCCCATAAAATGACCGGAAGCTGAAACTGCTCTTTCAAAAGCGCGGCAAAGCGCTCGCTTGCTTCTCCCCTTGGTCCAACGGTGCCGTTCATATTTTTCGGATACCCGACTACTATTTTTTCTACCTCGTATTTCTTTATCAGTTCAGAGAGTCTTTGAATCCCGAACTCGCCTTCATCTTCATTTATGCTGATCGTTTCCACACCTTGAGCAGTCCATCCCAGCTCATCGCTTACCGCAACTCCTAATGTTTTTGAACCTAAGTCTAACCCAATGATTCGCATTTTATTCCTCACGGTTGTTTTTCAAATAAAATTTTACAAGCTCTTCAATTAATTCATCTCGTTCAATTTTTCTAATCAGATTGCGTGCGCCGTTATGTCTAGGAATGTAAGCAGGATCTCCGGACAACAAATAGCCGACGATTTGATTGATCGGATTATAACCCTTTTCTTCCAGTGCATTGTATACGGCACTTAGAACTTCCTTGACATTTGTCTCAACAGGTTCTTCTGAAAAATTAAACTTCATCGTTTTATCGAAGGAACTCAATTTTTGCACCTCTTTCCTAGACTAAAAAGCGAATCTGCTTGTCTACATCCATTTTACACTATGACTGGAATTTATGAAACGGATTTCACCCAGTCTTCGACAAAACGAAGAGCTTCAGCTAACCGTTCAGGATTTTTTCCTCCCGCTTGAGCCATGTCAGGTCTTCCGCCGCCTCCTCCTCCACAGCGGCTTGCAATTTCCTTAATTAATTTTCCAGCATGGAACCCTTTGTCAACTAAGTCTTTTGTGATGCCGGCTGCTAAATTTACTTTTCCGTCTGATACCGTTGCTAGCACAACAATTGCCGAGCCGAGCTTTTGCTTCAGTTCATCGACCATGCCGCGCAATCTGTTCATATCTTTCACTTGAACTTTTTCCGCAAGAACTGTTACACCGTTGATCGTTACCGCTTTTTCAGCGATGTTCTCCGCTTCCAGATTGCTAAGCTTCATCGTAAGAGATTCATTTTCCCGCTGTAGTTCTTTTATTTCTTGCTGCAGACTGTCAATTCTCTCCGGCAGATTTTTTACATTCGCTTTCAGTTTTGCCCCAATTTCCTTTAACAATAAATATTGTTCATTCATAAACCGGTACGCTTCTTTTCCTGTCACCGCTTCAATTCGGCGGGTTCCTGCACCAATTCCAGTTTCGGAAACAATCTTAAACAGTCCGATTTCCGCTGTATTTGTTACATGGCATCCGCCGCAAAGCTCAAGCGAATAATCGCCTACTTGAACAACGCGAACAATTTTCCCGTATTTTTCTCCAAATAAAGCCATCGCGCCCATCGCTTTCGCTTCGTCAAGAGGCATGTGCTCGATAGAGACTGGAATGCTTTCCCAAATTTTTTCATTTACAATTCGTTCAATTTCTTCCAGCTCTTCTGTTAAAACTTGTCCAAAATGTGAAAAGTCAAAACGGAGACGGTCGGAAGCAACAAGCGATCCAGCTTGGTTGACATGTACGCCCAGCACGTCCTTCAGCGCTTGGTGCAGCAAATGTGTCGCTGTATGATTTTTCACGATTGATTTTCTAGACTCTGCACAAACGGAAGCGTAAACTGCTGCTCCTTTTGTCAAAACGCCTTTTTCGATGACAGCCCGGTGCAAGTGTTGGCCGTTCGGCGCTTTTTGCACATCTTTTACGTTTAAGACCACATCATCATTTTTGATGATTCCTTTGTCTGCAATTTGACCTCCGCTTTCAGCATAAAAAGGCGTCTCGTCCAATATAATTTGGACCTCTTCCCCGCTCTCGGCTTGATCGACTAATTCCCCATCTTTTATGATCACAAGCACCCGTGCATTTGCTTCTAGGGTATTGTAGCCGACAAATTTGCTTTCCTCTTTTAATTCCACAAGAATTCCGCTTTGCACTTGCATCGAGTCGACATCCTGTCTGGCTTTTCTTGCACGTTCTTTTTGATGCTCCATTTCTCGTTCAAAGCCTTCATAATCCAGCTCCATGCCTTCATCTTGTGCGTATTCCTCCGTCAATTCCACTGGAAAACCGTATGTGTCGTAAAGCCGAAACACATCTTCGCCTGGAATTATTCGGCTACCCTGTTCTTTCTGCTTTTTGATTACATCCGCTAAAATAGCAAGCCCTTCATGGAGAGTCTCATGGAAACGCTCTTCCTCATTTTTAATTACCCTTTGAACAAAGGATGCTTTTTCTTTTACTTCCGGATAGTAATCGTTCATAATTTCCGCTACAACCGGAACTAATTCATACATAAACGGGCGGTCTATGTTGATCGTTTTTGCATACCGAACCGCTCTGCGGATAAGACGGCGAAGTACATACCCTCTTCCTTCATTAGAAGGTAGCGCGCCGTCTGCAACAGCAAATGTAACCGTGCGGATATGGTCGGCAATCACTTTAAAAGCGACATCTTTCTCTTTGTCGGTTCGATAAGCTTCCCCCGAAATCTTTTCGGTAGCTTGAATGATCGGTAAAAAGAGATCTGTGTCAAAGTTGGTCGGCGCATTTTGAATGACAGAAACCATTCGCTCTAAGCCCATGCCTGTATCAATATTCTTTTTTGGAAGCGGAGTGTAAGTTCCATCAGGATTATGATTAAATTGAGAAAAAACAAGATTCCAAACTTCCAAATAGCGTTCGTTTTCACCGCCGGGATAAAGTTCCGGATCATTTGGATCGTTTCCAAATTCTTCTCCACGATCATAAAATATTTCAGTATTTGGTCCGCTTGGCCCTTCACCAATATCCCAAAAATTTCCTTCCAAACGGATAATTCGTTCTTCCGGCAACCCGATTTTATTTTTCCAAATGTCATACGCCTCTTCATCTTCCGGATGAATAGTAACTGATAATCTATTTGGGTCGAAGCCAATCCATTTTTCGCTTGTTAAAAATTCCCATGCCCATTCAATCGCTTCTTCTTTAAAATAGTCGCCGATTGAGAAATTTCCGAGCATTTCGAAAAATGTATGATGGCGCGCTGTTTTTCCGACATTTTCAATATCGTTTGTTCGGATTGATTTTTGTGCGTTAGTAATTCTCGGATTTTCAGGAACAACCCTTCCGTCAAAATATTTTTTCAATGTTGCGACACCGCTGTTGATCCACAATAGTGACGGATCATCAACCGGAATTAAAGAAGCGCTCGGTTCAACCGAATGTCCTTTTTCCTTAAAAAAATCTAAAAACATTTGACGAACTTGTGCTGAAGTGAGCTTTTTCATGGCATTCCTCCTAAAATGTCTTCATTTTTCTCGCAAAATAAAAACTCTCGCCTATGTAAATGCTCTGATTTACACAGGGACGAGAGTTACTCGCGGTACCACCCTGATTATGAGCCAATTGCTCATCACCTTCATTTGCCGTAACGTGGCAATTTCGTCAGGTTTTGCCTGCACTCAGAATTAGCGTTCTGTTGCCCTTCATCTAGAGCTTCTTTCAGCCTCGGAAGCCCCTCTCTTTTAAGATGGACTGCAACATACTCGATTCGTCATCGCTTTCATGCACTTATTCCATGTCTATCACGAATTATAGACAAGGAAAAATCGCTTGTCAATGCGCTTTCCTCAGACGGATGATATGCAGCAATATCTCTTTCAGAACAGTGATAAAAGGCACAGCTAAAATTAAACCGATCACTCCGCCGATTTCTCCGCCCGCCAAGAGCGCCATAATAATCACCATCGGATGCATATGCAGGCTTTTCCCAACGATGAAAGGGCCAAGAATATTACTTTCAATAAATTGCAGCCCAAAAATGATGAAAAGCACTACAATTATTTTGTTAATGGAGAGCGTTGCAGCGACCATCAAAGCAGGAACCGCCCCGATAAATGGACCGAAATAAGGAATAATATTGGTCATTCCGATAATCGTCCCTAAAATTAACGGATATTTAATTTTAAACAGCCAAAACAAAATCGAAGCCGCCAGCCCGATCAGAAAACAAACAAATAGTTGCCCCCGCAAATAACTTCCGAGCGACTCATCGACGTTTTCTAAAAAACGTCTCCCTTCACGTCTCCATTTCTTCGGGGTGAAGTACCAAATGGCCTTTTTCATTTTCTCATAATCTTTCAACATATAAAAAACGAGAAAGGGAATGACACCAATAATAACAGCATAATCAATAATTGACTTCATGCTTGAAAGCATCCGTTCAAGAAAGGCAGCGACGGATGTTTCCATTCCAGCAATAAAAGATTCAATTCGATGATGAATTTCTCCAGGTAAATTGGTTGTTCCGTCATGAATTTTATCCGTCCAGCTTTGGTAATATTTTGTAAACATAGGGATATTTTCGGAAAGGTCTTTCATTTGTTCAACAAAAATTGGGACACCTTTATAAAAGCTAAAACCGACTCCTCCGAAAAAAATAAAATAGATGATGAGAATCGAACATGTTCTTGGAACACCTGAACGGTAAAGTTTTTCCACTACGGGATGAAGCAAGTAGGTAATGAAGACGGAAAGCATAAAAGGAATTAAAACAGCTTTTAACATTTTGAAAATAGGAAACCAAATGACTTTTAGCTGAAGAACCATATATACAAACAATGATAAAATGAGAAAAAAAATGATTCGGAAAAGCCATTTCCGCTCTCGCTCATTCATCCCGCATCCCTCCTCTTTTTATTTTGAGGAATGCTCACGAAAATATGCATGAAGGCGCCCATTTTAGGCGCCTCAAATCGCACGATCTTCTTCAGGAAACAAGTCATCTAAAGAACTTAGTGTTCCGTCTTCTTCTACTTGATGTGTGTGAATAATACCTTTTGTAACGGTAAGCTCAATAAAACAATGCCAACAATAATACTGATTGACTCCGATTTTTCCAATATCTTTGCTTTTACAATTCGGACATGTTAACAAACAGGGACACCTTCTTTATTCATTTATTTAATTATTTATTAATCCGGTATATTCTCGCTATGCACACTACTATTTGTTACCATTTTCCAAAAAATTATACGTCTCTATAAAGCATGCTTTTTTATGCTTAAACAATTTGTCCCCTGTTTGTAGCATCATCTGTCAATCGTTATCGATCTTATGGAAAGGAACAAATTTATTATCCTTCGCCCTCTTCCATAAAATCATATGGAGTGATGTTCTCCATCCCAATGTTGGCATCTTCTAGTGGAAAAGGAAGCTCCTCTTTCAGCTCGGCAAGTTCAGACGTTTTCAGCCTCTCTTTTAAGGTTGTCTGCCTCATCGACTCCTGATTGTTGTATACTCCCATTTTTAACGCTTCCCATTCTCCGCACATAATTAAAAATTGCTTGCTCCTTGTAACCGCTGTATAAATCAAATTTCTTCTCAACATCCGAAAGTAGCCTTTTACTACCGGCAAAATGACAATCGGAAATTCGCTTCCCTGCGCTTTATGGATGGAGCAGCAGTAAGCATGAGTAAACTGATTAAAATCTTGCTTCGTATAGGTTACTTCGATACCGTCGTAAGAAATGACCACCATATCTTCTTTTTCGACATTTTCTTTTGCGTAAAAAATAGAAACAATCTCCCCAATATCGCCATTAAACACGTTTTGATCAGGCTGATTGACGAGCTGCAGCACTTTGTCCCCAATTCGGTAAATAACGTTGCCATGCTTGATCTCTCTTTTTTCTTTTGAAGGGGGGTTTAACATTTCCTGAAGCATTTCATTCAACTGATCAATGCCGGCAATCCCTCTGTACATCGGTGCCAACACCTGTATATCCTTCGCAGAATATCCTTTTTTCAAAGCGTTCTCAATTACTCTCGTTATAACTTCTTTTATTTGTGATGTTGTACAAGGAATAAACGATCTGTCTTGTGTCGTTTGCAAAAGGTTCGCTGGAAGAGTTCCTTGGCGGATTGAATGGGCCAAATCAATAATTGTAGATCCTTCTGCTTGTCTATAAATATCTGTCAGCGTAACAACTGGGATTCGTCCGGATTGAATCAAATCGCGAAGCACTTGGCCGGGTCCAACGGACGGAAGCTGGTGTTCGTCTCCAACAAGAACAATTTGTATGTCCGAAGGAAGCGATTTAAACAATTGATGCATGAGCCAAATATCAACCATTGATACTTCATCAACAATCAGAAGCTTTCCAGAAATCGGATGATCCTCATTGTGTTCAAATCCTTCTGAACCATTCCATCCTAAAAGGCGGTGGATTGTGACGGCAGGAAGACCGGTTGCTTCTGCCATTCTTTTTGCAGCTCGTCCAGTAGGTGCCACCAGTACAATGGGAAACGGCTCTTCCTTCTTTTGATATTCTTTTGGGTTCAATGAAAGGCCGTGGAGGTTCGCATAAATTTCAACGATGCCTTTGATAACGGTTGTTTTTCCCGTTCCAGGCCCGCCGGTCAGCAAAAGAATCGGCGAATGAATAGCCCGCTGAATGGCTTCTTTTTGAGAGGGGGCATACTGAACATTCATTTTTTCTTCCAGTTTTCCTAACTCCAGCAAAAATTCTGATTCAGGAAACATATCTTGAAATTGGTTTTGGGTTAAAATTTCTTCAATGTTATTGGCAAGTCCCACTTCAGCATAGTAAAGAGAGGGTAAATAAATTCGATCTTCCTCGACGATAATTTTTCGATCTTCTTCCAATTCAAGAATGATTCTTTCAATATCCTGATCAGATATGTCTTCTCCATTTTGGGTGAGCAATTTTTTCGCTTTTTCCATCAGCTGAACTTTTGTAACATATACATGTCCTTCTTTTACAGCATCTTGTTCAATAGTGAACAAACAAGCCGCCTTCAGCCGGTCGGGATGATTGCCGGAGATCCCAAGCTCTCTCCCAATTTCATCCGCTCGAATAAAGCCGATCCCTTCAATATCTTCCACCAATTGATATGGGTTTTTTTGAATGATTTTAAGCGTATCCTCCCGATACAGCTGATAAATTTTCATCCCAAGTGCAGGCCCAATGCCAAGCTGATTTAATCCGATTAAAACCCCTTCTAAACCTTGATGTTCCTTCAGTGTTTCAGCCAGTATTTTGGCTTTTTCCTTTGAAAGCTTCTTCACTCTTTTTAATGAATCGGGATCCTCCAAAATAATCGAAATCGCATGTTCGCCCAGTTCATTCACGATCGCTTCCGCTGTTTTTTTGCCGATTCCTTTAAAAAGCCCGCTTGATAAATATTGAATAACTCCTTCTTTCGTAGTTGGAAGCTCCTTTTGAAAACGATCAGCATGAAATTGTACGCCGAATTTTGGATGGTATTTTTTCGCGCCAAAAAACGTATAGCTGTCATGTAATTGGAGAAGAGGAAAAAAACCCGTCACGGTCACTTGATCTTGCTCAAACTGTTCATTCGTCTCTTCAATTTTCACTTTAATAACAGTATAAAAATTTTGCTCATTCTGGAACACAATATGTTTAATGACTCCGCGAACAAAAGGAGTACTTTCCTCATGAAACAAACTCTCCTGTTGACCGCCCATCCTCTTTCCTCCTAATTTCGTTTAAATCATTTCTTCTAACAGCCTTTTCCCGTTGCCCGCAAGCAAATGATCCGGTTGAATGGAAAGCGCCATATCAAACATTTTTAAAGCTTCTTCTCTATTTTCTTCAAATGCGTACGCAACACCTAAATTATAATAAGCATCTGCGTGATGTTGATCGAGGTCGATCGTTTTTTCAAACTCATTTTTTGCTTCTTGAATGTGGCCTGCTTGTGCTAAACATAAACCATATTGAAAGTGAGCGCTGGCGTCTTGTTCATCCAGCTCAACCGCCCGCAAAAAATATGGAAGTGCAAGACGGGGCTGTTCAAGCTGGTAAAGAGACATTCCAAGCATAAAATAGACATCTTTATGAGCAAGCCCATACTTTTCCGCCTGATCAAAAAATGTTTTCGCTTTGTGATAATCTCCCGCATTATAATGAACGGTTCCAATGCCGTAATACGCAGTAGCCGTCCCTTTATCAATCTCAATCGCCTTTTCATAAAATTTCAATGCTCTTTCTGTATCACCTGAAGAGGCAAGCAAATTCCCAAAATTTACGTATAACACAGGGTCGTTCGGATTTTCTTCCAATGCTTCTGCAAAATATTTCGCTGCTTCTTCCCATTTCCCTTCTTTTATTGCTTCTAAAGCCAGTTGATTTTTATGCATCCATTTCATCCTTTCACATCCATAGGCAAAGAGGCTGCTGCCAAGTTAACAAATCTCATTCCGATCAGTACAGCTTATCTCTTTAACCGACATACCACAGTTTTTCACCGTTGCGAAATACTTTATCGATAATGCCGCCTCCCAGACATTCCTCTCCATTATAAAAAACGACAGCTTGTCCTGGTGTAACGGCACGGACCGGCTGTTCAAACGAAACTTGTGCAGTTTGATCACCGATCATTTTCACTTTTACCGGCTGATCAGGCTGGCGGTAGCGAAATTTTGCGGTGCAAACAAGCTCATCTGTTGGTTTTACACCGGTTATCCAGTTTACATTTGTTGCAATAATGGAGTCTGAGTATAAATGTTCATTATGAAATCCTTGTTCAACATATAAAATATTATTTTTCAAATTTTTTCCAACCACAAACCAAGGATCGCCATTTCCTCCTATTCCGAGTCCATGGCGTTGACCGATCGTATAATACATAAGCCCGTCATGCTTCCCTTTTACCTCACCAGACAACGTCTCCATTTTGCCGGGTTGAGCAGGTAAATACTGGCTTAAAAATTCTTTAAAGTTCCGCTCGCCAATAAAGCAGATGCCTGTTGAATCTTTTTTCTTTGCTGTTGCCAAGTTTGCTTTTTCCGCAATTTCTCTAACTTCTTTTTTTTCAAGATGCCCGATGGGGAACATGACCTTTGACAGTTGCTTCTGATTCAGCTGATTCAAAAAATACGTTTGATCTTTGTTTGGATCCTTTCCTCTGAGCAATTTGTACACACCATCGCGGTATTTTACCCGTGCATAATGGCCTGTTGCGATATAGTCCGCGCCTAAGTCAGCCGCATGCTCCAAAAAAGCTTTAAATTTAATTTCTTTATTGCACATGACATCGGGATTTGGCGTTCTTCCAGCTTTATATTCCTCTAAAAAGTAAGTGAACACTTTATCCCAATACTCTTTTTCGAAATTCACTGCATAATAAGGAATCCCAAGCTGATTGCATACACGGATTACATCATCATAATCTTGCGTTGCCGTACATACGCCGTTTTCATCCGTATCATCCCAATTTTTCATAAAGACCCCGATGACTTCGTACCCTTGTTCTTTTAGGAGCAAAGCAGTTACAGATGAATCTACTCCGCCAGACATCCCGACTACGACTCTTGTTTCATGCGGCGCCTTTTCCATCTCTCTCACCTCTTTCTATTTTGACGTTAACCTTTTAACAATCTCGGCTGTTTTTTTGGCAGCCGATTCAATTTGTGCCTCCGTATTTCCTAAGCCGAAGCTGAATCGAACCGATGAAGTTATTTCTTTTGAATTTTTGCCAAACATTGAAACGAGCACATGCGACGGTTCAACTGATCCTGCTGTACAAGCTGAGCCGCTTGATGCCGCAATTCCCGCCAAATCGAGGTTGACAAGAAGCGATTCAACATTTGTTCCCGGAAAGAAAACGTTTAATATATGAGGCAGGCTGTTGTCAATCGAGCCGTTCACAGCGAAGGAAATGCCCTCTTGTTCAAACACATCGATCATGATTTGTTTAAAATGCACATATTGCTCTGTTTTTTCCTTTCTTGTTTGTTCTGCAATTTTTGCGCTTTCTGCAAACCCGATAATCGCTGGAACATTTTCCGTTCCGGCTCTTCTCTTCAATTCCTGCTCACCGCCATGCATGCGCGGAGTGAATTTCACCCCAGCTTTTGCATATAAAAAACCGATCCCTTTCGGCCCATTTATTTTATGACCGGAAACCGACAGCAGATCGACATTCAGCTCGCGAACATCAATTGGAACGAGTCCGTATGCTTGAACTGCATCGGTATGAAAATACGCTTGATGGTTTTGTAATAATCTTCCTATTTCTGAAATAGGCTGTAAGGCACCTACTTCATTATTTCCATACATGACTGTGACAAGAATCGTTTCATCTTTTAAAGCTTTTTTAAGATCCTCGACAGAAATAACTCCCGATTGATTGACAGGCAAATACGTAACGTGAAATCCGTTTTTTTCTAGATAGCGGCAAGATTGGAGGACAGCCGGATGCTCAATTTCTGTTGTGATAATATGGTTTCCTTTTTCTTTATTAGCAAGCGCTGTTCCAATCACCGCTAAATTATCTGCTTCTGTTCCTCCGCTTGTAAATATGATTTCTTTTGGGTCGGCATGAATACTTTTGGCAAGGAGCTCTCGAGCCTCATCCACTTCTCGTCTGCTTTCTCTGCCAAAAGAATGGATGCTAGACGGATTGCCGAAATAATCCTTCATAAAGGTTGTCATTTTATCCAAAACTGCGGGATGGACTGGCGATGTTGCCGCATGATCCAAATATATCCGTTCCAAAGTTAATTCCTCCCGACTTTAAATGTAAAACATGTAAGCGTCCTGCTCATTATCTCCTGTATGGCTTGCTAAATCATCAAGTGTCGTGTTGTCAAGAACGTCCTTCACCGCATCGCGGATTTTTAACCATAGATGCCTTTGAGCAGGCGGTTCATCTTCAATTCCTTCAACAGGGGTGATCGGTCCTTCCAACACACGGATAACGTCACCAGCCGTTATTTTGGACGGATCGTTCGCTAAAATATATCCGCCATAAGCTCCGCGAATGCTTTTGACAAGTCCGGCATTGCGGAGAGGAGCAATTAATTGTTCCAAATAATGCTCTGATAAATCATGAGATTGTGCAATACTTTTCAAAGATGTCGGTCCTTCTCCGTACTTTCGCGCCAATTCAATCATAATCGTTAAACCATAGCGTCCTTTCGTTGAAATTCTCACGTTTCTACACTCCTATTTTTTAGTTTTTTTCAAGATTTTCACCATCTTGGTTCTACTTTAAACTTTAGACATTATAGCATATTATTTTATTAGTGGGTAAATGAGATGATATGATTTTTATTTGGGAGCGATAAAATGGAACCTTTAGCGTATAGAATGCGTCCAACCAAAATAGAAGATATTATTGGACAAGAACATTTAGTTGGAAAAGGAAAGATTATTGAACGAATGGTGCGAGCTAAATATTTAAGCTCGATGATTTTATACGGACCTCCTGGAATCGGAAAAACATCTATTGCAACAGCAATAGCAGGCAGCACTAACACGCCTTTTCGAAAGCTGAATGCGGTTGTCCACAATAAAAAAGATATGGAAATTGTTGTAGAAGAAGCAAAAATGTCAGGGCAAATCATTCTCATTTTAGATGAAGTGCACAGACTTGATAAAGGGAAACAAGATTTTTTGCTTCCATATTTAGAAAACGGCATGATTATTTTAATCGGTGCAACGACAAGCAATCCGTATCATGCCATTAACCCGGCGATTCGGAGCCGCTGTCAAATTTTCGAATTGCACCCTCTTTCTCCAGATGACATTATGATTGCCCTGAAAAGAGCTCTTACAGACCCAAGAGGACTGAGCGACTTTCCTGTTCAAATCAGCGACGAAGCTCTAAGACATTTTGCCGAAAGCTCCGGCGGAGATGTGCGTGCGGCGTTAAATGGATTGGAACTCGCCGTTTTATCAACAAAGGAAGATGAGAATGGGAACATTTGCATTACGGTTGAAATTGCTGAAGAGTGCATGCAAAAAAAGAGCTTTTCCCACGATAAAGACGGAGATCATCATTACGATGTTTTATCTGCTTTTCAAAAGTCTATCCGCGGGTCCGATGTAAACGCAGCGCTTCACTATTTGGCCAGATTAATTGAGGCAGGGGATCTTTCTTCGATTGCAAGGCGTTTAACGGTCATCGCCTATGAAGATATTGGTCTTGCAAATCCGCAAGCGGGACCTAGAACTCTTTCGGCTATAGAAGCAGCAGAGCGCATCGGTTTTCCCGAAGCACGCATCCCTTTGGCCAATGCGGTGATTGAACTATGTTTATCCCCTAAATCAAACTCTGCTTATAAAGCGATTGATGCAGCTTTAGCCGACATTCGCTCAGGAGTGACAGGCGAGGTCCCTTCCCACTTGCGGGATGCTCATTATAAAGGAGCAAAGCAGCTTGGCAGAGGCGTGAACTATTTATATCCGCACGATTATGAATCAGGCTGGGTAAACCAGCAATATTTGCCTGACCCCATCAAGCATAAAAAATATTACAAGCCAAAAAGAACGGGCAAATTCGAGCAGGCTTTAGCGCAAATATATGAAAATATCGAGAAAAAGAAAAAAGAAAAGGACGAATAGGAAGCTTCGGTCATGTCCGCGTCATCTTGAAAATATAAATAGGATTGTCCAAAATGTCAAAACCTCATGGAAAACGTAAATAAAAGGGGGCGTCAATAAGCCGAAAAACGGCTTATTTGACACCCCCATTTTTTAATCGTCGTCGCCGACACGATAAATTTTTATATCCTTCAGCAATTCATTAATCACATGGCCAGTCATAATCAATCCGGCTACGGATGGCACAAAGGCATTTGATGACGGGGGCATTTTTGCTTTGCGGATCGTTGATTCGTTATTGCCGACTTCTTTTCTGACATCTTCTCTAATAACAACAGGGCGTTCATCAGAAAATACGACTTGAATTCCCTTTCGGATCCCTTCTTTTCGCAGTTTCGTTCGAATCACTTTGGCAATCGGATCTGTATGCGTTTTTGAAATATCTGCTACTCGGAAACGGGTTGGATCCGTTTTGTTGGCTGCCCCCATGCTTGAAATAATAGGAATATTCCGTTTCAGGCATTCCTTCATTAAATGAATTTTATAGCTGATCGTATCGCTGGCGTCAATCACATAGTCAGGGTTTAGCTTAAAAAAGTCTTCATACGTCTCTTCCGTGTAAAACATTTTTAATGCAATTACTTCACAATCCGGATTAATGTCAGCAATTCTTGCTTTCATTAAATCCACTTTCGGTTTTCCAACCGTCGACAAAAGCGCATGGATTTGCCGGTTAATATTCGTAATATCGACATCATCTTTATCGATCAAAATCAATCGCCCGATGCCTGATCGTGCAAGAGCTTCGACGGCAAAAGATCCAACTCCGCCAACCCCTAAAACGGCTACGGAGCTGTTTTTCAATTTATGTAAACCTTCTTTTCCAATCGCTAGTTCATTCCGGGAAAACTGATGAAGCAAAAAAAATCACTCCAATTTGACAAAATTCAGTGTACAAACTAAAAAAGTCCCAATTGTGCCGTCGCCGTTTCCTTCGTTTTGAACCCGCTCTCAGCAGGTGGGTGCCCTGTTCTAAAGCTTTGTAAGTCCTCGTGCCATATGCATTTGAGGCATTTACTCACTTTAGAAACTCCGGGCTCCCATTTAAATCGTTGTTCGGTCAAAACTAGGTGTACGACGCACACATCAGGACTTAAATTTTGAATAAAGAATATCATAATTAGCATGAGATTTCAAGATAAAAAACAAATAATGGAAATTATTACCTTGAGCTATGTTTCACTTCAAGATGCAGTTCATCCAATTGCTCTTTGCTTACTTGGCTTGGTGCCTCCGTTAACAAACAGCTCGCACTTGCTGTTTTCGGAAAGGCAATCGTATCCCGTAAATTTGTTCTTCCTGCCAAAAGCATTACAATCCGATCCAATCCTAGTGCAATTCCACCATGCGGCGGCGTACCGTATTCGAAGGCTTCCAGCAAAAATCCGAACTGTTCTCTTGCTTGTTCCTCTGTAAAACCAAGAAGTTTGAACATCTTTTCTTGAACGTCTTTTTCAAAAATCCGAATCGACCCTCCGCCAAGTTCATATCCATTTAACACTAAGTCATATGCTTGAGCCCGCATTTTGAGAGGGTCTTTCTCAAAGTACTCCAAGTCCTCACGAAACGGCATAGTAAACGGATGATGCAATGCATAATAGCGGCCGTCTTCTTCATTATATTCAACGAGCGGCCAATCCGTAATCCATAAAAATTCAAGTTTATCTTCTTCGATCAGCCCTAAATCTTTTCCTAGTTTTAATCTGAGAGCCCCCAACGAATCAGCAACAACATTCGGCTTGTCGGCAACAAACAGAAGCAAGTCTCCATTCTGTCCTTCAGCTGCTTGCAAAATACTATTTTGTTCATTTTCTGATAAAAATTTTGCAATTGGGCCTTTTACTTCATTTTCTTCTACTTTAAGCCAAGCCAAACCTTTCGCTCCATAATTGTGAACATACTCTTGGAGAGCATCTAGATCTTTGCGTGAAAATTCGTCTTTTTTTCCTTTTACATTGATTAGCTTTACTTGCCCTCCACCTGCAACTGCTTGACTGAAAACTTTGAAAGCGGAGTTTTTCACAATTTCAGATACATCAACAAGCTCCAGGTCGAATCGAACGTCCGGCTTGTCCGACCCAAAGCGCGCCATCGCCTCATCATATGGCATGCGTTGGAATGGAAGAGTAAGCTCGATTCCTTTCACTTCTTTTAACACATGAGCCATCATCTTTTCGGTTAGATTCATAATATCTTCTTGGCTCATAAAAGAAGTTTCTATATCTATTTGGGTAAATTCCGGCTGTCTGTCTGCGCGCAAATCCTCATCGCGGAAGCATCTTGCAATTTGATAATATTTATCAAATCCTGAAACCATTAGAAGCTGTTTGAATATTTGCGGCGATTGCGGGAGCGCATAAAATTCCCCCTCATGGACGCGAGAAGGGACAAGATAGTCCCGTGCTCCTTCCGGTGTGCTTTTCGTTAAAATGGGGGTTTCCACATCAATAAATCCATTTTCATCCAAAAAGTTGCGAATCGCTCTCGTAATTTGATGCCGCATTTTTAACGTTTCAAACATGACTGGACGGCGCAAATCTAAATAACGGTATTTTAAACGAACCTCTTCGGAAATGTCCGCTTTTTGATCCGCAAGTGAAAAAGGAGGAGTTTTGGCGCTGTTTAAAATGGTTACCGATTGAACAACCACTTCCACTTTTCCTGTTCGAATGTTCGGATTAATCGTCTCTTCCGATCTTTTCACCACTTCGCCTTCAATGTCCAATACATACTCGCTGCGGATTTTTTCAGCTATTTCTAACGCTTCCTTTGAAACTTCAGGATTAAAAACAATTTGGACAACTCCTGTCCGGTCGCGCAAGTCGATAAAAATAAGTCCTCCTAAATCGCGGCGTCTTTGCACCCATCCTTTTAAAACGACCTTTTCGCCGATTGCTTTTTCGGAAATTTCTCCACAATAATACGAACGTCCAAACATCCTACATACTCTCCTTTACTTTCTCTCTTTTATATACTCTGCAAGTCGTTCAAATGCCACCGCATCTTGTTCGCCTGTTGCCATGTTTTTTACGTTCGCCACGCCTTTTTCTAATTCCTCATCACCTATGATGATGACAAATTTGGCTTGAAGCCTGTCCGCTTGCTTCAGTTGTGCTTTCATTTTCTTATTTTCATAATCTTTGTCTGCAGAAATGCCGGCTTTCCGCATTTCCTGCAATAGAGATACCGACCGTTCCTTCGCCCGATCTCCCAGTGCCACAATATAACAATCTAGACCTTTTTCAATCGGAAGAGCGATGTTTTCAGCATCAATTGCTGCTAACAGGCGTTCAATGCTTAAAGCAAAGCCGATCCCCGGCGTGCTTGGCCCTCCGGCTTCTTCGACCAAGCCGTTATATCTTCCGCCGCCGCATAAAGTCGTAATCGCCCCAAACCCTTCCGCATTGCTCATGATTTCAAATGCTGTATGGTTATAATAATCCAATCCGCGGACGAGATTTGGATCGATTTCATACTCAATGCCAAGCTCCGTTAAATATTTTAACACTTGATCAAAATATTGCTTTGATTCATCGTTTAAAAAGTCAATGATGGAAGGGGCGCTTTTCATCAATTCATGCTCGCGGTCTTGTTTACAATCAAGTATTCTTAACGGATTTTGCTCAAGCCGCTTTTGGCAATCAGAGCAAAATTCTCCAATTCTCGGCTTAAAATGGTTGACTAAAGCAGCACGATGTGCAGCTCTGCTCTCTTGATCTCCCAAACTGTTAATGGCAAGCTTCAATTTTTTTAAGCCGAGCGATTGATAAAACGCCATCGCCAAAGAAATAACTTCAGCATCCAGCGCAGGGTCGTCCGAGCCGAGAGCCTCCACACCGAATTGAACAAATTGCCGAAAACGCCCTGATTGCGGTCTTTCATACCGAAACATCGGACCGATGTAAAAAAGCTTTACAGGCTGGTTCGGATCGGCGTACATTTTCTTTTCAACAAAAGCGCGGACGACTGCTGCAGTTCCTTCCGGTCTTAATGTTAAACTTCTTCCTTTCCTGTCGGAAAAAGTGTACATTTCTTTTTGGACAATATCGGTTGATTCGCCTACACCCCTTTGAAATAATTCCGTATGTTCAAAAATGGGGGTTCGAATTTCTTGAAAGCGATAAAGACGGCATATTTCCCTAGCTTTTTTCTCAACATATTGCCATCTTGAAGCCTCCGACGGCAAAATATCCTGTGTACCTCGCGGGATTTGAAAAGCCATTGTCGATTCTCCTCCACTTATAAAATAAATTCCATAAAAAAACCCGTCCCCTGACGATTCCCGTAGGGACGGGAGAGTCTCCCGTGGTGCCACCCTAATTGAAGCAATGCTTCCACTTAAAAGTTAACGCCTATTTACGTTTCCTCCTACTTTTACACCTTTCAGAGGAAAACCTCCGGAGTGTTCTTCACTAAGCGATCATGGGGAAAGGCTTTCAGCCTAAGGCCTTTCCTCTCTGTCCATGTGCATCCCAGCTACTTGTCTCCGTCATCGGTTGTTTATGTACGTTATTTTTAAATCTAGAATTTTATATTATCATACGAACAATACTGTGTCATGTCAAGAACGGCTGAGCCGATCACGGAGCTTTTTCGCCTCCTCTTGATTTAAACCATGCTCAAACGAAACCTCTATTAAAATATCCTGCATCGTACGATCAATGAAAGAAATACCAAACTGGTCATGAAAAATTGATGCGGAGAAAGAATGTTTTTCACTGGACCGCATATTTTTCCCCTTTCTTTTTCATCAGAATTTGCGTCTTAGTCTTCCCGCAAAAAAATGAAAAAATACTCAATGTAAAAAAGGAAATGCCGAAATAAAATAGAAATAGTTTTTTGCATGAATGTGAAAGGAGCATGGCCATTGCGAAAAAAATGCTTTTTAATCGTTCTGTTGCTTTCACTGCTTTTTACTTCTACCGCTCCAGTTTTTCATTCAGCCCAAGCGGATACGCAAAATGCAGTCATTAAGCAAGATAAAGTAAATGTCCGGACAGGTCCCGGTTTAAGCTATCCCGTAATGAAAAGCGTTCGGTACGGTGAAAAATACCCGATTGTCGCAAGGAAAGGAGATTGGGTGAAAATTCAATTAAAACAGGGCTCTTCCGGGTGGGTAGCCGATTGGCTTCTTTCAGTAGAAACCGAGCTTCAAAAAAAGGATTATGTCGTTTCTACGACTACCGGGTTAAGAATCCGTTCTGGCCCCGGGACAAACTATAAAGTTGTTGGACAGTTTCCTAAAGGGGAAAAAGCGCATGTGTTGATGAAACAGGGGAAATGGGTGAAAATTTCCTATAATGGCCGGCAAGGATGGGTCTCTTCTGCATATGTAGCTCCAGCAGCAAGCAAAACTCCTTCGAATCAGAAGCATAGCCTCGGTACGGTTACAGCCACTATATTAAATGTTCGTTCAAAACCAAATGCACAATCATCAATTACCGGCAAGCTGACAAAAAACATGAAAGTTGAAATCATTTCGGAACAAGGCAATTGGTATAAAATTCGCTACAACAATGTGACGGGGTGGGTGTCGAAGCAATATATTACCAAAGCAGCAGCTAAAAGCAGCAGCACTTCCCCGCAAAAAGGAAGGATTACAGCCAGTTCGTTAAATGTTAGAAGCGGTCCGTCTTTACACTCAAAAATTGTCGGTACCATTAAAAAAGGAACAGAGGTAGAAATCATAGGTGCAAACGGAGATTGGTATCAAATTAGATATGCGAAAAACAAAACAGGCTGGGCATCCAAAAGATATATCGAAGCTGGCTCAAAGAAAACAAACGGCGCTCAATCAGTTGTCCTTTTATACGACGGAACAAATTTGCGCAGTGCACCTTCCACTTCTGCAAAAATTGTTCAAAGAGGAAACAAAGGGCAGACTTTTCCAATTGTAGGGATTTATAATAATTGGTATAAAATTCAGCTCCGAAACGGTCAAACAGCTTATGTAGCAAGCTGGGTCGTCACAACAACAAGCGAAAACAATTCCAATAAAGGGACAAGCATACCGTCAAACGGTAAAAAAGTCATTATCGATCCGGGCCACGGAGGCTATGACAGCGGGACGATCGGTGTCAGAGGGACGCTGGAAAAACATTTAACCTTAAAAACAGCTAAACTTGTGTACAACAAATTAAAAAGAGCAGGTGTAAATGCAGTTTTAACTAGAAGCGACGATACATATATCAGCCTGCAATCCCGTGTAGGAATTTCTGTAAAAAACAACGCAAACGCCTTTGTGAGCATCCATTATAATAGCTCAATCATTCCAAGCGCAAATGGAATCACAACTTTTTATTACAATTCTGCAAAGGATAAAGCATTAGCAAATGTAATTCACAAAGAGATGGTGAGGCATGTCAATTTAAGAAACCGCGGTGTTCAATTTGGAAATTATTTTGTGCTGCGTGAAAATAAACGTCCTGCTGCTTTGCTTGAACTAGGTTTTTTGAGCAATCCTATGGAAGAGTGGACAGTCAGCACAAACGCTTACCAAGAGAAAATCTCACAAGCGATTTATAAAGCGGTCGTCAAATATGTAAACTCATAAAAAAATCGTGAGCAGCTCGCTCACGATTTTTTTATTTGCTTTCGATAATCAATGTTACTGGGCCAACGTTTGTAAATTCAACAGCCATCATCGCTCCGAAAGAACCCGTTTCAACACGTACGCCTTTTTCTCTCAGTTTGTCGTTGAAAGATTCATATAGTTTTTCAGCAATATCCGGTTTGGCTGCTTGCATAAAATTTGGCCTTCTTCCTTTCCGGCAATCGCCGTACAGCGTAAATTGGGAGACGGATAAAACTTCGCCCCCAACATCTAAAAGAGATAAATTCATTTTCCCTTCTTCATCCTCAAATATGCGCAAATTGGCCACTTTATCCGCTAAAAACTCTGCATCTTTTTCCGTATCCTCGTGTGTAACACCGACTAGCACCATTAAACCGAACTCAATCGAACCAACAACTTGTCCATCTACTTTGACATTTGCATTCCTTGCTCGTTGTACTACAACTTTCATCATGTATTTCCTTTCTTAATTCATAATTCTCCGCACTGAATATACATCCGGTATTTGCTTGATCCGATCCACAACTTTTTGAAGATGGCTGACATTTTGAATCGAAATTCCTAAATGGATGTTCGCTACTTTGTTACGGTCCGTTCTTCCCGAAATTGTCGTAATGTTTGTCTTCGTCTCTGTTACAGACTGGAGCACTTCATTTAATAAGCCGCGCCGGTCAAAACCTAAAATCTCAATTTCCACATTGTATTCCTTCCGGCCGTCCAGCTGATTTTCCCATTCCACTTCAATTAACCTGTCTTTTGCATCCTCTTTATTGACATTTGGACAATCAGACCGGTGAACAGATACCCCTCTTCCTTTTGTAATAAATCCGACAATATCATCGCCAGGGACTGGGTTGCAGCAGCGGGAAAGCCTGATTAACAAATTATCAATACCCTTTACAGACACTCCTGCATCACGGCGCTTCGGCCGCCTTGCACCTTGTTGAACCACCTTTTCCATCAATTTTTCCTGCTCTTCTATATCCCGCTGTTTGCGAATTTTTTCGACTAGGCGGTTTGCAACCTGTAAAGCAGTAATGCCGTTGAAGCCAACCGCCGCATACATATCGTCCTCATTTGAAAAATTAAATTTTTCCGCGACACGTTTTATATTTTCCTGAGTAAGGACTTCTTTCACATCAAAATCCATCGCTTTAATTTCTTTTTCAATTAATTCTTTTCCTTTTTCAACATTCTCCTCTCGGCGCTGCTTTTTGAAAAATTGGCGAATTTTATTTTTCGCTTGAGAGGTCTGCGTCAATTTAAGCCAATCTTGGCTCGGACCGTAAGAATGCTTCGACGTCAATATTTCCACTATATCTCCGGTTTTTAATTTATAATCAAGAGGCACTATTTTTCCGTTTACTTTTGCTCCGATCGTCTTATTGCCTATTTCAGAATGAATTCTGTAGGCGAAATCAATCGGAATCGACCCGGCGGGAAGCTCAATGACATCTCCTTTTGGAGTAAATACAAACACCATGTCAGAGAACAGATCAACTTTCAATGCCTCCATAAATTCTTCGGCGTTGGAAGAATCGTTTTGAAACTCCAATATTTCTCTAAACCAGCTCAGTTTTTTATCAAAAGATGTAATGCTTTTTCCTTCTTTATAAGCCCAATGGGCGGCAATCCCGTATTCAGCGATCGCATGCATTTCGTATGTGCGAATTTGAACCTCAAGGGGATCCCCCTTCGGACCGATGACAGTCGTGTGAATGGATTGATACATGTTTGTTTTCGGCATTGCAATATAATCTTTAAATCTGCCAGGCATCGGCTTCCAGCATGTGTGAATGATGCCAAGCACTGCGTAGCAGTCTTTTATGCTGTTCACAATAATTCGCACAGCCAGCAAATCATAAATTTCGTTAAATTGTTTATTTTGGAGAACCATTTTACGATAAATGGAATAAATATGCTTCGGCCGACCGTACAGCTCTGCCTTTATCTTTACTTCTTCAATTCGCTTCTTTAAATCTTCAATTACCTCTTCAACATACTTTTCCCGTTCTGCACGTTTCTTTTTCATCAAATTGACAATTCGGTAGTATTGCTGCGGATTTAAATACCGCAAGGCTGTATCTTCAAGTTCCCATTTGATTTTTGAGATTCCGAGGCGATGGGCGAGAGGAGCAAATATTTCCAACGTTTCATTGGCGATTCTTCGCTGCTTTTCCTGCGGCAAATGTTTTAACGTACGCATATTGTGAAGACGGTCTGCCAGTTTAATTAAAATGACCCGAATGTCCTTCGCCATAGCGACAAACATTTTCCGGTGATTCTCCGCCTGCTGCTCTTCTTTTGATTTATATTTAATTTTTCCCAGCTTTGTTACTCCATCCACAAGCATAGCGACTTCATCGTTAAATTCTTGTCGAAGCTCGTCTAATGTCACATCCGTATCTTCCACAACATCATGTAAAAAGCCGCCAGCAATCGTTGTAGGATCCAGCTCCAAGTCTACTAGAATCCCGGCAACCTGCACCGGATGCATAATATATGGTTCGCCTGATTTGCGATATTGCCCATGATGGGCGTTTTTTGCAAACTCGTATGCTTTTTTTATAAACTCTATATCGTCAGGCGGAAGATACTTTTCCGCTTTTTCGAAGATCTGTTCAGCTGTCAACATTTGTTCGTTTGCCATGGGATCACCTTTAATTGTATATACGTTATTGTTTTTATTATTAAATAAAATTAACAAACATGTAAAGAGAAGAATACGATCCTTTTGAAAAGGGGTAAAAAAAATAGAGCTGCTGCGGCTATTTTACGAGTGGATGGAAAATATTACAACTTCTAAAGTTTTTCATTTTATTGTTTAAAAAAAACTTAGACGGCACAACCAACACAATAAATTAGTTGTGCCTTTTCCATTTCTCTTCAATAGTGTTTAAATATTCATTTGGTTCTTTTTTGAATCTTCTTTGTTTTATATGCTCGCCAATACGTTGTTCCCATTTATTCGCTTCAGTTTTATATGCTGAATAATTAACATTTTTTATCATTTGTAGCCCTTCCTGTTCATTAGAGACATTTTCTACAAATACAATGTTTTCACCGTGTCGGATAATATATCGATTCCAAGTCCGACTACCTGTGATTCTTCGGTGTTTTTGCTTTATTCTTCTAAAAAAGAGTTCTAAATCATTATTCGTTCTCGGTATAAGTGGATAATCATAAAAGGTGAAAAGTCCTTTCCAAAATCCTTTACTATACTTTAATAGGTTCTCTACAAACGGTTGATCTTCTTTCCGATTGAGCTCTTTTTCCATTTGGTTTAAATATTGCTTCAATCTGTTTTCGACCCAAAAACTTGTTTTATTCTCAGAAGGTTCCATAATGGTGGTAATCCTTTTAAATCGTGTATCCCAACGTTTTACGAGTTGATAATCTTCCTTATAGTTATCCACATTTCTGACTATTCTGAACAACTTTTCAAGTAGAGGAGTCCCCTTTTTTATCCAGGCATTTTTCAATCGAATCTTTAATCGCATTCGTTCGTTCAAAAACACAAGTGCCTGGTAATTCGAATGGTGGCTTACCATCTTCTAGAAGAACGGATCGAATAGCCGCAATATAGTCACTTGCTACCTCTTCTTCTATGTTTTTAGATGGAGAATTTTCAATTTTTCTTTCAACTTCCCTTATTCCCCTTAGCTTCTTTTTGATATTCGTTTTTAGTTTTCTATCTTTTTCAACTAATGGTTTGGCTATGTCTTTAAAGTAATGAAACTGACAATATTGATACGGAATATCTGGAGCTATTTGTTCAATTGCTAAACGAATGGATTGTTGCCCATCACTGATAAAACCTTGGATTGGATAACCCCAGTCTAAAATGGGTTGAATAATACCTATCAGTTCTTGAGAAGCACTGCTTTTTAAATTATGTGCAGCTAAAATAGTACCACTAAGAACTTCACGGATGACATACAATGTTTCGTTACCTTTTTCGGGTTGGACACCATCAATAGATAAGACAAGTCCTCCATGTTCTTTCACAATATTTTCTAATGTCTCTTTCATATTTTCTTTAACGCTTGCCCGCAGTAATAACGCATATCTTTCATAAAGTTTCTGTACTTGCCTCTCAGAAATTTTCACTTCTTTTTCCGATAATATAGTAGCTATCTCAGATCGAGTCTTATGTTCTTTAAACCGTAAATATCCGATATATGCGATGACATCCATTCCATAAGTAATGTGCTTCATACTTAATTGTTCGGCTTCAGCTGAACGATATACGGTGTCATTAGAACAGGAGTTATTCTCACATCGGTATCCTAGATTTATGATTTTAAATTCACCTTTTAGGGTAGAAATTGTTTTTCTCCAAACAGGGTGACAGTATACTAATTTATTACCACATTCTGGACAATTAGTTATCTCGGGTCTAAAGTATTTTGATTCGATTGGATTTAATCTATTTTTGGTACGCATAAATAATCACCAACTTAAATAAAATTCAGGTCTATTATAACCTAAATTTAATGTTGGTGTTATTTATTCCGTCTAAGAAAAAAAAGCACCCATTAAGAGTGCTTCATTTATAGATTTGCGCCGATTAATATTTAATCAATGCTAATATATCATAGCCTTCAAGCCTTTTTCTGCCCTCAAGATAAGACAATTCAATTAAAAAGGCAATGCCGGCAACCTCTCCGCCAAGCTGTTCCACTAATTTAATGGTAGCTTCAATCGTTCCTCCAGTCGCCAGCAAATCATCGGTTATTAACACTCGCTGGCCAGGCTTAATCGCATCTTTATGAATGGTTAATGCATCTTTTCCGTACTCAAGCCCGTATTCCACCTTGATCGTTTCGCGCGGAAGCTTGCCTTCTTTTCGAACAGGTGCAAAACCAACTCCGAGAGAGTAAGCAACTGGGCAGCCGATGATAAACCCTCTTGCTTCTGGACCGACAACAATATCAATCTTCTTTTCACGCGCATATTGAACAATTTGGTCTGTTGCATATTTAAATGCTTCCCCGTTGTCCATTAATGTTGTGATATCTTTAAAAGAAATGCCCGGTTTTGGAAAATCTTCAACAATTGTCACGTATTTTTTTAAATCCATCACTCGTCCTCCTCGGTTGTTTACCATTCATGAACTTGTAAAAATTTATCGGCATCTCGTTTCAAGACTGCCTTTTCAAACCATTCCTTCAGTTCTTGATAAGAAGAATAGAGAAGCTGCTGTTCCAGTTTCATTTGATCCAGCTTCTGCTGATATGTTCCGGATTCTGATAAATCCCGTTTTTTCACCTTTTTGTTTAATGTAATCACACCATTGTTTATTGTAACAAATTCAAGTTCAAAAAACACCTTTGTCATAAAAAAGATCGTTTCTTTTGTCCAGCCACGGTATTTGGCTAAATCTTCCCCATATTTTTTGTAATCGAAAGAATTTTTTTTCGTTAAGAATGCGTAATACCATTTAAAATGCTCTCTTGTCGGCATTGTTTGAAAAAAGTGGTCTGCGTGCTGATAAAAAATAGCATAAATTCTTTCAGGCATTCCTTGCTCAAATGCTGAAACAAGAAATTCGATTGCCGGGGGCATATCGAGAAATACAACATACTTATTGGAAACATCTATATTTTTGTAATCCTTTATTTCTGATATTATATGAATTTCATGAATGTACGGTTGATCTTTATATAATTTTATAGATTCTTCATGAAAGGCGATCAGCAATCGTTTTTCAGCAGGAAGTTTAGAGAGCAAAGCCTCCGTTCCTCTTGAACCTCGCCAATCAAAAAGCTGCCACGCTGGCACGGCAAGGTCTTGAAGCAATAGCTGCGGCTTTTTTACATAATTCCATTCGTTGATCGCAAGCTCACCGACAATAGAAACGTTTGCGAAAGGAGATATTTCTTCTGCCAATTCTCCCTGTCCAAAGCCGACGACATCTAATTCAAATTCCTTCTCCTCAATCTTCATTTTCAAATGATTTCCGTTTACCCCAATTTTTCTAACATCTGCCGCATTGACATTCTCTAGTAAAAAGAGCGGCTTCGGATTATCGACTCCGAAAGGGGCAAGCTTCTCCAGCTCTTCGACTGCTTTTATTGTGACATGCTCCAATGAACAGGCACATTCAATGTTTTTTACAGGAATAAAATCTTCATCTGAAAGCTGACTATTTGCAAGATCGATCATTTTTTGGCGCAACTCGTCAATATGCTCTGCTTTCAGCGTCATGCCAGCAGCCATCGTATGGCCTCCAAAATGAGGGAGAAGCTCCCTGCATTCCGATAAGTTTTTAAATAGATCAAACCCTTGAATGCTTCGCGCAGACCCTTTGGCAAGACCTGTCTCACGATCAATGCTCAACACGATGGCAGGACGGTAAAATTTTTCGACCAATCTGGAAGCAACGATTCCGATCACTCCAGAATTCCAGTTTTCTTTTGCGACGACTAAAACAGGATTGTCTTCGATTGGAAAATTTTTCTCAATTTCCTTAATCGCTTCGTCCGTTATCTCTTGTACAAGCTTCTGCCTTTGCTTATTTAATTGATCGATTTCCTTAGCAAGCATATCAGCTTTTTCTTTATCATCTGTCAACAACAATTCAACGGCAGGATCGGCTTCTTGCAGCCTCCCTGCCGCATTGATTCTCGGTCCTAAAACAAATCCTATCGTTTCCTCATTTACGGAAGATTTGTCCACTCCAGCAATGGAAAGAAGCGAATTTATGCCAGGTCTTGTCGTCGTTTTTAATTTTTCAATCCCTTTTTTCGCAAGAAGCCGATTTTCTCCGTATAGAGGTACTAAATCAGCAATTGTTCCAATGGCTGCGATCTCTATCAGAGATTCTGGAACCTTTCCATAAAGGGCATGGGCCATTTTAAAAGCAACGCCTACACCTGCCAGCTCCTTAAAAGGATATGTTGAATTTGGCAATTTCGGATGAATGATCGCATACGCATCAGGCAAAACAGGCCCCGGTTCATGATGGTCTGTTATAATGAGGTCGATTCCAAGCCTTTTGGCTAAATCCGCTTCATTGATTGCCGCGATGCCGGTATCAACTGTTATAATCAGCCTGCATCCTTTTTCATGAATCATTCGGAAAGCATGTTCGTTTGGCCCGTATCCTTCTGAAAATCGATTCGGTATGTAAAAATCGACGTTTGCCCCCAATTCCTTTAATGCCGTCAACAGGACGGCAGTGCTGGAAACGCCGTCCGCATCATAATCACCGTATACGACAATCTTTTCACCAGCGCGGATTGCTGCAAAAATACGCTCACATGCCCGCTCCATCCCATCCAACAAAAAAGGATCATGAAATGAAGGTTCCTTTATATGTAAAAACTCTTTTGCTTCTTCAACATTTTGAATGCCGCGATTCACAAGTAATCGAGCAGTCAAATATGTAATATTCAAAGAGTCGATTAATGCTCGAACAGCCTCTTCGTTGGACTCATCCCTATATAAACGATTCCAACGAAATTTAGATCTCAGCATAATTTCACCCCTCAACTTCTCCTATTATACAGAACGAAATGAAATGTTTTCAAACACTATTTTCAAGGTTATGTTTCTTCATAAGAAAGAGAGGGGCTGTCCGATGAGTTCCTAAAATGAAGGAGTTTGGAGAAATACATTGTGAAGGACAAAAATAATCGAATAAAATTTGTAAATGTCCTTCATAGAAGCAATGAAGTCCAACTGGAATAAATTGTATGCGCTGAATGTCCATCATAAAACTTTTGGAGAACGTAATGAAGGAAAGAGAGCATAAGAAGGGGGATGTCTAATAAGTCGTTTTTACGGCTTATTGACGCCCCCATGAATGTTTTAGAAACGTTGATATATCGGTGTTTATGATTTTTTGTTTTCAATGGCGATTTGACTTTCAAAGACAGCCCCTAAACACAAGATAGGAAAAATAGTCTGTCCGATAAATCCCTAAAATGAAGGAGCCCCAAAAAGTCAGTTAACCCTGACTTTTTGGACAGCCCCTTCGAACTTTTACAGCGGCTGTTCACTAGTTTTCTTTTACAGAACGTTTTTCAATTTGCTTCCATTTCCAAACGAGCCAAAGCTGGCTGGCGATAAACAAAGAGGAATAAACGCCTGCAATCAATCCAACCAACAAAGCAATCGAGAAATTTAAAATGGACGAGCTTCCGAATAAAATGAGAGCGACAACAGCAAAGATCACGGTTAAAACGGTGTTAATCGATCTTGTAAAGGTTTGCCGCAAGCTTTTGTTGACAATTTCCGCAAGCTGCTCAAATGTTTTTATTTTTTTCGCTTTTCCCATGTTTTCTTTTATACGGTCAAACGTAACAATCGTATCGTTGATCGAGTAACCAATAATCGTCAACACGGCCGCGATAAATGTAATGTCTACTTCAAGACGGGTAATACTGAAAAAGGAAACGATAAAAAAGGCATCGTGCAATAGGGCAAGCACAGCTGCAAGCGCCATATAAAATTCAAAGCGGATGGATACATATATGATAATCCCAATGGAAGCAATTGCAACACCGATGAGAGCATTTCGCGCCAGCTCTTTTCCGACTGTTGGCGAAACCGTGCTTATATTTGGCTCTATCCCATACAGCTCTGTGAAATGTTCTTTTACATTTGAAATCGTTTCTTTATCAAATGCGCCTACAAATCGTACAACTGCTGTGCTTTTATCATTACCAGATAATACAATTTCATCCGGCTTAAGCCCGATTGATTTGAATTCTTTTTCGATTGTATCAGCCGATAGCGGCTCATTTGTCGCTAGCTCGACCCGCGTTCCACTCGTAAAATCGATGCTTAGATTCAATTTAGCAACAAAGAGGATGATGATGCCTGCGACAATTAATACACTTGATAAAACGAAAAACTTTTTCCGATGTTTAACAAAATCAATATGATCAAAGCGAGTTGGGACATCGGTATCTTTATTCGTTTTCGTAATATCCAAAATATCGCTTTTCCTCACGCCAAACCAATGCGGCTTTTTGTCAAATGCCCGGCTCTCCACGAGCAATCCGAGCAGCAATCTGCTTAAATAAATCGCCGTAAGGAAGGATATAATAATGCTGACAATGAGCATTGTCGCAAATCCTTTTACAGAGCTTGTTCCAAAAATAAACAAAACAACAGCTGCGAGTATTGTCGTAATATTGGCATCAAAAATGGTTAAAAGCGATCTTTTGTTTCCTGCTTTAAAAGCAGATCGGACACTTTTTCCAAGCTTTAATTCATCCTTAATTCGTTCGTCTGTAATAATGTTCGCGTCAACTGCCATCCCAACCCCTAAAATAAGGGCGGCGATCCCCGGCAATGTAAGCACCGCATGCATCCAATTGTACACAACTAAAATGAGGTATATGTATGAAACAAGCGTGATAGATGCGATCAATCCCGGCAAGCGATAGTAAAAGATCATGAACAGCATAATGAGGCCTACGCCGACGTAACCCGCATAAATGGTTGATTGCATCGCTTGTTCCCCATATTTTGCCCCGACAGAAGTTGAATAAATTTCGTGCAGCTTCACTGGCAATGCACCAGCATTCAGCAAACTTGCTAATTGCTGCGCTTCTTCTACCGTAAATTGTCCTTCAATCGTGACCGTAGTCGTATCAAACACTTCATTTACGTACGGATCGGACAAAAATTTCGGATTCGCTTTTGCTGCTTCTTTTTTATACGAGTCGCCTTCTTCCCAATCAAGCCATATGATCAGCTTATTTTCAGGCGCCATTTTTACTATTTTCTCTGTCACTTCTTTAAATTTTTTCGCATCCTTTAGCTCAACGACAACGTTCGGTTTACCGTTTTGGTCAAATGATTGCTTGGCACCGCCTTGCACTAAGTCTGAACCGTTTAGTAATTCTTTGTCATTGACATCACGAAAGGTCAGTTCTGCCTGCGTCGACAAAATTTTCCGAGCTTCAGTCTGATCCGTCACGCCTGCAAGCTGAACGCGAATTCGGTCATTCCCTTCTATTTGGATATTTGGTTCGCTCACTCCAAGTGCATTCGCCCTTTTGTCCAGCGCTTCAACTGCACTTAAAAGGGCTTGACGGTCAATTTTATCTCCTTTATTTACCGGCTTCACTTCATATAAAACTTCAAAGCCGCCTTTTAAATCAAGACCAAGCGTAATGCCTTCTACGATTGGTTTTGTCGTTGCGCCAGTCAAACCTAAAAGGGCGAAAACAATGATAAAAAATGATATAATTCGGCCTTTTTTTGCCATGTTGATCCTCCTCAAGCTTATGTGCGAAACATCGCCTTATCATCTTTAGGTTAATTCTTTTAATATTTCTTGTCCTTCTTTACTATCTAACCATTTTGCATCTTTCATAAACTCAATGGTCGTATAATTCATGAAATCGGACACTTTCACTGACATAATCCCTTCTACTAACCGATGTACTCTGACACCCTCAATTTTTTTCCATTTTTTTCTTTTCAAAAAAGCCCACAATTCATCCTCTGTCATTTTATCGTATCCATACAGCCGGAATTCTTCGAGCTTGCTTTTCAAAAACGGCCTTAAATACTTGCGATAGGCATCTACCGAATAGTTCTCCACTTTTATGCTCCTTTCTTAAAAGGTTGTCATGCCTGTACTTCGAGTCTGCATATAGTAATTGTATATGATATCAAGTTTTTTGAGAAGGCAGGGAGAAAAATGCCGAAGCAAACCTTTTTAAAAGGAATGCTCATTTTAATGACGGCAGGCCTCATCACAAGAATTCTCGGTTTTATTAATCGAATTGTCATAGCCAGAATGATTGGAGAAGAAGGGGTTGGCCTCTACATGATGGCGATGCCTACGTTTGGCCTTGTCGCAGCAGCTACACAGCTCGGTTTGCCGGTTGCCATCTCCAAGCTGGTCGCGGAAGCGGATGCAAAAGGAGACAGCAAAAAGGTAAAAAAAATACTGGTTGTATCTTTAACAATTACGTGCAGTTTAAGCATTATCATCGCACCGCTTGTGTTGTTTTCCGCCTCATATATTTCTGAAACATTGCTTACAGACCCAAGAACATTCTATCCTTTGATTTCCATCACTCCTGTAATTCCTATTATTGCTGTATCCTCTGTTTTGAGAGGCTACTTTCAAGGAAAACAAAACATGACGCCTGCGGCATTCTCCCAGGTGCTTGAGCAAGCGGTCAGAATCGCCTTTATCGCCGTTTGTACAAAAGCTATGCTGCCTTACGGAATCGAATATGCAGCCGCTGGCGCCTTTGTTGCGGCAGCAATTGGAGAACTTGCTTCCTTACTTTACTTACTAATAGCGTTCCGTTTCAAAAAGCAAATTCGAGTGAGAAAATCGTTTTTCCGTTCGTTAAAAAAGGGAAAAGAAACATTCAGTCAGCTCATGAAAATTGCCCTGCCGACAACCGGCAGCCGATTTATCGGCAACATTTCATGGTTTCTCGAACCGATCGTTGTTTCACACAGTTTACTGATCGCCGGAGTTCATTCATCTTTAGCTACAAAACAATATGGGGAATTGACGGGGTATGCGCTTCCTTTATTAATGCTTCCCTCTTTCATCACTTTTTCGCTGTCAACATCATTAGTGCCCGCATTAAGCGAAGCGATTGCCCAAAAAAGGATTCGATTAGCAGAATATCGGCTGAGGCAAGCTTTAAGGCTCTCGCTTGTTACAGGCGGACTAGCAGTTGTTATTTTATACGTGTACGCTGAACCGATCATGATCTTTATGTATGGAAATGCTCAATCTGCCATCTATGTGAAAGTTATGGCTCCTTTTTTCATCTTTTATTATTTCCAAGGTCCACTGCAAGCAGCATTGCAAGCATTAAATTTAGCAAAAGCAGCGATGACCAACAGTTTAATTGGTTCCATTTTAAAAACAGCGCTCATTTTTGTTTTCGCAACTAGGCCGCAGCTCGGCATTATCGGCGCAGCTCTTGCCATTATAAGCGGGTTTATGATCGTTACTCTTCTTCATTATGCAACGGTGCTGAAAGTGTTTAAGTTCACAATTTATTTAAGAGACTATGTTCTATCTTTTGCAGCCATATTCTTAACAGGTTGGATCTCCTATCATATTTACGATATCTTATTGGAACAACTGCATTTGCTGCCAAAGTTAATGTATGCATGCATGATCACAACAGTTATTTACAGTCTGTTTCTCATCATCTTTCGACTAGTCGAAAAGGAAGAAGTAAAGCGAATTCCCCTAATCGGTCCGTATATAGCAATCTTTATTCCGATGCAGAAAAATCGTTAAAATCTATCCGTTTCATTCCTTTCACCCTGATCTGGCAATTTTAATTCTAAATCTTTTTTTTATGAATATGCTTGTATAAAAGTGATTACCCTTGTACGGGTGAACATGGGAGGAGATGAATGGATGATTGAAGCAAAGCGGTGGGGGAAAGCTGTATTTTACGGTGTTTTTACCATTTTGATCATTGCTTTGATTTCCAGTTTTCTTTTATCTATTTTATTACGATTTACTAGTTTAACAGAAGATTCGCTCTTTTGGGTCATCACATCTATAAGTTTTTTAGCCGTTTTTATCGGAGGTTTTATAGCTGGCGGAAAAGGTAAAGAAAAAGGGTGGCTTTTAGGCGGTGCGACAGCGGTTGCTTACACGGGAATTGTGTTGTTGTTTCAATTTTTAGGTTACGGAAAAACGCTTTCGCTAGAATCGCTATTATATCACGGTGGATTTTTGATCACTTCAATAGTTGGAGGAATGCTGGGAGTCAATATTTCGTCGCCAAAACGGCAGGCTTAAAAAGAAAAAGGCTGACATTTAAGTCAGCCCTGTTTTTTGTAGAACTATGATTGTTCTACGACTTCTCTCACAGCATTTCGGTCAAAAGTTAAGCGGGAGCCGTCTCCCGTACGGATGACGATTTTATCTTCATCCAATGAATCAACCGTCCCATGCAAACCGCCAATCGTTACGATTTTATCACCCTTCTTCAAGTTTGCCTGCATGTCACGGATTTGCTTTTGCCTTTTTTGCTGAGGTCTGATCAACAAAAAGTAAAAAATAGCAATCATCAGCACAAAAGGCAGCACTGTTGCTACAAAATTCTCCGACATTTCTTCACCCCTTTCTAAGCATTAAAAGTTTTTCGCATTTGGTTTATTGAATCCGTACCGTTCAAAAAATTCTTCTCGGAAATCTCCTAAACGGTCTTCACGGATTGATTCCCTAATCTGCTCCATTAATTTTATCAAAAAATAGAGATTATGGTAAGATGTTAATCGAATCCCAAATGTTTCATTGCTTTTAATTAAATGTCTGATATAAGCACGTGAATAATTTCGGCAAACGTAGCAATCACAAGATTCATCCAATGAACCGAAATCGCGCGCATATTTCGCATTTTTTACGACAAGCCGACCTGTTGATGTCATTAAGGTGCCGTTGCGCGCAATTCTAGTAGGAAGCACGCAATCAAACATATCAATGCCCCGAATCGCTCCATCTATCAGTGAATCTGGAGAACCGACCCCCATCAAATAACGAGGTTTGTCGCTTGGCAATAAAGGCACGGTAAATTCTAGCACACGATTCATCACTTCTTTCGGTTCACCGACAGAAAGACCGCCAACCGCATATCCCGAAAAATCAAGCGAGACAAGATCGCGTGCGCTTTGCTTCCGCAAGTTTTCATATTCGCCGCCTTGTACAATTCCAAACATCCCTTGTTCATTTTCTCTTTTATGAGCTGCTAGACAGCGTTCAGCCCATCTGGAGGTTCGTTCTACAGATTGTTTCATATAATCAAATGATGCCGGGTAAGGCGGGCATTCGTCAAATGCCATTATAATATCTGATCCGAGAGCATTTTGGATTTCAGTTGCTTTTTCTGGAGATAAAAACAGCTTGTCCCCGTTTAAATGATTGCGAAAATATACTCCCTCTTCTTCAATTCGCCGGAATTCGCTTAAGCTGAACACTTGAAATCCGCCGGAGTCGGTTAAAATCGCTCCATCCCAATTCATAAAAGAATGGAGACCTCCTGCCTCCTTAACGATATCTTCCCCTGGTCGGAGCCATAAATGGTATGTATTGCTCAAAATGATTTTTGCGCCAATTTCTTTTAATTCCTCCGGTGACATAGTTTTGACGGTCGCCAATGTTCCCACAGGCATAAACACCGGAGTTTCAAACGAACCGTGAGGTGTATGTACGATTCCAAGGCGGGCGCCTGTTTGTTTGCATGTTTTGATCAATTCATATCGAATAGGTGGCTTATTCAATGAAAGCCCCTCCTTTATTCAGTGTACCTCTATTCTGCTTCAAATAATCAGCATGGCATCTCCAAAGCTGAAAAAACGGTATTTTTCCTTTATAGCCTCCTCATACGCACGGAGAATTGTTTCTCTTCCAGCCAGCGCACTGACAAGCATGATCAGAGAAGACTTAGGAAGATGAAAATTTGTAACGAGTCCGTCTATTCCTTTAAAATTGTAGCCCGGATAAATAAAAATGTCTGTCCAACCGCTTTCTTCGACAAATTTGCCTCCATGTTTTCCAGCAATTGTTTCCAGCGTTCTTGTTGAAGTTGTACCGACTGCGATAATACGTCCTCCCTTTTCTCTTACTTCATTTAATAAGCGGGCCGTTCCCTCTGTCATTTGATAAAATTCCGCATGCATTTTATGTTCTGTAATGTTTGTGCTGCTGACTGGACGAAATGTCCCAAGCCCAACATGCAGCGTTATAAAAGCGATATGAATCCCTTTATTTTTTATATTTTCGAGTATTTCATCCGTGAAATGCAAACCTGCAGTCGGTGCAGCTGCTGAACCAATTTCTCGGGAATAAACGGTTTGATATCGTTCTTTATTATCAAGCTGCTCTTTAATGTATGGCGGCAATGGCATTTCCCCAAGCTGATCCAAAATTTCCAAAAAAATGCCTTCGTATTGAAATTCAATGATTCTACCGCCGTGTTCAAGAGTTCCTACACATGTTCCTTTTAAAAGGCCGTTTCCGAAATTTAATGTTGTCCCTACTTTGACTCGCTTTGAAGGTTTTACAAGGGTTTCCCAAACATTCCCTTCTTTTTCTTTTAGCAATAAAACTTCCACTTTGGCCCCGGTTTCTTCTTTCACCCCGTACAATCTGGCCGGCATGACCCGCGTATCATTTAAAACAAGGCAATCACCCGGAGATACATACTCAATTAAGCTTTTAAATCTGCTGTGCGTAATATCTCCGCTTTTTTTATCAACAATCATTAATCTTGAAGCATCCCTCTCCTTCAACGGAGTTTGGGCAATCAGTTCCTCTGGCAATTCGAAGTCAAATAATTCGATATTCATCCTGTTCACCTAGCTTCTGTCCATTATTTAAACCGTCCTAAAAAAGAAAAAATGAACGTTAAAAGCAAACTAATGACAATGCATGTGACAATCGGAAAGAAGAAGGTGAAATTTCCTTTTTTTACTACGATATCTCCTGGCAGTCTTCCGACAACTTGCATAAATAAGCCGATAAAAAGCAAAATACCGCCAAGCACCATCAATAGCTTTGGAAATTCCGTCATCTTTTCGGCACCTCCATTTGAAAATGTTTATACACAAGATCTGTTACTATTCTTCCCCTCGGTGTTCGCCGAATAAAACCGATTTGCAATAAATACGGTTCATAAACATCTTCAATTGTGTGCGCTTCTTCACCGATTGTCGCTGAAATGGTCTCAATTCCAACGGGACCTCCTTGGAATTTTTCAATGATCCCTAAAAGAAGTTTATGATCGATATGATCCAATCCAAGTTTATCCACTTGCAAACGCTCCAAGGCGTCTTCGGCAAGATGGGAGCTGATTTTTTCAAATCCGAGCACTTGCGCAAAATCCCTGACCCTTTTAAGAAGTCTGTTCGCAATTCTTGGCGTTCCACGCGATCTTCTGGCTATTTCAACGGCTGCCTGCTCTTCAATCTCGATATTTAACAGATTGGCCGTTCGTTTGACTATCTTTGAGAGCTCGTGCTCTTGATAATATTCCAAGCGGCTTAACACACCAAATCGATCCCTTAAAGGAGCAGTTAATAAGCCGACTCTAGTTGTTGCACCAACAAGTGTAAACGGTGGCAGATCCAACCTGATCGTGCGGGCGCTTGATCCTTTTCCAATGACGATATCTATACAAAAATCTTCCATCGCTGGGTACAAGACTTCTTCGATAGAACGATTAAGCCGGTGAATTTCATCAATAAATAAAACATCCCCCGGTTCTAAAGAAGTGAGAATAGCCGCTAATTCTCCCGGCCGTTCAATCGCGGGCCCTGAAGTATGGCGGATATTCGTCCCCATCTCATTTGCGATAATCGTTGCAAGTGTTGTTTTCCCGAGCCCTGGAGGTCCATATAAAAGAACATGATCCAACGTTTCTTCTCTAAGCTTTGCCGCTTCAATAAATATTTTTAAGTTTTCCTTAATCTTTGATTGACCGATATATTGATCGAAAGATTGAGGACGAAGGCTGAATTCAAAATCTTTTTCTCCCGCTTCAGCTTCGCCTGCAACAATTCTTTCCTCCATTGCTATCACCTTATTTCAAAAACAGTTTCAATGCTTTTTTCACATATTGATCAGTTGAGAGCGATTCACCTTCCAATGACGGCTTGATTTTTGCTATCTCTTTCTCACTGTATCCTAAAACTTTCAGTGCATCGATCGCTTCCATAAGCGAATGATTGCTATGTTTTTGGTTTGTTTGTACCTGATTAGCTAACATGTTGGAAGACGGTTCTGAAACGAATTCGACGAGCTTCCCTTTTAAATCTAAGATGATTTGCCTCGCTGTTTTCTTTCCGACACCAGGAAATTTTACTAAAAATGCTTCATCTTCATTTTCAATGGCCTCCACTACTTGCTTTGCATCCCCATAAGCCAGGATCGCCAGAGCACCCTTCGGACCGATTCCTGTTACGTTTAAAAGCTTGGAAAAGAGAGTCTTTTCTTCACGGCTTGAAAATCCGTACAGAGCGAGGAGATCCTCCCTTACATATTGATATGTATAAACTGTCACTTCTTTTTTTATATGTTTTTGATAGCTGAAAGGATTGGGAGTGAAAATTTGAAAGCCGATTCCGTTCCGATCGATCACAATTGAATCTATTGATATATGATCTACAACTCCGCGGATAAACTCAATCACTGCGTTCACCTCTCATCACTTAACCTATTTTAACATAAAGAACTCGCTCCGTCAGGGAAAGAACTGCAAAAATAAACCGATGCCAAAAGCATCGGTCCTTTTATTTGAATTCATCAGCAGAATAAGCTTTAAAGGTATTGATGACATTTAAATAATTCTCTTTATTTTTTACGGGAATTCCTCTTTTTAGTTGCAGGTGGCGATAGCTTTCCAGTTTTTTTATATCGATCTGGAAAAAAGACTGAATGACTTCATTGTCTGCGTCAGGCTTCCCGTTAAAAATCGACAAAGTTCCGTCTTCCATAATACCGAAAAAACCATTTGTTTTTAATAAAGGAGAGAGGTCATCAATTTGCTTTTGAAAGACAATTTCGTCGCCATCCTGACGAACAACCTGCCAATCTTGATATTTCGCAATTACATCTGCGATAGAATGATGATGTTCTGTTTTGACCTCTTCGCTCACTTCGCCATCAAGATAAACTCTTCTCAAGATGACTTCAACTGTCGAGGAATGATGATTCGCATTTGCGAAAGATGCTTCAGGATGGAAATGACAAAAAGCTAAGATCATCAAAGTATAACAAAAGAGGCAAAATACCTTTTTCACATGCCACCACTCCTGAACTTATAACACATTTGTTTTTATTTATTGTAGCCATCATGAGAAGTTTTAACCCTTAGTCCTGATTCTTCATCTTATTACATATTATGGAAATTACCTTGTATATCATGGCATGCTTGTATATTAATACGTTTCAATTAGAAAAAGTAAAATGGATAACTTAACAATTTCATTTTTTTCGGCTGTTAGATTTTTTAATCGTTAATATCAATAAATTTTCAATCACTCATCTTCCTGCATATTATGGAAGACTTCTTGGACATCGTCGTCATCTTCAAGGACATCGATTAATTTGTACATTTTTTCAGCTGTTGTTTCATCTAGTTGCGTGTACGTTTGAGGAATCCATGTGATTTCCGCTGTTTCCAGTTTATATCCTTTTTCTTCTAAAGCGGTTTTTACATTATTCAAATTTTCAGGAGCGGTATAAATTTCAAACGCCTCACCACCTGACGCTTCTAATTCTTCTGCTCCAGCTTCAATTGCTTCAAGAAACAAGTCATCCTCTTCAATTCCGTTACCATCAATAACAATATATCCCTTTCGTTCGAACATATAGGATACACAACCAGTTTCTCCTAAGTTTCCTCCGTTTTTATTAAAGGCAGTACGAACACTTGTTGCTGTACGGTTTTTATTGTCCGTCAGACATTTTACCATTACAGCGACACCGCCGGGGCCATATCCTTCATATGTAATTTCTTCATAGTTGGCTCCATCTTGGCTGCCGGTCGCTTTTTTAATTGCTCGTTCTATATTATCGTTCGGCATGTTGGCAGCTTTAGCCTTGTCAATGGCAAGTCTGAGGCTCGGATTCGCGTCAGGATCTCCTCCGCCTTGTTTAGCCGCAACATAAATTTCTTTTGCCAATTTCATAAAAATTTTGCCCCGCTTCGCATCTTGGGCATTTTTTCTTCTTTGAATATTTTTCCATTTAGAATGTCCTGCCATTCTAAAAATCCCCTCTCATTAACAAATCTCGATTTTTAATATAACATATTTTATTTAGCGGGAAAAATTGTTCTTCACAAAAGAAACAGGGAGGAGTTCTCCCTGTCTCGTTAGCGGTTATTTCCGTCAAAAGGCTCTGTTACAGCTTCTCCAATATCATTGAATAGACGTTGGATATCTTCCCCTACATCCGTACCGTTATTCAAGTTATTATTAATGTTTCGCACGCGAGTAAAAGTTTCCTCGTCTGTTACAATATGGATGCTTTTATTTCCAGCCAATCTTGATACAACTCGTTTGGCTCGATTTTTTACGTCCTGTTCGTTTCGATCAGTTGTATTGATCGCTACTACAACCCTGTCATTTGTTACGAGCGTATCAACATCCTGCACGTTTTTCAGCCGGCTTACCTGATCAGAAATTCGTTCGGCTAATTGAGCATTATTCGAGCCCACATCCCGTAAATGATTATGATAATTGACATCGCTTCTTTGGAAGCCGTTGTTTCTTCTATCGTTGACTGTCAGCGAGCGGTCTCTATTGCGGTCATTTGCATCGCGGAGCATATCATTGTCATCCATTCCGCCGTCAAACATTTCAGTGATCGGTCCATCATTATCAACGTAATCAAAATTGCGATCCCGATCAGCTGAATAGTAGCCAATTGGTGCTGCACCATTTCGATCACGGTCATCCAATGCACCATTATTGTTGTTGCACGCCGCAAGACCAATTGTCATAAAAGAAAGGGCAATAGCTGCGGAAACTGATTTTCTCAATGAAAAAACCCCCTGAAAAACAATTTGAGCATAATAGCTCATCAATAGCTTGTTCTATCAGGGGAGGTTTATTGCTGTTAGTTCCCGGCAATTAATTAAAATTTTGGCGGTGCTGCCGCTAAATTTCGTTTATGCTCAGAACGTCTATGCAGCGCTTCAATGATTTCTTTATCTTTCTCAGGAATTTCCTCTCCCTTTAAAAATTTGTCAATCATATCATATGTTGTTCCCATTTCGTTTTCATCCGTTTGTCCTTCCCACAAACCGGCGCTTGGAGCTTTATTAATAATTTCATCCGGAACTCCTAAAATTTTTGCCATTTCCCTTACTTCGCCTTTTGTAAAATGTACAAGAGGAACAAGGTCTACACCGCCGTCTCCGTATTTCGTAAAATAGCCCGTATACCATTCAGCTGCATTATCTGTGCCAACAACCATGTAACGATAATTGTTTGCCACAGCGTATAATGTTGTCATTCTGAGCCGCGCGCGCGTATTCGCGTCGCCTAATCTTGCTGCTTCTTCATTCCAATCGTTTTTAGCTTGAATATTTTTTTGAATGGCGTGAAAAAGCGTTTCATGAGTTTCGGTCAAGTCGATCACCATATAATCAATGTTGCAGCTTTTCACTACTTTTAAAGCATCTTCTTGATCTTTCGGATTGCTTTTACATGGCATGATTAGGCCAAGCGAATGCTCAGGAAACGCTCGCTTAATGAGATGAGCAACTACGGCGGAATCTATTCCCCCGCTTATTCCGACAATTGCACCGTTTAATCCTGCGTTTTTTACTTGATTTTGAAGCCATTCGATTAATTTTGCAATTTTTTCCTGCATTATGTCATGCACCTTCCTTAGCATCATTTCTTTTTATTATCCATTGTATCATATTGTGTTTTACGAAAAATAAATCATGTCATGAAATTTTCAAAGAAAAAAGAGACGATTTTTATCATCGTCTCCAATAAAATTAATCTTCATCTTCTTCATCTTGCGGTGCAACGAACTGGTTATAATCATAGTAAGGCACAGCATAAGGGTAATGCGGTATTCCATATGGTACAAATGGAGCCGCTCGATATCCATAAGGTACAGGACCTCCGCAGCCGCAGTCATCCTGATGACTCGGAAAAGCTCCAGTATGAGGTATATTCTCTGCAAATTCTTGATTTTCCGCCGCCTCCGGGCTTACCCATTGACCGTGCGGCATTCCATAAGGTGCAGCATAAGGTGTCGGCGCCAATCCTGATCCTGGATATACAGGAGATACCGGATGGCATCCTAAGAATGGAAACGGTGGACAAAGAACAGGATATGGTACATATGGAACTACGGGTTGCGGACTGTATTGTATTGGTGAAACGTTTGGCGGAATGTTAGGTGCAACATTAGGCGGAATATTGGGCGGAATATTAGGTGCAACGTTTTCGTAACCATACGCTTCATCATATTCATCATCATCAAAATCTTCGCCATATTGTTGTGGGCTTACAAATTGATTCGGGGCAGGGTTCGGAATATTTGGCCAGACAGGCGCGTAATAAGGCTGCCATTGGGCTCCATAATATGGATTGACATTCGAAAATTGCGGATTCGTCATATCTTTGTTGTCCTCCTCTTTATTTTCTTCTCCTTTACCCAAAACTTCATGAAACACATTTTCAGGCTTTTTCGGAAGCTGCGGTTTGGAATCTTTTGAAGCATAGGGATGCGTTGGAGCCTTTTCCGCTTCTTCATGGATATTCATCATCGGCATATTGAGCATAAAATAATTGCTTACATCAGTTTTTTTCGGATAGTAAGGCTGATAAACTTTTGGAACGGGAGGCACATATGGCTTAGACGGCTTCTCCTTTGCTTCCGGTTCCTCAGTCTCAATAGGAGCAACAGGTTTTTCCTCTGCAAAAGGATGTTCCTTTGCTTCCTTTTTAAAAGCTACTTTTGGCACTTCTTTCTTTAATTCATGTTTCACTTCCTTTTTAATTGGCACATCACCAGTTGGAATTTTTATTTTCATTCCTGGCATAATAAGATCAGGATTGCTCAATTGGGAATTCAACTTTTTTAACTCTTGGAAATCGACTCCATATTTTTGAGCAATTTTCCATAGTGTATCGCCTTTTTGAACAATGTGGATTTTCACTGTTTCCCCCTCCTGTGAAAACGTACTGCCTATACAACTTTCGAATCAAAACATTCATAAATCTTCTTCATCACAACTTATGCAAATTTTAGTGGGATTATGATTTAAAAATGAAGGCTAAGAAAAACGATCCTCTTTTTTAAAAGCCAATTGATATCGATATCAGTACACAGCTGCTGATTTATGCTGCAAAAATTACAAAAATAAAAATACCCGAGGAGGACCCCAGGCATTCAAATTGTTCTTCGTACTTTTGCTATCCCGCATGCATATGGGCAATTGCAATATTTTTCCTTTTTATGAGCTATGATCCAGCATGCGATTTAATGCAAGAACTGCATACTCTTTAATTGATTCATCCACAATGATTTGATTAATTATTTTTCCTTTATCGATTGATTCCAGCGCCCAAACTAAGTGGGGCAGATCAATTCGATTCATTGTTAAACACGGACACATATATGGATTTAAAGAAAGAATCTCTTTGTCGGGATTATTTTGTATTAACCGATTCACTAGATTCATTTCTGTTCCGATTGCCCACTTGCTTCCTTTCGGGGAGTTTTGAATCGTATCAATAATATATTTCGTGGATCCCGAATAATCGGCCATCTGAACAACCTCAAATGTACATTCAGGATGAACGATAATTTTCATGTCGGGATATTTACTGCGAATATGTTCAATATTTTTTACTGTAAATTTCTCATGCACTGAGCAATGGCCTTTCCATAAGATGATGGCGACATCTTCCCTTTTTCCATCATAATGCAGCTTTTGTTCAATCGGATCCCAGACAGCCATCTTATTAAGGGGAATACCTAGTTTAAAGGCAGTATTTCTCCCTAAGTGCTGATCAGGTAAAAACAAAATTCTCTTTTTTTGCTTCAGCGCCCAAGCCAGCATCGTTTCAGCATTTGAGGAGGTTACCGTTGCTCCGCCATTTTTACCGACAAAAGCTTTAATCTCTGCTGATGAATTGACATATGTTAATGGCAAAATCGTGTCGTCAAAAAGCTCTTGCAGCTTGCTCCAAGCGGCTTCTGTTTGTTTAATATTTGCCATATCCGCCATCGAACAGCCAGCTCTCATATCCGGAAGAATCACCTTTTGATAAGGCGATGTCAGCATGTCTGCTGTTTCTGCCATAAAATGAACACCACAAAAGACAATATATTCGGCATCTTTTGTTTCTTGCGCTATTTGTGCCAGCTTTAACGAATCTCCTGTTACATCGGCAAATTGGATCACTTCGTCTTTTTGATAATGATGACCTGGGATCATCAGTCTTGTTCCGAATTTCTTTTTGATTTCTATCACACGGTTTTCCAATTCTTTCACAGATCGATGTTTATAATCTTCAGGCATCATTTCTATTTTTGAAGCATCCAACAATTCAAAAAGATTCATAGCTCATTCCTCCCCGAAAAAGATAAACTAATATCTATTGAAGGTGCTGAATGGGTAATAAACCCAAGCGATATAAAATCAACATTTGTATCTTTGTAATCCGCTAAATTTTTTAACGTAATTCCGCCTGAAGCTTCTGTGATAATATCAGGCGGAGTCATATCAACAAATTTTTTCACTTGTTCAGGCGGGCAATTGTCAAACATGATAATATCGGGATGTACTGAAATTGCTTCTTTCAATTGCTCTTCCGTTTCAACCTCCACCTCAATTTTTACCATGTGACCGACCCGATTTCTTGCCCTTTCAACTGCTTTTGTAATCGAACCGCAAAAGGCAATATGGTTGTCTTTAATCATCACCCCGTCATATAAACCAAATCTGTGATTATATCCTCCCCCTATGCGGACAGCATACTTTTCAAACATTCTAAGCCCAGGTGTTGTTTTTCTTGTATCACAAATTTTTGTATGCGTTGAATTTAACGTCAGCACCGCTTGTTTTGTCAAAGTTGCGATCCCGCTCATTCGCTGCAGCAGATTTAACACTACTCTCTCTCCTTGTAAGATGGAACGAATAGAACCTTTTATGACGGCAATCTCTTCCCCCGCTGTCAGCTCATGTCCATCTTTTACAAACATGTGAACTTCAAGGTTGGGGTTTAACATCGAAAAAGCGGTTTTCACCACGTTTTCTCCACAAAAAACTCCGCTTTGTTTTGCTTTTATGACGCCCGATCCTCGGTCGTTTTCTGAGAAAATCGCATCGCTGGACAAATCATTGTCTCCTATGTCTTCCATAAAAAATTGCTTCAATGCCTGCTCGAGTTTTATTTGATTCATTTTTCAACCGCCCCTATCCTTTGCTCGTTTGTTTGTACAATTCGTTTTTCCAGCCATTCAGGTTTTTCCCCCGGATAATCGATCCTGAAATGGCCGCCGCGGCTTTCCTTTCGTAAAAGAGCTCCTTTAGCTATTAAATATCCGGCTGTGATCATGTTAATCCGTTCGATTTCTTCAATTGAATAACTTATAGCATTTAATGGAAAATATTTGACATATCGCTTCAGCCATGAAACAGCCCATGACAGTTCTCCATGCGTCCGTTCGATTCCAACCCATTTTGTCAATATTTTGCGTATTTCTCCTTTTTCTGGAACCTCTGTTTTTTCATGTTCGTTCCAATGGAAATCCCCAAAACTCTCCTGTGAAGACAGCCGCTGATCCAGTATAAATTTTGCAATCCTTTTTCCGAATACAAGACCTTCTAAAAGAGAATTTGATGCTAGACGATTTGCCCCGTGGACACCAGTACACGCCAATTCGCCTACAGCATAAAGCCGATCGATATTCGTTCTGCCGACTAAATCGGTTTCAATTCCGCCCATTAAAAAATGCATGCCAGGCACTACAGGAATTTTCTTCTTGCTCAAATTTACCCGATTTTGCCGACACATCTCAGCAATCGTTGGGAAACGTTCGGAAAAAAATTGAATTTCTGAAATATCCAAATACACTTGATGTCCATCCCGATATTTACGATAAATTGCGCGGGCAACAACATCTCGAGGAGCCAAATCACCTAATGGATGAATTTCGCTCATAAATCTTTGCCCCGTTTCATCGATCAATACAGCGCCTTCTCCCCTGACCGCTTCAGAAATCAATCCTCTGCATGTCCCGTTTATATAAAGCATTGTTGGATGAAACTGTGTAAACTCCATATCGATCAGCCTGCATCCAGCCCGAAAAGCAATGGCAAGTCCGTCTCCCGTTGCGTTCGGATGATTGGATGTCCATTCATAAGCTTGACCGCAGCCGCCGGTTGCCAAAATAATATGGGAGGCTGTATAGACATGTATATTTTCATCTGCTGTTTTGGTAATAATGCCAACTGCCCTTCCGTCCTTTACAACGACATCACAAACAAACTGATATTCATTGATTGTTATCCGGTTTGTTATTTTTTTTAAAAAATGCTCGACCATTTTCCTTCCCGTCGCATCTCCTCCTGCATGGAGAATGCGGCGAAAGGAGTGCGCCCCTTCATTTCCTAAATCCACATTTCCTTGCTCGTCCTTGTCAAATGGAAAGCCCTCATCCATAAGGGATGAAATAATTTCCTTTCCTTCTTGCACGAGCAACTCAACTGCTTCCTTTTTATTGTGGTAGCGCCCAGCATATAATGTATCTTCATAATGAAGGCAGCTATGATCATTTTCATGTATGGCACATGCAATTCCACCTTGAGCCAAATGAGAATTAGAACTAGTTTTCATCGTTTTTGTAATCATTAATATGTTCATTTTTTCACATAATTCGCTTGCAACCGTTAATGCGGCAATACCGCTTCCGACGATGATGACATCATAATGGGTCATCAACAACCCCCTTATAAATTTACACATGTCTTGACACATATATTTACACAAAAATACAATATTGACAAGAGGAATTTTTCACAAAATTTTTAAGGCTTGAATAGAGAGGGCGAAAACAATTGATATACTTTGATTTTGCAGCAACGACCCCCATGAGTGAAAAAGCGATTGCTTCATACACCGAAGCGGCAAAATTTGCTTACGGAAACTCAAGCAGTCTGCATGATATCGGCGGCAAAGCGTATGAACTATTGACAGCGTCAAGGAAAGCATTTGCAGCGTTATTAGGAGGAGATCCAAACGGTGTTTATTTTACTAGCGGCGGTTCTGAAGGCAACATACTGGCCATCCAATCATTATTAAATAGCACGCCAAACAAAAAGCATATTATTGCTTCTTCACTTGAACATGCATCCATTGACCATTATTTGTCTTTATTGCGTGCGAAAGGATATGACATTACATTTTTAAAGCATGATCAAAATGGAAATATTTTAATGGAGCATCTTGAAGAAGAAATCCGTGAAGATACGGCCCTTGTCACCATCCAGCACGGCAATTCCGAAATCGGAACAATTCAAAATATAAAGGAAATTGGCTTGTTTTTAAAAAAGAGGAAAATATACTTTCATACCGATTGTGTGCAAACGTTTGGAAAACTGTTGATTCCCGTCGATGAGATGAATGCTGATGCCTATACATTTTCTTCACATAAAATTTACGGTCCAAAGGGCGTAGGAGCAGTGTATATTCATCCAGCAGCAAGCTGGTCGCCAGTGATTCCCGGAACAACACATGAGGACGGATTTCGTCCAGGCACTGTCAACGTTCCAGGCATTTTTTCCTTTGTCACTGCCGCAAATGAGTTTTATAATCAAAGAGAGAAGCATTTTAACCAATTCATCAAGCTCAAGCAGCATTTGATCAGCCAATTAAAGAAACAGCTGCCCACGATAACGATTGTCAATGAAACGAAAAAAGAGGTTCTCCCAAATATTGTTGGTGTTGTCACAAACAGTTTAGAAGGTCAATTTGTAATGCTCGAATTGAACCGAAAAGGATTTGCGGTCTCAACTGGAAGCGCCTGTCAAGCTGGAAATAGTCATCCTTCTAAAACCCTTCTTTCAATCGGCTTTGACAAAGATTCCGCTCATCAATTTATTCGTATTTCTTTTGGAATTACAAATACAATCTCGGAAGTCGATGAGCTTATCAATGCGATTCTATCCATCGTTCGATAAGAGTTTTGAAAGGCTGGTGTTTATGGAAAAAATATTAGGGGACAAGCGGAGGGAAGTGATTCTCGAATGGTTGAAAAATGAAAATCGGCCGATCACGGGAGGGGAATTGGCCTCACGGACGAATGTCAGCCGTCAAGTCATCGTTCAAGATATTTCTCTTTTAAAAGCACTCGGAGAACCGATTTTAGCCACAAGTCAGGGATATATGTATTTAAAAGAAAGAACGAATGAGACAAAAAAAGCGAAACGTCTTATTGCCTGCAAGCACGCTCCGGAAAAAACAAAGGAGGAATTGAACATTATTGTTGATTACGGAGCGACTGTAAAAGATGTGATCGTTGAACATCCAGTGTACGGGGACTTGACCGCATCGATTATGGTAAGCAATCGAAAAGAAGTAGATGAGTTCATAAAAAAAATCGAAACAACAAACGCCTCTTATTTGTCGGAATTAACGAACGGCATTCATTTGCACACCATTCTTGCCGACAATGAAAAAACTTTAAATGATGTTTGTGCAGCTCTTGATCAAGCAGGATTTTTAATTCGTGACGATCATTGATTAATCAAGCCAGGCATCCTGCAATGGATGCTCGGCTTTTTTTATAGTTTATAAGCCGGAAAGCTTCCGAGAATCTTGACGCCGCAGCCTAAAGCCTCCAGTTCTTGGATTGCCCCGGGTATTAAAACATCATCCATTTTTGATTCTATATCTATAATAAACAAGTAATCTCCTAATCCCGTTTTCATTGGACGAGATTCAATTTTTGATAAATTCAGTTTTCTCCATGCAAATGCAGACAATACTTGATGCAGGGCGCCTACATGGTCTGTCGGCAACGTTACAACTAATGTCGTCTTTTCACCGACTTTATTATGGTGGTTATTTTCTATTTGAAAATCTTGATCCGGATGTAAAATAACAAATCGTGTATGGTTGTAATCATAATCGTGAATATTATATTTCACAATAGCTAAATCATACTCTTTTGCCGCCAACTCATTGGCAATGACAGCCATATTTTCTTCCGGATGTTGATGGATATATTCTGCAGCGGCTCCTGTCGATGTGGCATATTCGATCGAAACATCCGGCATATGCTCATGTAAAAATTTATGGCATTGTGCAATAGCATGTGAATGAGAAAATACTTTTTCGATTTTTTTCCAATCATCCTTCCTGCAAGGATGAACCATTAAATGCTGCTTGATTGGAACAACAATTTCACCGACAATATGCAGTGTATTTTCATGAATTAAATAATCAATTGTAAGATTGACCGACCCCTCAAGCGCGTTTTCAAGCGGAACAACGGCAATGTTTGTTTCTTGCTTGACGACTGCATCCATGACATGTGGAATCGTTCGGTAAGGGACTAGTTTTACATCGTTTTCAAAAAATTTTGAGACGGCCAAATGAGTAAATGTTGCTTTCGGTCCCAAATAGCTGATTTTCATCTGTATATCTTCCTTCCTAATTCTATGCACCTGAACTTAATAGTTCGACCTTTTCTACAAATTCTAGCTTCCGCAATTTTAATAATAAAACGTTCATATCTTCTTTCATTCCGTTCGTGTTTAATGATAAAGTCACATTGGCTCTTCCTTGAATCGGAATGGTTTGGTGAATTGTCAGCACATTGCAGCCTGCTTCAGCCACAACTTTAAGCAAATGCGACAGAGTTCCGGAACGATCTTCTAAATGGAAAAACAACGTAATGATTTTTTCTTTGACAACAGTATGAAAAGGAAAAACCGCGTCCCTGTATTTATAAAACGCACTTCGGCTCAAGTCAACGAGCTGCACTGCTTCTTGAACGGACGAGACTTTGCCTCGTTCAAGAAGCTTTTTCACTTCGAGCGTTTTTTTCATTGCTTCCGGCAGCACATCTTCCCTTACCAAATAAAAAATTTCGTCTTTCATCTACCGTCTCCTTTCCCACCCATATGCGATGAAGCATGAAGGACACAAATTTTATGTGCAAAATGTTTTATTCAATGAATTCAAATTCAAATTCCAGCAGCCTTACTGTATCCCCGTCTTTTGCACCGCGCTCTCTTAATGCGTCGTCTACCCCCATTTTGCGAAGCTGTCTTGCAAAACGGCGAACGGATTCGTCTCTTGAAAAATCGGTCATTTTAAACAGCTTTTCAACTTTTTCACCTGATAAAATAAACGCTCCATCGCTGTCACGGCTGATGGTAAAGCTCGGCTTTTCATCCTTTAATGTATACACGACACGATTCGGAGCAGATGTTTCCGTTTCGTCAAAGTAAAGAGGGAATTCCGGCGTTTTTTCCAATAAATCGGCAATAGCAAATAACAGCTCGCGAATTCCTTGGCGTGTAACGGCTGATATTGGAAAAATGCTGACATTTTTGTCTTGCAGCTTTCTTTTAAATTGTGAAAGATTTTCAGCAGCATTTGGCATATCCATTTTGTTGGCGACAACAATTTGCGGCCGCTCCGTCAGCCTTAAATTATATTGTTTTAATTCTTCATTGATCGTCAGGTAATCCTCATACGGATCACGGCCTTCCATTGCGGACATATCAATGACATGAACGATGACTCTTGTTCTTTCAATATGACGCAAAAATTGATGTCCAAGACCTACTCCTTGATGAGCGCCTTCAATAAGACCCGGTAAATCTGCCATCACAAAACTGCGTCCGTCTTCGGTCTCAACAACACCTAAATTCGGCACAATCGTTGTAAAATGGTAGGCAGCGATTTTTGGTTTAGCACTTGATACAACTGATAAAAGAGTGGACTTCCCAACGCTCGGAAATCCGACAAGCCCGACATCAGCCAAAAGCTTTAATTCCAATGTTACATATCGTTCTTCTCCCGGCTCCCCTTTTTCGCATATTTCGGGCGCCGGATTCGTTGGCGAGGCAAATCGGGTGTTTCCTCTGCCGCCCCGTCCTCCTTTGGCAATCACGCTTCTTTGCCCGTGCTCGGTTAAATCTGCGATCACTTCTTTTGTATCATCATCGATTACAACAGTACCGGGAGGAACTTTCACAACAAGGGGTTCGGCATTTTTCCCGTGCTGATTTTTAGACATCCCGTTTTCGCCTTTTGGAGCTTTAAAATGTTTTTTATAGCGAAAATCCATTAACGTCCGAAGACCTTCATCCACTTCAAAAATCACATCTCCGCCCTTTCCGCCGTCTCCCCCTGCAGGGCCTCCTTTCGGAACATATTTTTCTCGGCGGAAAGCAACCATGCCGTTCCCGCCATCTCCGCCCTTCACATATACCTTCACTTGATCGACAAACATTGAGCTTCAGCCTCCTTTCATTGTTTCATCACGACTTACTGACCATCAATGTAAATTCATATGTATCAAAATGTATTTGTTGAATGGTGATTGCATCTGATTGGTACTGCTCTAAAAATGTTAAAAGAGTCTTATCATCCGTTAGTATACCATTAAAATCATAAAAGAACCGGACATTGTTTTCTGTTTTAAAGAGTTCTAATGTTACGGTTATATGATTTTCTTGTTTTTTATCAATATTTTGATTAAGGATTTGAAAAAGATCTGTTGTAAAATGGAACATTTCCTCATCTAGACTAGAACAATCCATCGCTTCCCCTAGCACTTCATAATCCAAAATGAGAAGGTGTCCTTTCCAGTTATATGTTAAAAGCAGCTCTGCAAAACTGGGCATGTTTAAATTGCAAAGTTTTGATTCTTGCTTTGCTTCCACGACAATTTCATCAATAATTTCCTTCACCCGATCGTATTTTTTTAATGATAAATGGCCTTTAATTAATTGCAATTTATTCATCCAATCATGTCTGGAGTGGCTTAATGCGTCAACAATACTCCATCTCTCTCTTTGATCAGCCATGGTTCCACTCCCATCAAGCTATCTTTTTAAACATGTACAAAAATTATATCAACTTTCCATTAAAAAAACACCGAAAAAGAAAACTCTAACCAAAAAGGCTAGAGTTTTTCAAGTGTTTGCTTATGCTTCTTTTGCTATCGGATACACGCTGACTTTTTTCTTGTCGCGTCCATATCGTTCAAAACGGACGATGCCGTCTACTTTCGCATAAAGCGTATCATCCCCGCCGCGGCCAACATTCAAACCAGGATAAACTTTTGTACCTCTTTGACGATAAAGAATGGAGCCGCCTGTAACAAATTGGCCGTCCGCACGTTTTGCACCTAATCGTTTTGCGATGGAATCACGTCCGTTTTTCGTGGACCCAACTCCTTTTTTCGATGCGAAAAATTGAAGATCCAATTTTAGCATGAGTGCCACCTCCTAATCTTTTTTTGTAACGATTCGAATAAACTTTCCATACCCTCGCTCGATCGTTTGTAATGAAACAAGCATTCCTTCAAGCAATAATTGGATTTTTTCAAATGAATCCGTGTCAACTTGATCAGGAACCTGTACGTGCAAAAATCCGCCTTCTTCCGATTGTTCAACATTCATATCGACATTGGCTAAAGCTTTGATCGCATTTACTGCTCCAAAAGAAACAGCTGAAGCGCCTGCACATACGATGTCCTTCCCGTGCTCTGCGAAGTCCGCATGCCCTTTCATTGTAAACGACCGGATGAATCCTTCTTTCGAACGATGGATGGTCACATGTATCATATGAAACAGCCTTTATTATGCATTAATTTTTTCAATGACAACTTTTGTGTACGGTTGGCGATGACCTTGTTTTCTACGGTAATTTTTTTTCGGTTTATATTTAAAAACGATAATTTTCTTACCTCGGCCATGCTTTTCAACTTTTGCCGTAACCGTAGCTCCTTCTACCAGCGGGTTACCTACCTTTACGTTGTCTCCTCCAACGAAAAGCACCTTGTCAAAAGTAACTGTTTCACCTTCTTGAGCGTCTAATTTTTCCACATAAATGGCTTGACCCTCTTCAACTTTCACTTGTTTCCCGCCAGTTTCAATGATTGCGTACATATTCTGCACCTCCTATTTAACTAAGACTCGCCAGATTAGGGTGTCGGATAACCGAGCTTCAAACCCAAACTGAGCGGTTGTAGCACGGGTGCTACAAAAAACAATAACAAATTGATCTTAACAAAATATGAATGTATATGTCAATACATTTTGGAGATCCGTAAAGCCACTTCCTCTTCTGTTCCCCATTGGCGAATTTCGAATCCTTTTACATGATCGGAAGGACTGAAGAAAATCTTCATGCCTATTAGTTCTTCAAGCTTTTTTAAATGTTTCTCATATTCACATGTAAAAAAATCGCAAACTTCTGGGGCCGCTTCTACAAGGACGGCTTCGTCATCTGATCCAGCATGTTCAAGAAGGGTTCTTTCAAGTTCAAAAGCAATGCTTTCAACCGTCCTTTTTCTTCCTGTTCCGCCGCATACTGGACATGGTTCGAGCAAAAGCTTGGAAAGAGATTTTCGAGTTTTTTTCCTTGTTAATTGCAATATATTTAATTCGGTAAAACCGATGACTTTTGTGAAAATGCGGTCCTTTTCCAATTCTTTTTGAAACAATCTCAAAATCCGGCTTCGATCTTCCTTCTCCATATCAATAAAATCGATCAAAATGATCCCGCTCAAATTTCTTAATCTTAACTGCCGGGCAATTTCTTTTGCCGCTTCCTCATTGGTTTTTAAAACCGTATCTCGGTACGTATTTTTCCCCGAAAATTTCCCTGTATTAACATCAATGACAATCATTGCTTCCGTTTCTTCAATTACGATAAACGCGCCGTTTTTTAGCCAAACAATTTTTTTCAGCGCCTTTTCGATTTCATGTTCGATTGCATAATAAGAAAAAATATTTTCGTTTTCGGAATAAAAATCAATGGAAAATGGGAACAAATCTCCGTAATTTTTTTTCAATTCTTTTACAGTGCTTATGTCATCAATGACAATTTCATCCAATACATGCGGTGAAATTTCAGCGATAATTTGCTCTACAAAACTTTCTGAACCGAATAATAAGCTCGGCACTTTTTTGCTTTTCAGCTGTTGTTCAAAACTGCTCAGCATGTCATCGAACCATTTTTTTATTGTTTGGTCATCCGCTCTTTCCGCAGCAGTTCGGAAAACGATGCCCCCTTTGTTTGAGCATAACGTTTCCCCGAGAAGCTGCAATCTTTTTCTTTCTTCCTGGGAAATAATTTTTTTGGAAATTGCCACCGAGCGGCCAAAGGGCTGATATACAAAAAAAGGGGATCGCAATTCAATATTCATTGTGACTTTAGGGCCTTTAAATTCTCCTGATTCTTTTACAACTTGAACGATTACCTCTTCACCTTGAGAAATAAAATGCCGGACATTTTTATTTTTTAATGCCCCATTCGTTCGGGACGTCTCAAAATATGACATAATGTCATTCCGGTGAAGATAGCCGTTTCTTCCCTGACCTAAATCAACAAAAACAGCCTCCATACCAGGAAGGACTTTTGTTACTTTTCCTTTATAAATGTTGCCGACAATCGTGTTTTTTTCTTTTATCCATACTTCCGCCAGTCGTCCGTTTTCCAATAATGCAATGCGTTCATCATCCGTTTTTTTATTTATAATTAATTGCCGCAACCCAACAACCTCTTTTCATGTATTGTTTCCTATTTCAATACCATGTTTTCCTGCAGGCGTCAATAAACGTACTGTAAATCACCCATTTTTCCGTCCGTCTTTTTTTCCGAAAAAAAACTGTGCAGCAGCTCATTTTCATCAAGCTGAAAAAGTTTTTTTCCATCGTCCTCCACTATAATAGGGTGCTTGCAACCCCGCTGAAATTTCAGCAGCACGTGGTAAATCAAATCATCGCGATCAACAATGATCGGCTTTAACACTGTGAACGCTTGATGATTTCCATAATACCTTTCCATCAAGAAGCGAATATATACAAATTGTCTTTGTTTATATTCCGTATAAATGGAGTGAACGATAAAGGCTGCGATAATCCACCCGCTTAAAAGAGTAGGGTTAAAAAAAAGCAAAAAAAGGAACAAACATGAAAAAACAACTGCAGATATGCGAAGCATTTCCTTATGAGCAACTGAAAAAGGTTTTTGTTTGCTCAGCAAAATAAAAAGAAGCTTTCCTCCATCAAGGGGCCAAATGGGAACAAGATTAAAAAGGAAAATAGACATATTAAAAAAAATAAACATTTCATATGTAGAGTCGTTTATGAAATTCGCTTCCCAAAAAATCCATGCAGCTATTTGCATCCATAAATGCTGAATCGGTCCAGATATAACAACAAACAGATCTTCTTTCAAGGGACGATTTCCATGCTCCTCCATTTCCACTGCACCGCCAAAAGGAAGAAGCTGAATGGACTTGATCCTCCATGAAAAAAAACTGGCGCAAACAGCATGTCCCATTTCATGAATAAAAACTATTGAGAAAAGGATGCAAAGAGCTTTAAATTGCGCTGTCATTGCTCCGATTGCAATCAACACCCAAAAGATAGGATGAATATGTATTTTCGACAATAAGGAAAAATATTTATTCAAATGAGATCACCTGACTCGGGTCAATAAATGTGTCGCCCTTTTTTATGGCAAAATAGTATGTTCCGTGCTGGTTTTGGCTTTGCTTTACTTTGCCTACAGGTTTTCCCGTTTCGACAAAGTCATACAGCGCTACATTTAGCTCTTCCAGGTTCCCATACCAGGTTTCTATTCCATCAGCATGTTGAATCACCACAGTCAGACCAGTATCCTCCTTCTTTCCAGCTTCAATAACAATTCCTTCATTCATGGCCTCTACCGTTTTATTATTTGTTTCGATCATCACACCTTGCCCGGTATCTTTAAAGCTCTGAAGCACCTTTCCTGATGCCGGAACCGCATATTGACTTTCTTTAGATCCACTTTCCTCTTTCGATTGTTTTTTCAAAAACGCTAATGGATTCCCAAATTGCTCTTCGTACCATTTGGAAACATATGCAAAGTTAAACTCCTTTTCCATCACATGGCTGACGAAATCTCTAGCTTTCAGAAATTCTGCCCGGTCATTTTTAAAAATAATACCGATCATCAGGACGATGCAGGCAGAGATTAGCAATTTTGTTATAAAAACGTCCGAACGAAACAATGGATGAAAATTTTTACTTCCTTCTGCCTCTACATAAAGAGGGGAGTCCGCGTCAACTTGCACGTTTTCTTGTGTGATTTGATTGATAAATGGAACAGATGTATCATCACTGCTGCTTGAACTGCTCGAAAGCATGCTGTTCATTCTTTTTCGTTTACGCTTTGCTATTCGTTTTTTTATTTCTTTTGCTCGACGATTCATCATCCATCATCCTTTTGCAATTTTGTACAAGTTTATGCCCTGTCCTTACCGTTTATGACAATAAAGCCATTTTGCATTTCTTAAAGCGATATCTAGGCAAATGTTTATCTTTGACCTTGATATAGAACTTTTACCTACAACCTAGTAAGTAGGTTCTTCACTGTTTTCTGGTTCAAAGGAATACTGGATGAAGCAAAATAAAATATGGCGCTATCCGAGAAAAGCAAAATTTTGAAATCAAAAAGAAGACCACAAAATGCTTTTGTCGTCTTCTTTTTGAAATAGTAGTATATGGTGAATTAACACAAAAGCTAGACTGCCTCTTATTTGAAGCCGCTTAACGAAATAGGTTGACTAGTTCATTGATCGATAAAATGAAAAATAAAACAATATTTAAACTCAAAAGTACGTTGAAAAACCATTTATTTCGATCTTCCTTATGAGGAAGATGCTTTTTACTATTAAGCAAATAGATAAGGGTCAGCGCCAGAAAGGGCATAAATAGCGCACCAAGGGCACCATACAAAATAATGAGGCTCACAGGTTTTCCTATAAAATGCAAGAGCATTGGCGGGAATGTTAACCAAAAAACAAAAAATTTATAAGCTTTTGTCTTACTTAATTGTTCTTTATTCACATCATGTTTTTTAACAGTATAGACAAAATCAGCAAATAAATAAGAGACGCCATTCCAAACACCTAATACTGATGTAAAGGAAGCTGACCAAAAACCGATGAGAAATAAGATGCGTACAGTTGGGGACAGCTCGTTTCCTAAAATGGTTGCAAATGATACGAGACCTTGCTCACCGTTAATGTTTGTATTCGTTCCATATAGTAATGCAGCCCCTAAAATTAATAAAGAAATTGTAAAAACTGCTGTAGTAATATAGGCAATCATGGAGTCAAATCTAACGTAGCGGAGGTAGGATCGATCCTTCCAATTGTTTTCCTGCAGCCAATAGCCATAAGACGCCATGGTAATGGATCCGCCAACTCCCCCAATTAATCCGAGTGCGTAAAGCAGTGACCCTTTCGGCAACGCCGGAACAGCAGTGTCCATGATATCAGAAAGTTCCGGCAAAACAATAACAGCTGAGCCGACAACCGAAATAAACATAAGTAGAATTAAAAGATTCATAACTTTTTCAAATAGCTTATATTGCCCTATCCATGTTAATAAAAAACCTAACAAACCGCTTATAACCGCCCATACCCATAAAGGCAAGACAGGAAATAATGCAGACAGAGCCAATGCACAAGATGAAGTCGCAGCCGCTCCATAAACAAATCCCCAAATAACCGAATAAACGCCAAAATAGCTTGTTGCCCATAATCCCATAGAATGCCAGCCTTCTAAAATAGTTTTTCCAGTCAGCAAATGATATCGGCCAACACCCTCATTTAAGGCAAATTTTAAAATAGCCCCGATAATGATTGCCCATAAAAAGACAAGTCCAAAATTTGTACCGGCAACTAAGGCAGCAACTAGATCACCGGCTCCGACGCCCGTTGCTGCGACAATTAACCCCGGACCAACGGCCGGCCATTTTTTTGTGGATTTTCCATGTTCCATCACTGTCACCTTCCATCTGAGATTTGAACGTAGAAATGAGTCATCTAATATTTCTTATGAATGATCTTTCTCATTAGGGAATATAAATGTGCATGAATCAATTGCTGGATGAACATATTTTCGCATCATGCTGTTATATCTAGTTTTAGCAATTGTTCATCCATGCGAAACTTTCTCATTTATAGTTCTTATGTAAAGAATTCATATTTTATTAATTGAATATTCTGTATTTTTAATCGTTTTCATTGCTCTTGTATCAGCTGTTTGAAATGATTTCTCGCACCTGTCTCCTTCCCTTTGTAAACGATTACGACTGTAAAAATAAACATTTACATATCGCCTCAATTTTGAAATAATTCTAATTGAAAATCATTATTATTAAGGAGGCATCAGAAATACCAATGGAAACATACAAAGTAGCCAATATAATTAAAGAGCGTCGATCGATTAAAGAATTTAAGAAAGATCCAATCCCTAAAGAAGTAATATGTGAATTATTAAATACGGCTGTTTGGGCTCCTAATCATGGATTAAGAGAGCCATGGCGGTTCGTGCTGTTTATGAATGAAGGAAAAGAAAAATTAGTTGCTGCTATTGCACAAGAAACGAACAATGGAAAAAATATCGATCGATTACGAGAAAAGCTGCTGCCGATTCCAGCACATTTATTGGTAATCATGAAAGAGGATCCGCGTCAAAAGCAGTGGGAGGAGGATTTAAAAGCGAAAAGTGCATTAATCCAAAATTTTCAACTAGCTGCATGGGAAAAAGGTATTGGCGTTATATGGAAAACAGGTGCTTATATTTATTCACCATCTTTCCGACAAAAAGTTGGAGTAGAACCAGGAGAAAAAATTGTCGGCCTTCTACATATTGGCTATCCTGCCTCAATCCCAGAACCAAAACAGCGGACAAACGCAGAAGAAAAATTGACGATTATTGAATCATATTGAAAGGGAAAAGATTCAAGAGGAAATATTTTGTACAGCCTTCAAAAAATCTCCCACCTCAAGAGATAGAAGAAAAAACCGATCAGCAGGTGGGAGATATATCAGTGTGATGGCAGTGATTCTAATGTGTGCAAAGAAAAAAGCTAATGCTTTATTCAAGGAAGTGTGATTTTTAAATTGATTAGGATTAAGCACGTACTCCAAAAAATTTTTTGATTTTTGCGATAACACCTTTTTCAGGCTCATCTAATGATTGAAGCGGAACCGCTTCACCTAAAATTCTTCTCGCAATATTGCGGTAGGCAATGGAAGCACGATTGTCAGGGTTCATTACAATCGGTTCACCATTATTAGACGCTTTTATTACCTCATCATCATCAATTACAATCCCCAACAAATCAATAGAAAGATGGCTGACAATTTCATCGACATCCAGCATATCACCGTTTTTCATTAAATGATTTCGGATCCGATTAATAATTAATCGTGGCGGCTCAATATCTTCCTTCTCCAGCAAACCGATAATTCGATCCGCATCTCTCACAGCGGAAACTTCTGGTGTTGTCACGACAATCGCTTGATCCGCACCGGATACGGCATTTTTATATCCTTGTTCAATCCCGGCAGGACAGTCGATAATAATATAATCAAAATCTTGTTTTAGCTGATCAATTAATTTTTTCATCTGCTCAGGTGTTACGGCAGTTTTATCGCTAGTTTGCGCTGCAGGCAGCAAATAAAGAAAATCATTAAAGCGTTTATCTTTTACGAGAGCTTGATGAATTTTGCATCGTTCTTGGACAACATCAACTAAATCATAAATAATCCTGTTTTCCAATCCCATGACAACATCGAGGTTCCGCAAGCCGATATCTGTATCAACTAGACAAACTTTCTTTCCCATAATGGCAAGGGCTGTACCAACATTTGCAGAAGTTGTTGTTTTGCCGACCCCGCCCTTGCCAGAAGTGACCACAATTGCCTCACCCATTCATTATTCCCCCTTCAAGCCTAGTTAAATTGGGTCTCAGATGAGCTAATTGTTGAATCCGTTCAATAATGATTGTCCCATTTTCATCAATATATGCGCATTCCATATCATTTCGAAATGATGGCTCCTTCTGATCGGGTGGCCTACTTAAAATATCGGAGATCCTCAGCTGTGTCGGCTTCATCAAGGAGGCGGCAATCACTGCATTTCGATTCCCTTCAAAACCAGCATGAGCTATGCCTTTTAAAGCCCCCATGACAAAAATATTGCCCGTTGCCATGACTGTCCCGCCAGGATTGACATCTCCTATCAGCAACAAATCCCCTCTAATTTTCAACACTTGCCCAGAACGGACGACTTTAGCAACTGAGATAACATCTGCTTCCTCTTTCCACTTCAACGCCTCTTCCTTTGAAATGACATTTGAATCAATTGCATCGACAATTAAATTTCTTTTTTTTCTTATTACGTCTTTTATTTTCTCTTCTTGTTCCTCCGTCAAAAAACGATTTCCAGCCTTTATCGTCACCCTGATCATCGGTTCATTTTCCTGAACATACTGCCTTTTGGAGAGCATCGAATCCAGTTCATTCACAATATCGTGAAACGAACAGGAATCATCTAAATATAATGTCAATCCATCCTTTGTGCCTTTAATCGTTACATAATATGGTCTTTGAGCTTTCACGAAGTTCACCCCAACAAAAATCTATTTCGACAGCAATAACAAAAACTCCTCTATCAAACTTTAAAACTTAATCGTTGTGTTCACCTATTTTCAAGCCCAAAACGAATTTCTTTAAAGGATAGATTAACACACAAGCTAATACAAAATTCAGAGCAAGTGTCGGTAGCAGGCGATCAATTGTAAACAATTGCAGAGGAACAGCTGTCATCCTGATTAGTAAATAAATACCGTATGTGAAAAATTCAAGCAATGCAACGGAAAGCTCAGTTAAAAAAATTAAAACAAAAATATTGGGATTGAGCACCCGCAAAGCTTGCATCACTAAATATGCCAAGGTCGGAAATGAGAAAGCATATATGCCGATAACTTGCGTGTAAACAACATCGAACAATAAACCGAAAACAATTCCATAAATGACGGCAATTTTCCGAGAGCCGTACGCTGCCAAGATGACAATCATCAATAGTAAAAGATGGGGAACTGCCACTTGGTGATCTGAAAGAAAAGGGATCGGAACAAGATCAACGATGATGCTTTCCAATACGAAAATAAACATAACCATTACGGGGAGGAAAAACGTTCTCAAGAGTCTTCCTCCTCTTCCAATTGATTGATATCAACTGTTGGAAGAACCCGCTCGATGATCATGACACGATCTATATCATAAAAGTCAGCTGATGGGGTTATATAAGCTATCTTTGTTAATCCGTACGAATCAAGTTCGACTTTTTTTACTTTTCCGATCACTAAACCTTCAGGAAACACTCCGCCAAGGCCAGAAGTCGCTACAATTTGATTTTCTTTGATTTGAGCATTTGATTCAATGATGTTCATTTCAAGAGCATTTTCCTGCTCACTGTAGCCGACAATGAGGCCGAATACCTTTCCGTTATTCGTATGAACCATTGCTGAAATCCGGTTTTTTCTGTCGGAAGCACTTAAAAGCTGAACGGTGGACGTAAATTCAGAAGTATTTTTCACTTTCCCGATCAATCCTTTTGCCGTTATAACCGCCATGTCTTTTTTGATTCCGTGCTGTTCGCCTTTATCAATTTTGATATAATCATGCCAACGATCAGGATTTCTTGCGATGACTGTCCCTTGGATCGACTTATATTTTCTTATATCGTTATCAGCAGATAATTTTAATTCTTCTTTTAATTGTTTGTTTTCCTGTTCTAATTCCTGCAGCTTTTCCTCCAATTGAATATAATTATTCAGTTGTTTGCGAAGCAGCTCGTTTTCTTCGTATGTATTTTTTAAATGATTCAAATTCTCAAAGAAGCCCGCAATATATTGTGCGGGCTGATGAAATACCTTCTGGACTAGTCCAACCGAATCTTGAATAAACTTCTCCTGCCACGAAAGATTGCGGTCTTCCTTTAGGGAAAAACCAATCAATGCCACCAAAATAATGATCCCGACAAGGAGCACAATTAATCGTTTATTTAGAAAAAATTGTGGCATGATTTACACCTCTAACTTATCTGTGGTCTTTTGTACGATTTTTGAATAGGTGGATATGTTCAAGAGCTTTTCCTGTTCCGACCGCTACACAATCAAGAGGATTTTCCGCAATGATTACAGGCATTTTCGTTTCGTCGCTTATAACTTTGTCTAAATTGCGAAGAAGGGCGCCCCCACCCGTTAAAACAATTCCTCGATCCATAATATCCGCCGCAAGTTCAGGCGGAGTTTTTTCCAAAGTAATTTTTACAGCATCTACGATCGCATAGACAGTATCGCGTAATGCCTCTGAAATTTCTGTCGCAGTAATTTCAATCGTTTTCGGAAGGCCTGTTAACAAATCTCTTCCGCGAATTTCCATGTTTTCAACACCTTCCGGAGCGCTTGCAGAACCGATTTCAAGCTTCACCGCTTCCGCTGTCCGATCACCAATCATTAAGTTGTAGGTTTTACGGATATAGTTAATGATGGCTTCATCCATTTCATCACCGGCAACACGTATAGATTGGCTTGTCACAATTCCGCCGAGAGAAATGATGGCAACTTCCGTTGTTCCCCCGCCGATGTCTACAACCATGCTTCCGGTCGGTTCCCAAACTGGAAGGTTGGCTCCAATAGCAGCCGCAAATGGTTCTTCGATCGTATACGCATCTCTAGCGCCTGCTTGTCTCGTTGCATCAATGACCGCACGTTCTTCAACCGCAGTTATTCCCGAAGGAACACAAACCATCACATAAGGTTTTCGCGAAAAAATACCTGCATTTTTTGTTGCCTGTTTTATGTAGTATTTCATCATCGTAGCAGTCGTTTCATAATCAGCAATCACTCCGTCTTTCATTGGTCGAAGTGCTACAACATTTCCAGGCGTACGCCCGATCATATTTTTTGCATCATTACCAACTGCAACAATTTGCTTTGTATCAGTTTGCAAAGCAACAACAGATGGTTCACGCACTACAATACCTTTTCCTTTCACAAACACTAACGTATTGGCTGTCCCTAAATCTATTCCAAGGTCTCTCGTACCAATTCCAAACATAGCTGTTGTATCTCCCTTTCTTCCAAAATAAATACGTTTTTATATTCATGTAAATGTCTAATCATTATTGAAAAAACCCATAAATTATATTATAACGTAATTTTTCAAAAAAAAAAGTGCTATCAATACCCTGCGTAAAATAAAAATTTGCGAGGTATTTTTCATGAAACTTGATGAAAAGCTGATCATTGTGTTGGACGCCTCAAAAATTTTTACTAAAAAATTTTCCTAGTGGAGAATAGAGGATGAAAAATAGATGTCACAGCAAATACCGCCCGTATGAAAGCCTTGATTTAATTTATCCATTGAGAATAATAACTTAAAAATATTACAAGTCCATACAAAAAATATTATTTTATGTTTACAAATCCCCCCTTTGCACTCTTTATTAGCAATGGTTTAGAATGTCATAAAAAATAATGGTTTTTTCAGTTGATTGTGTTTCAATTCAAATGACTCCAATAAAGTATTACATAACAATTCTGCCGAAGTTTCAAGTTCATCTATTATTGAAAATCACTAAAATATGAGATTTTTCCTCAACTTTGGCTCTTCTTATGTCGCAAACCCTTTATAAATGCGGACATCATTTGGAGCTCGCGAGGCCGTGCAAATGTTTTTTGAAATTCCTTCTATCATGCACTTACGCGTTGTAATAACGTTACTGCCCTGCTTCAAGCAGCTTTTTATCGTGTCTTTGCGAGGCTGGTCAGTATGTTATATACCGTTGATGTCTCCCATCTGTCCCCCTGCAAATTCAGCAAGACGGTGGTTGTTCGCATTACGTGTCTAGAAGCGCAAAAATCTGTCCGAAAAAGCGCTAGCAGTTCAGAATCCAAAGCTATTAACTGTAATACGTGTTAGGATTGATTTTAAATGAAGGCATACTTTTTCACCCATTTATAACTCGGGAAAATAAGTTTTTTAATCATATAAAGTGTGTAAAAATAACTCCTTTTTCGCAATGACAAAATTTTGGGTGAAATGTAAGATTATACATATAAGTGGTTTTCATAAAAACTTTGTTGCTGGAACTGAGGTAGAATGACTAGAGTAAAATGAATTGTTTTTCAATAATAAGTTAGCTGATCTGATGTGGTTGCCAAAAAAAGAACATCAATACAAATTCAAGTGCACAATCACATAGGCAGCAGTGCGACGAGGATCTTAACTTCAGAAGTCTGTAATCTTAAATGAAAACATGCTTCCTTACAATTCATTATAAAAGACAGGAGCATCATATGAGTAATATAAAATAGAACCTTATATATGGAAGTTTTCCAATAAAGTAAAGGGATGCTATTGATTATATATCAAGCCATTCTCCATCAGCAATAGATATTCAAAGATAAAAATTCATAAAACTGCGAATGTCATTTTTAAGCTTAAAAAATTGGAAGTCATTTATCAATAATTTCATAGATCTAATCTTCACACATCATAAAAAGAGGTGCACTTCATATCCAGTGCACCCCAACAATTGACATAAAACCTTTTAAAAAGCGTTATAAATATCCCTTTTCTTTTAAACTGACGTATTTACGCTCTCCGATTATGATATGATCTAAAAGTTCAATCCCGATCAACTTTCCGCATTCGGACAAGCGCCTCGTGACTTCGATATCCTCTTTGCTCGGGGAGGGATCTCCTGATGGATGATTATGGATACAAATAAAAGATGCAGCTGAACATTTCAATGCCTCCTTGAAGACTTCTCTTGGGTGAACAATTGATGTATTTAAACTGCCGATGAAAATCGTTTGCTTATGCAGCACTTGGTTTTTTGTGTTTAAATATAAACCTACGAAATGCTCTTGTTTTAAAAAGCGCATTTCTTCCATGACATAATTGGAGGCATCTTGTGGAGAACGAATGACATACCGATCTTCGTATGCGAGCTGATGAATTCTTTTTCCCAATTCTAATGCTGCTATAATTTGCACCGCTTTTGCTTTTCCAATGCCGGGTATGCCCATAATTTCCTGAACTGACGCCTCTTTTAACATTCTAAGACCCCCGAAAGTTTTTAAAAGCTTATTCGCCAGTTCAAGCACTGATTCTCCCTTTGTCCCTGTTCTCAATAAAATTGCCAGCAGCTCATGGTTGGAAAGGCCTTTTGGTCCGTTGTGTATCAATCGTTCCCTTGGTCTTTCTTCTTCTGGAAAATCTCGAATAGCGAGCATATCTTTCCCCCTTGTTTGTTACCAGTGAAATCCAAAATTTTTTAATTCTCTGTACAGTCTTGAAACAGGAAGACCGACAACTGTAAAATAATCGCCATCAATTTTTTTCACTAGCAATGAGCCGAAACGTTGAATTCCATAAGCACCCGCCTTGTCCATCGGTTCGTTTGTCTCAATGTATTCCAGGATTTCATTGTCTGAAAGCGGCCAAAAAGTAACTTTTGTTGATTCAGAAAATGTCGTATGCTTTTCACCATGAATAATCGAAACTGCTGTTAAAACAGTATGTGTTTTCCCAGAAAGTGATTTTAACATGTAATAGGCGTCACGGCGGTCTTTCGGCTTTCCTAGTATTCGATTTTCGAGGATCACCGCCGTATCTGCTCCGATGACATATGCATCTTTATACCTTTCGGCTACATGAAAGGCTTTTTGAAAGGCAAGTTTTTGAATGGCTTTTTCGGGTTCAGCTTCTTCGTCCAGCCTCTCTTCCAAATTGCTTTCAATCACAGCAAATGGTATTCCTAACAGCTTGAGGAGTTCTTTTCTTCGCGGAGAGCTTGATGCAAGTATGAGGCGTTCCATTTTTATTTCATCCTTTCAACCAATACTATCCGTATGTTATCAAAAAAGGCTTTTGCAAACAATTTTTCAAAAAAGAATTATCTAATCGCCATTAATAAAAACATTTATTCAATTTACAGAAAAAACTACATTATCTAAGGAAAACTGCTTGTGAAAATAAAAAAAGAAAACGTATGCTCGAGCAAACGCTTTCCCGTTATCAAGAAAGTTTTTCAAAAAAATCTAGCAGCGACTGCTGCAGGCTCCATAGCTGTTCATTTGCCGATTTTTCTGTTTGCAGTTTTTTTACTGCTGCCAAAATTGAATCGTCTTTTATTTGGCCAGCCTCATTTAATAATGACTCTACTTTCTCTTGTTCCGGGGCGGTTCCATTCACAAAAGACGAAGACAGCTTCAGCATCTCCTCAACGACCGTTTTTGTTTTTTCGTTTTCCACCTTTCCTTCCCATTTCATCTTTTTCACAAACGTTTCAATTTGATGTGATTCAGCCATGTTTTTCAACTCTTCTGCTGTCTTTTTATCCAACGCTGCCCCAACGAATACGTAATGATCGCCGCCTTGTGGAACGATAACAGAAGGCAATCCTTTAGCCTTTATCTGCCCGCTGACGGTTTCCGCCCCTTCTTTTTTTGTAAATTTTCCGGCTTGTACCATATAAACTTCAAAAACGATGTTTTCCGCACCGCTTGGCGCTGAAGCATTGCTAACGTTCTGTCTTTGAGGAGACTTTGACACATCCCTCAATTCAGATGATACAGGCATTGAATCGTTTGAAATAAATTGCAGGGCTAAAACACCAAAACTCAGTCCAAGAATAACAGCAAATATGATCGATATCACATAATTTTTTATTTTAGGAGGCAGCGTTCTGCTATTGTTCTTTGAGAAGGCTATTTTCGGGTTTTCTTTCTTATCCTCCTCATCATCCGGCAAAATCCAAGGAAAAGATGTCTCCTCTTCGTTCTTATCCTCTGATGCTGCCATTTCTTTTTCAGCCTTCACCTTTTCCTCCCAGCTGGATACTTTTAATTGTTTGCCAGTTTCACTTGGTTCAGCAGAAACATCCGTATCGTTGGAAAAATTGTTTTCCTGACCGTTGATTTTAATGGTTATTTTCGATGATGGCTTGTCCAAAATGATCACCGCCCTTTTTATGCTGGACAAACTTTTTTTTATGCTAACATATGTAAAATAAAAAAGAACGAGACATTTGTCGCCTCGTTCATAATTGTTGTCGTTTTTTTTCGACATCCTCGTACTCATGAGCTATGTTTTATATGTTTTCTCACTTCACCGATAAAATAAAGGGAACCTGTAATAATGAGAACCGTTTCGTCATCCATTGTGTTGATAATCTTTTCATAGGCAAGCTCCCAATTGTCTTCATACTCTTTATCCTTCATGTCGCAAGCCTCGTATAATTCTTTCGCATCAGCTGCTTTCGGGAAATGAAAGGTTGTAAAAATGATTCGATTTGCCGTTTGTGCAGCCTGCTCGATCATTTCTTTATATTGCTTGTCCTTCACACACGAAAATAACATGATGATTTTCTTATCAGGGTAAAACTTTTGTACAGTTTCTTTCAACGCTGCCATTCCTTCCGGATTATGTGCTCCGTCCAAAATGACTCTCGGTTTTTCCTTTACTTCTTCAAAACGCCCTTTCCAAAAAGTGCGCTTCAGTCCTTCCTGTATATGCTCCTCCTCTATGATAAACGAATAATAAACTCTTAAATAATCAAGCGTCATGACACTCAGTGCAGCATTGATCGCTTGATGGTTTCCTTTCATCTGTAATGAAAGGCTGTTATATCGTTTAAAGGGGGTTTGTACAAAAAATTCATCAAAATCTCCTGCGTGAAAATCCCTAGTGAGCCAATAATGCTTTGCTTTTTTTTCTTTTGCAACACGCTCAATGACATCAAGGGCTTCCTTTTGTTCCACAGCTGTAATGACAGGAACTCCGTTTTTAATAATGCCTGCCTTTTGCTCTGCAATCTCTTCTATCGTTGAGCCAAGGATGTTTAAATGATCATGTCCAATCATTGTAATCACTGAAAGAATAGGATTCGCAATATTCGTAGAATCCCATTTTCCCCCGAGTCCTGTTTCTAATAAAACAACATCCGGCACGTTGATTTTGCCAAAATAATAAAACATCATCGCAGTAATGACTTCAAACTCTGTCGGTGCTCCAAGCTCCGTTTTCTCAAGCTCGTCAACAACCGGTTTGATCACATTGGATAGCTGCAATATTTCCTCTTCAGAAATGGGATTGCCATCTATCGTAATTCGTTCATTGAATGATTCCAAATAAGGCGAGGTGAAAGCACCTACTTTATATTCAGCGGCTTTTAACACCTCTTGCATAAAAGCAATCGTTGATCCTTTCCCGTTTGTTCCGGCTACATGAATGAAGCGGCATCTTCTTTCCGGATGATCAAGCTTTTCCATCATCCATTCCATTCGCTGGAGACCAGGCTTTATTCCAAAGGTTAGGCGGGAATGTATCCACTTGAGTGCTTCTTCATATGTTTGAAACATATAAATTCCCCTCCTTGAACTCTCGAACATTTTCAATGAATTTGAATGGCCGGATGTATCATAAACGTTTTGATGGAAGAAAATCCGGGGCATACCCGGATTTGTTTTAGCCTTTCAGCTCCTGAAGGCGTTTTAACACCGCCTGCTGTTTTTCTAAATAGTCCTTTTCTTTTGCCCGCTCTTCTTCTACGACTTCTTTCGGTGCTTTTTTAATAAATCCTTCATTGGCAAGCTTTTTCTGAACGCGCTCGACTTCTTTATTCCATTTCTCTAATTCTTTTTCAAGCCGTTTGATTTCTTCTTCCACATTAATGAGTCCTTCAAGAGGAAGAAATACTTCTGCCCCGCTCACAACAGCTGTCATAGCCTTGTCAGGAGCTTCAATGTTTGTATCAATTGTTAATGAGCTAGGATTGCAAAATCTCTCTAAATAGCTGCGGTTTTTCTCCAACTGGTTTTTAACTTCTTCACTATGAGCATGAATGATCATATCCACCTGCTTCTTCATCGGCGTGTTCACTTCAGCGCGAATATTACGGACTGAGCGAATCACATCAACTAGAAGCTTCATTTCGTTTGCAGCTTTTTCATCAGAAAGCTCCCGACGTACAACCGGCCATGAAGCAATTGTAATCGATTCTCCCTGATGAGGAAGGTGCTGCCAAATTTCTTCTGTTATAAACGGCATAAAAGGATGAAGGAGTCGCAATGTTTGATCTAACACATATGCCAAAATGGAACGAGTTGTCTTTTTCGCTTCCTCATCATTTCCGTACAGCGGAATTTTTGCCATTTCAATATACCAGTCGCAAAAATCATCCCAAATAAAATTGTACAGCACCCGACCGGCTTCGCCAAATTCATATTTTTCCGCAAGTCTTGTAACAAGCTCAATCGTTTCATTTAACCGTGTGAGAATCCATTTATCTACCACTGATTTTTTTCCGTTTAAATCAATTTCTTCATATGTTAAACCGTTCAAATTCATCAGTACAAAGCGGGAGGCGTTCCATATTTTATTGGCAAAATTCCACACGGCTTCTACTTTTTCAAAGCTGAATCTTAAATCCTGCCCTGGGCTTGAGCCGGTAGCTAAAAAGTAGCGCAAAGAGTCCGCACCGTATTTGTCAATAACATCCATCGGATCGACGCCATTGCCTAATGATTTGCTCATTTTTCTTCCTTCTGAATCGCGCACAAGTCCATGAATCAAAACATCTTTAAACGGTCTTTTCCCAGTAAACTCCAATCCTTGGAAAATCATCCGCGAAACCCAAAAGAAAATAATGTCATACCCGGTAACAAGGACATCTGTCGGATAATAGCGTTTATAATCTTTTGCCTCTTTATCAGGCCAGCCCATTGTTGAAAACGGCCATAAAGCAGAGCTGAACCATGTATCTAACACATCTGGATCCTGCTCCCAATTTTCAATATCTTTAGGCGGCTCATGATCAACATAAACTTCGCCTGTTTCCTTATGATACCAAGCTGGAATGCGATGTCCCCACCATAACTGACGGGAAATACACCAGTCGCGAATGTTTTCCAGCCAATGCAAATACGTTTTTTCAAATCGTTCAGGAATAAAATGAACTTTCCCTTCTGTTTTCTGAAGGTTCAAAGCAGCTTCGGCCAAAGGCTTCATTTTCACAAACCATTGAGTTGATAAATACGGCTCGATAACTGCTCCGCTTCGTTCACTATGGCCTACGGAATGGATATGCTCTTCAATTTTAAATAAAATTCCTTCCTCCTGCAGGTCTTTCACCAACTGCTTCCGGCATTCAAAGCGATCCATTCCTTCATATTTTCCCGCTTTTTCATTCATTGTCCCGTCTTCATTCATGACTAATATTCTTTCTAAATTGTGGCGGTTTCCGATTTCAAAGTCGTTCGGATCGTGTGCAGGAGTTATTTTTACTGCTCCTGAACCGAATTCCATATCGACATATTCGTCTGCGACGATCGGAATTTCCCGTCCTGTTATTGGCAGCTTCACTGTTTTTCCGATTAAATGCTTATACCTATCATCATCAGGATGAACTGCCACTGCTGTATCCCCAAGCATCGTTTCCGGGCGAGTGGTCGCGACTTCAATATATCCGGATCCATCAGCCAGCGGATATTTTAAATGATAAAGTGCCCCTTTCACTTCTTTATAAATGACTTCGATATCGGAAAGGGCTGTTTTTGTCACCGGATCCCAGTTAATAATGTACTCTCCTCGGTAAATAAGACCTTTTTTATAAAGCGATACAAAAACCTCTCTTACAGCTTTTGAAAGACCTTCATCAAGGGTGAACCTCTCTCTTGTGTAGTCAAGACCTAGGCCTAATTTTGCCCATTGTTTGCGAATATGGTCTGCATATTCTTCCTTCCATTTCCATGTTTCTTCTACAAATTTTTCCCGCCCGAGATCATACCGACTTTTCCCTTCTTCTCGCAGCTTTGCTTCCACCTTGGCTTGTGTGGCGATTCCCGCATGATCCATCCCTGGCAGCCACAAAACATCGTACCCTTGCATTCGCTTCATTCGGGTAATAATATCTTGAAGAGTTGTATCCCATGCATGTCCAAGGTGAAGCTTACCGGTGACGTTTGGCGGAGGAATAACGATCGTGAAAGGAGTTTTCCCCTCATCATCTTTTGCTTCAAAAAATTTTCCCTCGAGCCAAAATGCATACCGATCCTCTTCAACCGTTTTCGGATCGTATTTTGGGGAAAGAGTGATTTGTGAATTCGACATATTTATGAAAACCTCCTTATTTTCATTCTAAAATATAAAAACTCCTTCCATCCTAAAAGGACGAAAGGAGATGTTTTCGCGGTACCACCTTTTTTCACAGATACGTCTGTGCACTTCTTTCAGGTAACGGCTAATGCCGGCTCCCTTTACTAAAAGCTTTCAAGGAAGCTGCTCCAGGGCGACTTTCCAACGGGATCTCCTAGGAAATCTTCCAGCCTGCGATTTCCCTCTCTGGAAGGAGTCGTTCGTTGTACTACTCCCCTTCAACACATTTTCACAAACTATATAAATTTCTATATTTAATAGTACTAAAAAATTGTTTTTTTCGTCAATATTTTCCCCATCTTCCTTAACCTTTAAACAAAAATCACAAAATGTTCTTTATTTCATAATATAAATTAACAAAGTTGAAGGTGATCAGCATGAGAAAAAAAATAAAACCATACTATATTCAATCGTTTATTAAACAATTCCGATCTACTCTTGAACAGTTCATCGTTCCTTTAACGATTTTTCAGGGAATTCGAACAATCCTTTTACCAACTATGTTTGATATTATTTTATTAGCCATTTTACTATTTCTAGCAGCCGCGTTGTATATGGAACGGGGCTAAAGCTGACAGATCCCTCATTCATTCTGATGCCAATGAATCGTTTTCTAGTTTTTCATTCCATTTTAAAGCAATGTACCCGGTATTTTTCATTTGCCAGTATGCTCTTAACAGCTGTTTGCAATATTCTAATTCTCCCTTTTCGCTTTTCTTTTTTTGATATTGCCGGACAAGCTTTAATAATTTGGCTGGATAAGATAAATAGCTTACCAACAGCAATCTCTCAGTTTTTGTTAAAGGAAGCACTTTTTCGTAATCTGATATATATTGCACATTTTCATCACTAACGGTTGGTTCCGCTTCGGAGAGGTTCATAAACATTAAGAAAAGGTCATAAATTGGAGTAGCAAATGCTGCATCTTCCATATTAATAAAATAAATTTTCCCTTTTGGATCTAACAGAAAATGAGATAAGGAGACATTTACTTTGTTCAGTGCAATTCGCATGTGAGGGGATTGCTTTATTTCGTTATACCACTCATCAAGCTTCGCTTCAGCAAATAAGATGGCTTGCCTCGTTTCAAAATAATAGCTGAAGACCGCCAATTCAAAAGGCGACATATACCATTTTTTTTCGATTTGTTCCATAAATGCTTCCAGCAGGTTGAAATTTCTCTTCCACTTGTTCTGAATCTGTTGATACACATTTTCGAGCTGAACTAGAGGTATGTTGATTTCCTGTTTTGTTTTTTTATGGAGTTTCGCTAAGTGGTAAAAAAGGATTGAGGCATTTTTTTCATCAACGATTGAACCTTCCATCCAAGGCATTAAATAAAACGATTGCGTTGAGTCATTAACAAACACATTTCCGTTCGTTGTCCTATAAATCGGCACGATTCCTAAAGATGGAAAGTCGTGAAAAATTGAATATAATTTTAGAATGTTTCTTTGCTTTTTAATCGTTGTTCGTTTTAAAGCATATGTTCTTTTTTCACAATGAATTTTCAAGACATTTTTTGTTTTTTTCTCTAAATAAATCGGTTTGATTGGATAATGCTGCAAAATCCTCATGGCCGTTTTCAGATCATCGCTCATCTTCCCACACGCCTTTAAAGAAAATAAAGAAAAGCTTGAGGTGGTTGGATCCCTCTCAAGCCGCTTGCAAAAATTACGTTTGTTGTGTTTCAAGAACCGGGATATATAAAATGTCTCCTTCACTAATCTCTTTATCATGGTGAAATTGATTTACTCGATTGAGCTGCTGGAGCGTAATGTTGTAGCGTTCGCAAATATTTTCGAGCGAGTCTCCCTGCTGGACAATGTACATTCTTAATTTAGAAAATTCTTCTTCTTCATTTTTCGTAAACAACTTTGTTAAATATAAGGTGTTATCATTTTTCCTTACAGATTCTTTTTCTTCATCGTCTTTTTCGACATAATTGGAAATTTTATTGATCACTGGCTTTTCTTCTTCAATGCGGCCTTTCTCTTCCAAACTGACTTGATTTTTCTTCGCTTCAACAGTGAATGTATCGTAATCCGTTTCCGTTTCTTCTTCTCTCTTTAATGGCATCATAAAAACAATGTCTGCCGTCTCTTCATTGTCATCCTTTTGAACAACATCACGATCATCTTCGATTTGCTCATTTTGATCGCGTTCGGCTGTATCGAATTCGAAATATTCATTAAGACTTTTCTGTTCATTGTCTTTTTCAATATTTTCCGCTTTGTTGATTGGTTCATCATTGAAACGATTTTCTTTGAGCGTTGATTCGGTTTCATCTTCTTCCCTTTCATCAGACTGTCGAACAGATGAGATTTCCGCTTCAGCATCTATGATCTCGTCCACTTCATTTGCAGCAGTTTCTTCCGCCTGCTCTTCTCGAATTCCGTAAATGGATAGATCAGCTATAAGCTTTAAACCATTTGCTTCCGGAAAATCATAATCAAATGATTCAATCGCCACAAACACCTCTTCTAAATTGGCAATTCTTTTTTTCGGTATTGTAATATCGACCGGAAGCTCGTGTCTAAATTCCATTACACCGTCATTTCTCGCTTCTACATTTTGTATATAACGGGCGATGGAGGAGGTTTGAAGAAGTTTATCGTTCTGTTGCTCCTCTCCATCGAATTTGTATTCTCCGGAAAGCTCTAGAGCACCTTTTATCGTTACATATCCATCATGTTCTTCAATTGAGATGTCAGGTTCCAGTGAAATGGACAATAGTTCAGAAGGTTGAAAATGATGGCGAAACAAGACCGATTCCTCTACCGAAAATCGTAAAACGGACGTTTCTTCAATGGACATGCGGGCTTCCTCCTTTCTCCAATCAATCTAATTTATCGTGCCATTAAAGATGTATGAAGGAGGATGGCAAAATATGCACGGGAAACAAAAATAAAAGGACCAGCTTCAATCAGAAGCTAGTCCTTTTAGCTCGTTATCTCAAAACCGAAAAAGCTTTTTCACATGCTTCAATTGTTTTTTCAATATCTTCATCCGAATGCTCTGTTGACAGAAACATTCCTTCAAATTGGGAAGGCGGCAAGTAAATGCCTTCATCCGCCATAACACGATAATACTTTGCAAAAAAATCAAGGTTTGATGTTTTTGCTTTTTCGTAATTGACAACATCTTCATTTGTAAAGAAAAATCCGATCATTGATCCCGCTCTATTAATCGTATGAGGGATTTCATATTTTTGAGCAGCTTTGCGCAATCCTTCCTCTAATTTATCCGCTTTTCTTTTAAATTCTTTATATGTGTCTGGTGTAAGCTGAATGAGTGTTTCATATCCGGCTGTCATCGCAAGCGGATTTCCTGAAAGTGTCCCCGCTTGATAGATAGGACCGACAGGAGCGATTTTTTCCATGATGTCCGCCCGTCCGCCATAGGCCCCGACTGGAAGTCCTCCTCCAATGACTTTCCCCAAACATGTCAAATCCGGAGTCACTCCAAAGTATCCTTGGGCGCAATGATAGTCAACGCGAAAACCGGTCATCACTTCGTCAAAAATCAGAAGCGATTCGTATTGTTTGGTGATCTCGCGCAAGCCTTCTAAAAAGCCTTCTTTAGGCGGTACAACACCCATATTTCCGGCTACTGGCTCGACGATCACGGCAGCTATGTCTTCGCCAAATTTTTCAAAAGCAAAGCGGACGCTCTCTAAATCATTATATGGAACAGTAATCGTATGCTGGGCAATTCCTTCCGGCACCCCTGGACTATCCGGAAGCCCTAATGTGGCAACTCCTGATCCAGCCTTAATGAGCAGCGAATCTCCATGGCCATGATAACATCCTTCAAATTTTAAAATTTTATTTCTTCCCGTATATCCGCGGGCAAGGCGCAATGCGCTCATTGTCGCTTCCGTACCAGAGTTCACCATCCGCACAATTTCAACGGAAGGAACCCTCTCCACAACGAGCTCCGCCAGCTTATTTTCAATCAAGGTCGGCGCCCCAAAGCTCGTTCCTTGTTCCGCTATTTTCTTTAATGCTTCAACAACTCTGTCATTGGCATGTCCTAAAATTAACGGTCCCCATGAAAGAACATAATCAATATATTCGTTGCCATCAATGTCATACACTTTAGAACCTTTTCCGCGCTCAATAAAGATCGGATTCATTTGAACGGATTTAAACGCGCGCACAGGGCTGTTGACCCCGCCGGGCATCAACGTCTTCGCTTTTTCAAATGCTTTTATCGAACGTTCATATTTCATGAAATGAGCCCCCTTTTCAATAATCAGACTGTTCATCTAACCAACGGGCAACATCTTTTGCATGGTACGTAATCATTAAATCCGCGCCGGCTCTTTTCATGCTTGTAAGCATTTCAAGGACAGTGCCTTTTTCATCAATCCATCCATTTTCAGCTGCCGCTTTAATCATTGAGTACTCGCCGCTTACATTATAAGCAACGACAGGAAGGTTAAAATGATTTTTAACATCACGGACAATGTCTAAATAAGAAAGCGCCGGTTTCACAATTAAAAAATCGCATCCTTGTTTAACATCTGCTTCTGCTTCCCTTAATGCCTCCAGCCTGTTAGCCGGATCCATCTGGTACGTCTTCCGATCACCGAATTTCGGCGTGCTTTCAGCTGCTTCCCGGAACGGACCGTAAAAAGCACTGGCATATTTGACCGCATATGACATAATTGGAATATGAACAAAGCCTTCTTCATCAAGCGCTTCCCGAATGGCTGCGACAAATCCGTCCATCATATTGGATGGAGCAATTATATCCGCCCCGGCTTTTGCCTGGCTGACAGCTGTTTTGGCTAATAATTTTAACGAAGCATCATTTACAATTTGCCCGTTTTCCACAACTCCGCAATGACCGTGATCAGTATATTCACATAGACAAGTATCTGCGATAACGACAAGATCAGAATGCTGCTGTTTAATTTGAGCGATAGCCCGCTGCACGATGCCGTGATCATGGTATGCTCCTGAACCGACTTCATCCTTTTCATGAGGAATGCCGAATAAAATAACTGATTTAATTCCCAGCTTGACAACTTCTTCAATTTCTTCATTTAACCGGTCCAATGAAACTTGAAAAACTCCCGGCATCGATTGCACTGGATTTTTTTGATTTTCCCCTTCGACAACAAAAATCGGATATATTAAATCTTCTTTATGAAGGCGGGTTTCCCTGACCATAGCCCGCAGATTAGCTGTATGCCGCAATCGTCTATGCCGTGCAAAATTCAGCATGATCTATTCCTCCCTTTTTTCTGCGTATGCACACATTTTTTCCAGCATTCCATCAATTGTATATTTTTCTGGCATAATGCAAGTACACTTTATTTTATAAGACAGTAATTTATCTCTTGTTATCGGTCCGATGCAAACAAACACAATATCCTGAATCCTGTTTTCCAACCCGTTTCTTTTGACAATTTGCATAAATGCAGAAGCTGTGGAAGAACTCGTCAGCGTAATAAAATCAATCGTTTTATTTTCAAGCAAATGCAACACTTCTTTTTCATTTTCCAACAATTGTATTGTTTCATAAACAACAAAATCAAAGAAAAAAATCTTTTTTTCTGTTAATACTTCACGTAAATAAGTGCGTGCCAAATTCCCGCGGGCAATTACTATTTTGCTGTCTTGCCGAACATGATCGATTAATTCTTCCGCTAAGCTTTCGGCACGAAACTCTTCAGGACATAAAGAAACCTTCCATCCTATTTTCTCCGCAGCTTTTTTTGTCTTTACACCGACACAAGCAACGTTGACGTTTTTCAGATCTTCTAATTCCAATGACAAGTCTTTTACATGTTCGGAAAAATATTGAACGCCGTTTGCACTAGTAAAAACAATCCAGTCTTTAGATGTTAACTGTTTTAAAACGGGGAGGGCATTGAAATCCGTTTCTGTTTTCCTTGTTGCAATTAACGGAACTTCTATAGGACAGCCTCCCGCCGCTTGAATTTTCTTTGAGAATTCGGCAGCCTGGCTGTTCGCTCTCGTCACTAACACATTAAAACCATTCAATGGTTTTTCAGCACTCATTCATGGTTTAGCTCCTTTCTCACTTGTTCGACCAGCTCTTTGGCGCCTTGAGACGATAGAAGTGCTGCCATATCCTTTCCAAGTAAATTCGGATCTTTTCCAGTTTTCGTCTCTTTATATACCGTTTTTCCATTCGGAGATGCAACAAGTGCTGTTAACACAATTTCTTCATTTTCATCAACTTGAGCTAAACCAGCAATAGGCACTTGACAGCTTCCTTCCATATCATGCAAAAAAGCCCGCTCTGTCAAAACGGCTTTCTCCGTCCGTTCGTCATTTAGTTTTCTTAAAGCTGCAAGCAGTTCATGATCATCTTCTCGGCATTCTATCGCCAAAGCTCCCTGACCGACTGCCGGAACGCACATATCAGGCGGTAAAAAGTACGCATTTTCCAATTCGTCTTTCCAGCCCATTCGTTTAAGACCTGCTGCTGCTAAAATGATTGCATCATAATCGTTGCCTTCCCGCAGCTTCTTTAGACGCGTATCAATATTTCCGCGAATCCAACGGATGGTTACATCGGGGCGGACGGCTAAAATTTGGGCGCTCCTTCTTAAGCTGCTCGTTCCAACAACAGCGCCAACTTTCAAATCTCTTAAAGTTTGGCAATCCTTCGAAATCAAAACATCGCGGTAATCTTCTCGTTCAGGAATGCAGCCGATCGTCAAGCCATTCGGCAAGACAGCCGGCACATCCTTCATGCTGTGCACGGCCATATCAATATCACCGTTTAGCATAGCCTGCTCAATTTCTTTTACAAAAAGGCCTTTCCCGCCTACTTTTGAAAGAGTGACATCAACTATTTTATCACCTTTTGTGACAATTTCTTTTATTTCGAATTCAAATGGGGCCCCAAGCTCTTTTAATCTCTCGATCACCCAATTTGTTTGGGCGATTGCTAACCGACTTCGCCTTGACCCGACAATAATTTTTCGCATAAACATCCTCCTGAGCACATGCATTAATGGAAATTCGATAAGCTTCCAAATAAAAAGAAATTAATTAACAGCACTAAAAATGAGGCAACGTTTAAAAAGGCAATTCTTTTCCATTGCCACTCTTTTACTACTCTGGCATACAAATAAAAACTGTATATGCCTAAAACAGAAAATGAGCCGATCACTTTTGCATCATACCAGTTCAAATTTGGTACCTTTAAATAAGCCCATATCATTCCTAAAATGAGAGCTAGCAGCAATATAGGTACACCGATCATATTTAAAACATATGTCATATAATCCAGTTTTGCCAAATCTTGAATGCGATGAAGCCTTTTCCCCCATTTTTTCTTTTTTAATAAGTTGTGCTGTATCAAATAAAGAATGGAAAAAACAAATGAAAGCGAAAACGCTCCGTATGATAGTATCGCCATCGTGATATGGATCAATAACAGTTCTGAAATTAACCTGCTGGATACTTCAGTCGATACTGCCTCTGAAGGAGCAAACGTCCGGATGGCCATAATGATAAAACCAATGACATTCGTAAAGAAGACAATAAAATCGACTCGAAGCAGCCGGTTGATCACAAGGGAAAGAGTGACCAATACCCATGCATAAAAATAAAGGCCTTCCGCTACGTTTAAAACCGGAAATCTGCCCGTTTGCGCCATTTGCGAAAATAAAAAAAAGGATTGTAAAACCCAGACAATAGAAAGTAACCAGAAGGCTATTTTGTTTGCCTTCCGGTTATGATGCAAAAAATCTATAAAATATAAGAAAACGCTCAATGCATATAAAACAATCATCAATTCGTTTAATCTAATGATATTCCAATCAAACATATATTAGTTTTTCCTTTCACTTACATTTCAAGTGAAACATTTTTTGAATGCGTTTTTAATTGAACGGAAGGAGTTTGTTCTATTAATTCCTCATCTAAATCTAAATTAAAAATCTCTTTAAACAATTCCAAAGATTGTTCGCCATTTGGAAGAGCAGCCAGCTCTTTCACTTTTAAAATCGGATCTCTCAACATTTGATTGACAATGCTTTTCGTATGTTTATTTAATATTTTTCTTTCGCGTTCTGTCAAATTCGGCAGCTTCCGTTCAATACTTTTCATTGTTTCCGATTGGATAAGAAGAGCTTTTTCCCTCAATGCAGCAATAACCGGAACAACCCCTAATGTATTCAGCCATTTCGAAAACTCCAAGACCTCTCGCTCGATCATGATTTCAATTTGTTCAGCCGCTTCTTTTCTTTCCTGCAAATTCGCTTCGACAATTCCTTCCAAATCATCGATATCATATAAAAAAATGCTGTCTATTTCACTCAATGCAGGATCTAAATCGCGTGGAACCGCAATATCCACCATCAGAAACGGGCGGCCTTTTCTTAACTTTTCAACATCTAACATCATGTCTTTCGAAATCACAAAACTCTTTGCACCTGTTGAACTAATTAAAATATCTGCCTCAATAAGCGCACACTGAAGCTCAGACATCATTTTTGCTTGTCCGGAAAAACGCTTCGCCAATTCATTCGCTTTTTCAAATGTACGGTTCATAACTGTAATTTGTTTGACTCCGCTGCCATGTAAATTTTGTACGGCAAGCTCTCCCATTTTTCCTGCGCCTAAAATAAGCACATGCTTGCTCGATAGGTCGCCGAAAATTTTTTTTGCCAATTCCACGGCAGCATAGCTGACGGAAACAGCATTTGAACCGATTTCCGTTTCCGAATGTGCTTCTTTAGCCAATGTAACTGCCTGTTTAAACAGTTGATTAAAAATCGTTCCGATCGTGTTATGTTCTTGAGCTAATAAAAAGCTTGAACGGACTTGTCCTAAAATTTGCGTTTCGCCTAAAATCATAGAATCCAGGCCGCATGCCACCCGAAACAAGTGCTGGACAGCCTGTTCATTTTCAAAGTATTTTAGATACGAATCGAACTCCTCAATGTCCATATTGAACCATTCAGCTAAAAATGCTTTTATATAATAACGCCCTGTATGAAGCTGATCAACAACTGCATAGATTTCTGTCCGGTTGCAGGTGGAAACGATCACGTTTTCCAAAATGCTTTTTTCATTCTTCAACCGTTTCATTGCAGAAGCTAAATCATTGCTGCTAAAACTCAACCTTTCGCGAATTTCAACAGGGGCTGTTTTATAATTTAACCCAACAGCTAAAATATGCATCTCCGACCCCCCAAAAGCAAATACATACTGACTTTATTATAACAAAATATCGACAAAAAAATGTGAACAGTATATGAAACTGTATGATATGATGAATTAAGTAAGAAACAGATATAAATTATATTAATTATTACATTAAAAATATTATCAAAAAAGAGGGCCGGAATCAAGTCATCAAAACAGAGGTGATCGTTAAGTGCGTTGGACGTTTGTTGCTATGATTATGCTGGAGATCGGGCTTTATTTCTTGTTGAAAAATTTCGATCTCTTTTTCAATATGAACATGAACACTTTGCCTTTCTTTTTTATCATGTTTGGCATCGCCTTTATGGTTCAGGCAAAAGCGGAAAAGGATGACCAAGCAATCGTTCCTGCCGTTCTGCTGCTTGGCCTTGGCATCCATTTTTTATGGGGAAAATCATTCCCGTTCTGGCCTGATGATTTAACCGCAATGATCTGGATCATTGCCCTTGCTTTCATCATTCGGTCTGCTCAAACAAAAAGCGGGTTTGCACAAGGATTTATCCTTCTTTTGATCGGAAGTTTCCTTTACTATTTTCCGTCCGCTTTGACATCTTTTATTCAAAAGAGCGTTTCCAATTGGCAAGCCTTTTGGCCGATTCTTTTTGTTATTGCAGGTTTGTATTTATTGTTTTTCAGAAAAAAATAAAAGGAAACAGCTCGAAGCGGTAAAGCTTCTCGAGCTTTTCCTTCTGCATTCAGCCTAAAGCAATTTCGTTTTATGATAGGAATGGATAAATGGCTGACCATGCATCCTCTTTTCCGTAGCCAGTTTCTGCTGAAAAAAGAATAAGCGGATCATTTTTTTCCATTTTTAGCGTTTCCTTCACTACTTTTAAGTGTTTTTGCCATTTTCCTTTAGGAATTTTATCCGCCTTTGTTGCGACAATTACAGCAGGAATTCCATGATATTTTAAAAATTCGTACATCATGACATCATCAGATGTAGGTGCATGGCGGATGTCAATGATAAGAATACATGCTTTAAGCTGTTCTCTTTTGAGCAAATACGCTTCGATCATTTTCCCCCATTTTTCCCGCTCCCTTTTCGACACTTTGGCAAATCCATATCCGGGAACATCAACGAAATAAAATTGATCGTTAATTAAATAAAAGTTTAACGTTTGCGTTTTCCCAGGCTTTGAAGAGGTTCTCGCCAAATTTTTTCTATTGATCATTTTATTAATAAACGAAGATTTCCCGACGTTAGACCTTCCTGCCAGAGCGATTTCTGGAAAATCGGTTGATGGATATTGATCAGATTTAACCGCACTTATGACAATTTCTGCTTTTGTTACCTTCATTCTTTTTCTCCTGCCAATGCATGTTTTAATACTTCATCCATATGTGAGACAAGAACAAAAGTCAATTCTTTTCTTACGCTTTCCGGAATATCATCTAAATCCTTTTCATTTTCCTTCGGCAAAATAATTTTCTTTAAACCGGCACGATGGGCGCTTAATGTTTTTTCTTTTAAACCGCCTATCGGCAGAACGCGGCCTCTTAAAGTAATTTCACCTGTCATTCCGACTTCTTTTCGAACCGGTCTTCCAGTTAATGCTGAAATAAGCGCCGTTGCCATCGTAATGCCTGCAGACGGTCCATCTTTTGGAACAGCTCCTTCAGGCACATGAATATGGATATCATATTGTTCGTGGAAATCTGGATCTATCTTTAGTTCTTTTGTTCTAGATCGAATATAGCTGAAAGCGGCTTGAGCCGATTCCTTCATGACATCTCCGAGCTTTCCGGTTAAAATCAGCTTGCCTTTACCCGGAGAGATGGACACTTCAATGGACAGCGTATCGCCGCCGACCGTCGTATATGCGAGACCGGTCGCCACACCGATTTGATCCTGCAATTCTGCCTGACCGTATCGAAACAATTTTTTGCCCAAAAAGTCTTCAAGAGTTTTAGCGGTTACAACAATTCTTTTTCTTTCACCTGTTACAATCGTTTTCGCTGCTTTTCGGCATATTGCTGCGATTTGGCGTTCTAACCCTCTTACCCCTGCTTCGCGCGTATAATAACGAATTATATTTAAAATTGCTTCTTCTCTTATTTGCAAGTGACCTTTTTTCAGTCCATGCTCTTTTAATTGTTTTGGAAGAAGATGATCTTTGGCGATATGAACTTTTTCTAATTCGGTATAACCGGCAATTGTGATAATTTCCATTCTGTCGCGCAGCGGACCTGGAATAGTTGCTAAATTATTAGCTGTCGCAATAAACATGACTTTTGATAAATCATACGACTCTTCAATATAATGATCGCTGAAATTATGGTTTTGCTCCGGATCCAGCACTTCAAGAAGAGCAGCTGAAGGATCACCGCGAAAATCGCTGGACATTTTATCAATTTCATCCAGCAAAAATACCGGATTAATCGTTCCCGCTTTTTTCATCCCTTGAATGATCCGACCCGGCATCGCACCGACATATGTTCTTCTATGGCCTCTTATTTCCGATTCATCCCGAACGCCGCCAAGAGAAATTCGAACGAACTTTCTATTTAATGATTTTGCAACAGAACGGGCAAGAGATGTTTTCCCAACGCCAGGCGGTCCCACTAAACATAAAATAGGGCCTTTAAGCGAATTTGTTAATTTTTGCACTGCTAAATATTCAAGCACCCGTTCCTTTACTTTATCTAGTCCGTAATGCTCTTCATTTAAGATCACTTCCGCCAGCTTTATATCCAGTCTGTCCTCTGTTGCCTTGTTCCACGGCAAGGAAATGAGCCAGTCTAAATAATTGCGGATCACCGCACTTTCAGCGGATGTTGAAGGGATTTTTTCATATCGGCTTAGCTCTTTCATAGCCGTTTTATAAACATGTTCCGGCATTCCCGATTTTTCGATTTTTTCAGTCAAATCTTCTATTTCGCCCGTTTTACCTTCCTTTTCTCCGAGCTCTTTTTGAATGGCCTTCATTTGTTCGCGCAAATAATATTCTTTTTGCGTCCGTTCCATTGATTGACGGACCCGCTGGCCTATTTTCTTTTCAAGCTGCAGAACTTCCTTCTCATTATGGAGCATTTGAATAATTTTATTTAATCTTTCTTTCACATCAAATGTTTCTAATATTTCTTGCTTATCTTTCAGCTTGATCGGCAAGTGAGAAGCAATAATATCGGCCAATCTTCCTGGTTCCTCTATATCCAAAACGGTTGCAAACGTCTCACTTGAAATTTTTTTAGACATTTTTATGTATTGCTCAAAATATTCAAGCGCAGTTCGCATCAAAGCTTCTTCTTCAACATCTTTTTGAAGCGGTTCTTCATAAGTATCAACTTGTACAGAAATATATGGTTCCTTGCTTTCAAAACTTTTGATTTCGCCTCTTTTTTGTCCCTCGACAAGCACGCGAATGGTGCCGTTCGGCAGTTTGAGCATTTGCTTAATTTTCGTCAGCGTTCCAATATGGTATAAATCATCCTCTTTTGGATCATCTATTGAAACTTCCTTTTGTGTTGTTAAAAATATCATATGATCATCCATCATCGCCTTCTCAAGCGCCTGTACAGATTTATCGCGTCCTACATCTAAATGTAGCACCATCGATGGATAAACTAACAAACCTCGAAGCGGTAGGAGGGGGACGATTCTATTCTCTTTTTTCGCCATATTTTTACACCTCCATCATGTGAAAAATAGATTATACAGCGTCCTTGTTCAATTCTATCCTATTCTTTCTGCACTGTCTATTTTCAAACTTATCTTTATTGAAAGGAATAAATAACTGCCTCAATAAAAATAAAGGTTCAGTGCCACGGCCTGAACCCTGTTAGGCATTTGGAATAAAGACGCTGCTTTAAACCGATTTTTTCTCTATGATTGTCTCTGGATAAATTTGCTCCGTTGGAGGATTGATGAGCGCACAATCTAACACTTCCTGAAAGCTTCGAACAGGAATAATTTCAATGTCTTCAATCGTTTTTAAAATTGACTGCATATTCTCCTCTGGTATGATCACTTTTTTTGCACCTGCCATCTTGGCAGCTTTTATTTTTGGAATAATTCCGCCAATCGGTTTTACATTCCCATGAATGCTGATCTCTCCAGTCATCGCAACGGTATTATCAACAGGAATTTTGTGGATGGCAGAAAAAATGCCGGTTGCCATCGCTATTCCTGCACTCGGTCCATCAACAGGTACCCCGCCGGGAAAGTTTACATGTATATCATAATCATGGGCATTAACTCCCATTGATCGTAACACTGTTATGACATTTTCAACGGAGCCTTTGGCCATGCTTTTTCTTTTGATGGATTTTCCGCGGTCGCCAATGTTTTCTTCTTCTACAATACCTGTAATGTTGATCGTTCCTTTTTCTTTTGCCGGAATAACCGTCACTTCCACCTCTAATAAAGAGCCGCTGTTTGGTCCGTAAACAGCAAGACCGTTCACCAGTCCAACTTTAGGTTCATTTCCAATTTTCTTTTCATATTTTGGTGTAAGCTGGCTGGAATGGACAATCCATTCAATATCTTCGACTTTCACTTCATTTCGGTCCTCGGTGATGGCAATTCCAGCAGCAATTTGCATCATATTGGCAATTTCTCTTCCATTGCGGGCATAAGAAGTTAAAATGGATATTCCTTTTTCTGAAATTTTTACATTTACTTTTTCAGCCGCTTTCCGAGCAACGACCGCGAGTTCATCGGCCGTTAAATCTCTAAAAAATACTTCAAGGCAGCGCGAGCGAATGGCGGGCGGTATTTCAGATGGTGTTCTTGTAGTTGCCCCGATCAAGCGAAAATCAGCCGGGAGACCGTTTTGGAAAATATCATGAATATGACTTGGAATTTGAGAATTTTCTTCACTATAATAGGCGCTTTCTAAAAAAACTTTTCGGTCTTCAAGTACTTTTAACAGTTTATTCATTTGAATGGGATGGAGTTCGCCAATTTCATCAATAAACAACACGCCGCCGTGTGCATGAGTCACTGCTCCTTGTTTCGGCTGTGGAATTCCGGCTTGTCCCATTGCCCCAGCACCTTGATAAATGGGATCATGAACAGAACCTATTAAAGGATCAGCTATTCCCCGTTCATCAAATCTCGCTGTTGTTGCATCCAATTCAACAAAAACAGCATTATGTTGAAAAGGAGACTTTTTATTTCTTTTCGCTTCTTCAAGAACGAGCCTTGCAGCAGCCGTTTTTCCTACACCAGGAGGTCCGTAAATAATAACATGCTGGGGATTCGGCCCGCATAAAGCTGCTTTTAATGCTTTGATGCCATCCTCCTGTCCGACGATGTCAGAAAAGCTTTTTGGACGAATTCGTTCTGAAAGCGGCTTTGATAATTGGATAGCTCTCATTTTTCTCAATTGTTCCATTTCTTTTTTCGACTCGCGGTCAATGGAAATTTTTTGCGTCCGCTGATTCCGCAATAAATTCCAAAAATAAAGACCGACAATGACTCCGAAAATTAATTGTATGAAAAGGGCAATCCCTGTCCAGTTCATCCTGAGTTTCCTCCTCAACAAATGTTTATCCCCTATTATTTCCTTTGCATATACGGATTAAACATATGTTGAGGACGGATTTTAATGAAAAGAAGGATCGAGTTGTATGAACTCGATCCTTCTTATTTTTATGAGAACAACTATCTTTTTACAAAAGCAAATTCAAGACTAAAAAGCCCGTCAAAACCTGTCTTATGCGGAAGTTTTCGTATCTTCATTTATAATGGTTCCATCATTTGCAATCAGCTTCGGAGGAATTTTTTCTCTTACAGTGTTTGCCGTGATGACACATTTTGTAATATCATCACGAGACGGCAATTCAAACATCACATCAAGCATAATGCCCTCAATGATAGAACGAAGGCCGCGCGCACCTGTTTTTCGTTCAATTGCTTTTTTCGCAATTTCTGATAATGCTTCTTCTTCAAATTCCAGCTCAACGCCATCTAGCTCGAGCATTTTTTGATATTGTTTAACAAGCGCGTTTTTCGGTTTTGTTAATATTTCGACAAGTGCTGCTTCATCAAGCGGTTCAAGGCTGGCAATGACAGGCAAACGCCCGATAAATTCCGGAATTAACCCGAATTTTAATAAATCCTCAGGTAGCACCTTTGAAAGCAGCTGCTTTTGATCAAGCTCTTTGTTTCGGCTATCTGCTCCAAATCCAATGACCTTTTGCCCTAATCTGCGCTTGATGATTTGCTCTATGCCGTCAAATGCTCCGCCGCAAATAAATAATATATTAGTCGTATCGATTTGGATAAATTCTTGATGCGGATGTTTTCTTCCGCCTTGTGGAGGAACACTTGCTACAGTTCCTTCCAAAATTTTCAGAAGTGCTTGTTGGACGCCTTCACCAGACACATCTCTTGTAATGGATGGATTTTCTGATTTTCTAGCAATTTTGTCAATCTCATCGATGTAAATAATTCCTTTTTCCGCTTTTTCCACATCGTAATCAGCAGCTTGGATTAGCTTCAGCAAAATATTTTCAACATCTTCCCCAACGTATCCAGCTTCCGTTAACGACGTTGCGTCAGCAATTGCAAATGGAACATTCAAAATGCGTGCAAGCGTTTGTGCAAGCAGCGTTTTTCCGCTTCCTGTCGGCCCGATTAACACAATATTACTTTTGGACAGCTCAACATCATCAATTTTATTGTTTGAATTAATCCGCTTATAATGGTTGTAAACTGCAACCGCCAAAGATTTTTTTGCCTGCTCCTGCCCGATTACATATTCATCTAAGATGCTGAGAATTTCTTTCGGTTTCGGAACATCCTTAAATTCAGCCTCTTCTTCCGTGCCAAGCTCCTCTTCTACAATTTCTGTGCAAAGTTCAATACATTCATCGCATATATAGACGCCAGGACCAGCAACCAGCTTTCTCACTTGATCTTGAGTTTTTCCGCAAAACGAACATTTTAACTGTCCCTTTTCATCGTTAAACTTAAACATGATATCACCCCTTAATTTCCTTCATTGCCTCCCCACCCATATATAAACCGCACGCATGAATCGGGGAACAATGCTTTTCAAACAAAAGAAAAGTATGTATCGCATTTTATCATAAAACAAAAGAAAAGCGGTAATGAAAAGTATGTATAGTTATGTGACAATTATTATGTACAGTTTCGAACGATTTAACGCTTTTCATTTTATAAAACAAGGCACGATCAAATCGCGCCTTGTTATCAACTTTATCAAAGATCATGATGTTCCTGTAACTATATTATGCAACATCTTTTCTATTTTCTACAAGAAAATCGACCGCTTTTTTAATTTTTAAATCTTCTTTTATTCCTTCTGTTGAACCGAGTGCTCTCTTAACGCTTTCAACTGGCATATTGTACATGTCAGCCATTTTTTGCAGCTCTTCATTTACTTCTTCTTCTGTCACATCAATGTTTTCAGCTTTCGCAATTGCTTCTAATGTTAAGTTATATTTCACGCGCTTTTCAGCGTCTTTTCTCATTTGTTCACGCAATTCTTCTTCGCTTTGACCAGAGAATTGGTAATACAGTTCTAAGTTCAAGCCTTGCAATTGCAAGCGTTGTTGAAATTCATTCATCATTCTTTCAAGTTCATTGTCAATCATCACTTGCGGAATGTCCACTTCAACATTTTCTGCAGCTTTTTCAACAAGTTCATCACGAAGTTTATTTTCAGCTTGTGTGTTCTTTTGCTCTTCTAAACGCTCTCTAATTTTCGCCTTTAATTCTTCAAGTGTTTCAACCTCATCGTTTACATCTTTTGCAAATTCATCATCCAATGCAGGGAGTTCTTTCGTTTTGATTTCATGAATTTTCACTTTAAAGACAGCCGGTTTTCCAGCAAGCTTTTCCTCATGATATTCTTCAGGGAACGTTACTTCTACATCCTTTTCTTCGCCTGCTTCAAGCCCGATCAACTGATCTTCAAAACCAGGGATAAATGTGCCGGAGCCGACTTCCAAAGAATAATTCTCAGCTTTTCCACCTTCAAACGCTTCGCCGTCAACAAAACCTTCGAAGTCGAGGACGACTGTATCTCCCTCTTCCACTTTTCCTTCTTCTTTCACAACCAATTCAGCATGCCGTTCTTGAAGCTGTTTTAATTCGTTTTCCACATCTTCATCCGTAACGGTTGTATCTTCTTTTTGGACATCCAAACCTTTATATTCGCCAAGTTTCACTTCTGGTTTGACCGTTACTTTAGCCGTAAAAATAAGCGGTTTATCTTTTTCAATTTGTTCAATATCAATTTCAGGACGGTCTACCGGTTCAATTCCAGCTTCTTCAACCGCTTTTGGATAAACTTCTGGAAGCAAAATATCAAGCGCATCTTGATATAGCGCCTCAACACCGAATCTCTTTTCAAAAATAGGGCGCGGCACTCTTCCTTTGCGGAATCCTGGAACGGCTACATTTTTTACAACTTTTTTAAATGCTCGATCCAGCGCTTCTTTAAATGTTTGTGCATCTACTTCAACGGTTAAGACTCCTTCGTTTTTCTCTAATTTTTCCCATTTAACTGACATTTGTTTCCCTCCAACAATCTATAAATATTATTCGTGAGTACACGATAAAAATTTTTTATATGCCTTGTCCGTAAAGAAACAAGCCATAAAATAAATATGTCAAAAAAGGATAACCGCACCAATAGCAAGAAAGGTGCATACAAAAAATATACATTTTACAACCATTTTATTATACCATAGGATACAATCCTTTCAATAGGACTCTACCATCTAATGTTTGAAATTTCTTCAATTTGTCTAATTTTATCGCAAACTGAAATAAACTCAGCACTTTTTATGTTGTAAATCCGCTCAACTTCCGTCAGCTTGATGACGATCCCAAAAATTTCGTAGCCAACGTAATGAAGCGCTGCTGCCCAAATATTTGCATTTTCCGGTTTAGGATGAAAAGGATACATGACATATAAATGACGAATCCATATATCTTTTACAGCTTCGAAAAGGGTTGGATTTTCATTTCCTAAAAAATCGTCCAAAAGATTGAGCACTTTTTTGGCAAACGTCATTTCTAATAAATCTTGAAGATGGATAGGATTTACAGCGGTAGTTTCCCCGAATTTCTCAACGGTCATTATTCGTGCTATTTCATGATCTCGTAATATTTGCAGCAGCATTGTTTTCACAACCGGATGGACCGTTTTTGACTGAAGCATCTCTTCAATCGTATGTAAATTTTTTTTAACATTATTATTATTTTTGATCGAATGTATGTAGGAAATTTGCTTGTCCAGCCTGCTGAAAAGATCATCGTCATTCGGTTCTGGACTGATTTGCTCTTCGCTCATCCTCCGGCTAAAATGAAGCAGCTTGTAAAACTGTTCTGCATGTGCTGCCGGAAGTTTATTTTCTTCCAAAACCGCTTCAATCGTCGTTTTTACCTCATCATATTGTCCAAGCTGTACTAAAATCGTTAAATACATCTGCAATATTTCAAAATAATTTCCTTTTGCTTCGTGAAGCATTTTTTTACAAATTTGTTTTGCTTCCTGATATTCTCCAAGCTCCATTAAGCATAAAGCAATTCCTATTTCAATATCAGGGTGATTTGAATTCCAAGATCTCGCCTCTAAAAAAAGGTCGAGCGCTTGTTCAAATTGTTTATTATGTAACGCATTCATTCCTTTTTCAATCAATCGTTCTTTAAGTCGGGGAAAGGGAATGATTTTTCCATTCGCTTTTTTCATTGTAGAAAACCTCTTTATGATTTTGCTACAAGTTTACCAGCTGGGCAACGAGAAAACAAGAATCAAAAGAAAAAGCGGAGGATGCAATATCATCATCCCCACGCTTTTGCCTTTTGTTCAAATTGGCTGATCTGCTCTTCATATAATAATGTAAATCCTATTTCGTCGCGTCCATTTAAAAGCATTTCCTTCCAATGCTTATTAATGTCAAAATGAAACTCAAATCCTTCTTGATCAAATACTTTTTGCTGTTCTAAATCAATCGTACATTCGTACACATTTCCTTCCGCTTTTTTGAGCAATGTTTCAAACACTTCTTCATTGACCCGTATCGGCAGGATTCCGTTTTTTAAACAGTTTTGATAAAAAATATCTGCGAAGCTAGGCGCGATAATTGCGCGGAAACCAAAGTCTGCTAAAGCCCATGGAGCATGCTCTCTTGATGAACCGCAACCGAAATTTTCGCCAGCCAGCAAAATTTGTGCGCCTTTGTAGACTGGCTGATTTAACTCGAATTGTGGATTTTCCTCACCATTATCTAAATATCTCCAATCAAAAAAAGCAAATCTTCCATAACCTGTCCGTTCAATTCGTTTTAAAAATTGTTTCGGAATGATTTGGTCCGTATCCACATTTGTTCTATTTAATACTGCAATATGGCTAGTTAATGTTGTAAAAGGCTGCATGCTGCTTCTTCCCTCCTCATTTTACTGCTTCAAGCTTCTCTGTCCGAATATCAACAAACTTACCATAAATTGCTGCCACTGCTGCCATTGCAGGACTCACTAAGTGAGTTCTTGCCCCTTTCCCTTGACGTCCTTCAAAGTTGCGGTTGGAAGTAGACGCACATCGTTTTCCAGGAGGCACGACATCGTTATTCATGCTTAAACACATGCTGCATCCAGAATCTCTCCATTCAAAACCAGCATTGATGAAAATTTCATGCAATCCTTCTTGTTCTGCTGCTTGTTTTACTTTTTGGGAGCCTGGAACTACGATCGCTTTCACATTTGGAGCAACCTTTCGTCCTTTAATTACATTCGCCGCTGCACGCAAATCAGTTAGTCTTGAGTTTGTACATGATCCAATGAATACATAATCGATTTCAATGTCTTGAATGTTCGTTCCCGGTTCAAGTCCCATGTACTCATACGCCCGTTTGAAGGAAGCAGCTTCATTTTCATTGCGTGCATCCTCAAGTGTCGGAATCGAATGGTCAACAGGCAGCACCATGCTTGGATTTGTACCCCAGGTAACCATCGGTGCGATGTCTTCCCCGCGGATTTCAATTGTTTTATCAAATGTAGCTCCTGGATCAGATCTTAAAGATTTCCAGTAAGCAACTGCTTTTTCGAACTCTTCCCCTTTCGGAGCATATTTTCTTCCTTTTATATAATTAAAGGTTGTTTCATCCGGAGCTATTAAACCGGCGCGGGCACCTGCTTCGATTGACATATTGCAAATAGTCATCCGTTCATCCATTGATAAGCTTTCAATCACTTCACCCGAATATTCAATAACATAGCCTGTACCGAAATCAACACCAAATTTTCCAATAATGTAAAGGATGACGTCTTTGGCCGTGACTCCTTCTGACAAAGATCCTGTCACTTTCACTTGCAAAGTTTTCGGACGGTGCTGCCATAATGTTTGAGTGGCCAAAACGTGTTCTACTTCACTTGTTCCGATTCCAAATGCCAGCGCCCCAAAAGCGCCGTGTGTCGATGTATGGCTGTCTCCGCATACAATAGTCTTTCCTGGAAGAGTAAGCCCTAATTCCGGACCGATAACATGGACAATTCCTTGATCATCGCTGTCTAATCCTGCCAGAGTAATTCCAAATTCTTGGCAGTTTCTTTCTAAAGCACTTATTTGGTTTTTAGCTACATCATCTTCAATGACAAAGCGGTTCACGGTTGGGATATTATGATCCATTGTGGCAAAGGTGAGATCAGGACGTCTCACTTTCCGTCCGTTTTGTCTCAATCCTTCAAAAGCTTGCGGTGATGTAACTTCATGTATGAGATGAAGGTCAATATAAAGCAGATCCGGTTTTCCCTCTTCCCTTACGACCACATGATCATCCCAGATTTTTTCTATTATGTTTCGAGGCTTCATTTTCTTTTTCCCCCTATTTCCTGTTTTGTATCTATTAAGAAAACGGTGAGCTCCTCCTGCCGGAAAAGCCCACACCCCCCCATTTTATTCGTAGGAATCGATAATATTTAATAGTGCATAATCGTTCGCAAGCACTTCTTTGATTTCTTCCACCATTTCAGTTGTATGAATAAATGCACCTTCATTATTTGTTAAATCTCTCGTGCACTTTCCGGAATCCAACACATGTTTAACCGCTTTTTCAATGGCTCTAGCTTCTTCATGAAGATCAAAGGAATAGCGGAGCATGAGCGCACCAGATAAGATCATTCCGACAGGGTTTGCCAGGTTTTGGCCGGCAATGTCAGGAGCTGATCCATGCACTGGTTCATATAAGTGCAATCCACTGTTTGATAAGCTTGCTGAAGGAAGCATGCCCAACGATCCAGTGATCATGGATGCTTCATCGCTTAAAATGTCACCGAACATATTTTCCGTCACAATCACATCAAACTGGCTTGGCATGCGGATCAATTGCATGGCCGCATTATCAACAAGCATATGCTCCAATGTGACATCAGGGTATTTTGAAGCCAATTCTTCAGCAATTTCACGCCAAAGCTTGCTAGTTGTAAGCACGTTTGCCTTATCAACAGACGTTACTTTTCCTCGGCGTTTTTGCGCCATTTGAAAAGCTGTTTCTAAAATGCGTTCAATTTCTTTCCGTTTATAAAAAAGCGTGTCAACCGCTGCTTCTTCTCCGTCTGAAACGATTCTTTCACTCGGTTTCCCGAAATAAAGTCCGCTTGTCAATTCGCGTACAATCACCAAGTCAACATCTTCTATTTTTTCTCCCTTTAACGGAGATATTTCTTGAAGGGCTTTATAAGTTTGAACAGGGCGGATATTTGCAAATAAGTCCAACTCTTTTCGAATGCCTAGCAATCCTTTTTCCGGACGGAGTTCAGGAAGATTTTTATCCCATTTCGGACCGCCTACAGCTCCTAATAAAACCGCATCGCTTGAACGACATAATTCAATCGTTTCTTCAGGAAGAGGTGTCCCGCACTTATCTATCGCTTCTCCGCCAATTAAGCCGAATTCAAATTCAAAATCATGTTTGTAATATTGTCCAATAGCCTTTAAAACCTCAATAGCTCCGTTCGCTACTTCTTTTCCAATGCCGTCTCCCGGCAAAACAGCGATTTTTTTCTTCATCACGTTCCACCCCTTTCATGATTTTATACAGTCGCCTGATGTTTTTCCTTCGCTGTATGTTTGAGTAATATCGCCCTGTTGACAGCATTTAGATAGGCTTTGGCAGATGCTTCAAGCACATCCTGGGCAATGCCGCGTCCTCCCATTTCAATTCCGTCCACGTTAACTTTTACATATACTTGCGCTAACGCATCGCGTCCTCCTGAATTAGATTGGATTCGGTAGTCCAGCAAAGTGACGGACTGCTTCAAACAGCGTTCTAACGTATTGTAAATAGCTTCTACGCTTCCATTTCCTGTCGCAGCCTCTTGAATTTCCTCGTTTTCTTTCGTTTTCAGCGTCACAGTGGCAGACGGGACTCCAGTCGTACCATATGTTACCTGCAGCGCCGCAAGTTCATATGTTCCTTCTTCACCTGTTAATTGTTCTTCTAATACAAGAGCTACAAGATCATCTTCCGTCAATTCTTTTTTCTTTTCAGAAAGTTCCTTAAAAGCAGTGAATAAACGATTTGTCGCTTCTTCATCCATTGTAAAGCCTAATTCCTTGAGCTTTACCCGAAATGCGTGACGACCAGAATGTTTCCCTAATACTAAACTGTTGGACTGTACCCCAACAAGTTCAGGAGATATGATCTCATATGTTGTTTTTTCTTTCAGCACACCGTCTTGATGTATGCCAGATTCATGGGCAAAAGCGTTTTTCCCGACGATCGCTTTGTTTGGCGGAACTATCATTCCTGTCAATTTGCTCACTAAATCACTTGTTCTCTTAATTTCATTTAAGCGGATGTTTGTTTCAACTTTGTAATAGTCTTTTCGAATGTACAGAGCGACAGCCACTTCCTCTAAAGCTGAATTGCCCGCACGCTCTCCAATTCCGTTAATCGTACCTTCAATTTGCCCTGCTCCATGTTCTACAGCGCTGAGAGCGTTCGCTACTGCCATTCCTAAATCGTCGTGGCAATGAGCGGACAAAATGACTTGATCAATGTTTTTCACATTTTGTTTTAAATATTCAAATATTTTGCCATATTCAATCGGAGTGATATAGCCTACAGTATCAGGAATATTGATGACTTTCGCGCCGGCTTCAATCACTTTTTCAACAATTTCCGCCAAAAAATCGAGTTCAGTGCGGCAGGCATCCTCTGCAGACCATTGTATAATAGGAAAAAATTTCGCTGCATATTTGACGGATTCTACTGCACGCTCGATCACTTGCTCCTTCGTCATTTTCAATTTATATTCCCGATGAACAGGCGATGTTGCAATAAACGTATGAAGTCTTGGCTCCGCCCCGTCTTTCAATGCTTCCCACGCCGCATCGATATCTCCTTTAACAGATCTCGCCAATCCTGTAACAGAAGAATTTTTGATTGTTCTGGCAATTTCCTGTACTGAGCGAAAATCGCCTGGAGAGGAGGCAGGAAAGCCTGCCTCAATAATGTCCATTCCAACTCGTTCCAGCTGTTTTGCGATTTCTAATTTTTCTTTTAAGTTTAGGTTTACTCCAGCGGATTGCTCGCCATCTCTTAAGGTTGTGTCAAAAAAGTTAATTTTTCGCACCAGTTACCACCGCTTCCTTATTTTTAGGCTTTACAAACGGCATCATGTCTCTTAACACTCTTCCGACCTGTTCAATTTGATGCTCATTTTCACGATTATTGATCGCGTTAAACTGCGGTCTTCCTACTTGGTTTTCCAAAATCCATTCTTTCGCAAATTTTCCAGTTTGAATATCATTCAATACAGCTTTCATGTTTTCTTTTACATGCGCATCGATTACGCGCGGTCCAGATATAAAATCACCCCATTGAGCTGTATCGGAAATGGAGTATCTCATGTTGGAAAGCCCGCCTTCATACAGTAAATCCACAATTAATTTTAGTTCATGCAAACATTCAAAATATGCAACTTCAGGCTTGTAACCTGCTTCAACAAGCGTTTCAAATCCAGCTTTTACAAGGGATGTTAACCCGCCGCAAAGAACTGCTTGCTCACCGAAAAGATCCGTTTCTGTTTCTTCTTTAAACGTTGTTTCAAGAACGCCGGCACGTGCGGATCCGATTGCTTTTGCATATGCTAAAGCCAATTCTTTCGCTTGACCTGTTACATTTTGTTCAACAGCAATCAATGCCGGAACCCCAGCTCCTTCAGTGTAAGTTCTTCGCACAAGATGACCTGGGCCTTTAGGTGCAACTAAAAATACATCCACATCGCTTGGCGGAACAATTTGATTGAAATGAACGTTAAATCCATGGGCAAATACGAGAGCATTTCCTGCTTTTAGTCCCGGCTTCACTTCATTTTCATAAAGCTCTCTTTGCTTTTCATCCGGAACAAGCACCATGATAATGTCTGCTTCTTCAACAGCTTCACGAACTGTTTTAACTTCCAATCCATCCTCTTGAGCTTTTTCTAATGATTTACCTTTTCTAACGCCAACTACTACATCTACGCCGCTTTCTTTTAAATTTAAAGCATGCGCGTGACCTTGAGAACCATATCCTAAAATCGCTACTTTCTTCCCTTCTAATACAGCTCCGTTAATATCTCCGTTATAGTATACTTTTGTCATTTGTACATCTCCCTTTCTTAAATGTTTTACTATATTTAAAAATGTATTAGACGATTGAAAAAGTTTTTTCGGACTGCTGCAGCTTTTGTGTACCGCGAGGAAAAGCTGTCAGTCCTGTTCTGGCTATTTCCTTGATGCCGTACGGTTTCAATAAGTCAATCAGCGCTTCAATTTTGTTCGGCTCACCTGTTACCTGTACGACAACGCTGTCTCTGCTAACATCAATGATCGATGCGCGAAACGGTTCGATCACACCGTATATTTCCATTCTTGTCGATGGATTTGCAACAACTTTAATTAATGCTAGTTCTCTTGCAACAATTGATTGATTTGTGATATCCATCACTTTCAACACATCAATTTGCTTATTTAATTGCTTTGTAATTTGTTCAACTTCTTTTTCTTCTTTAACATTTACAACAAATGTAATTCGCGAAACGCCTTCTATTTCCGAATGGCCGACAGAAATGCTTTCGATATTATAGTGTCTTTTCGTAAACAGGCCAGTAATTCGGTTTAAAACTCCTGATCTATTCATGACAGTCAGCGTAATGATTCGCTTCATTTCTTTATCCCCACCATTTCATTCAGTCCTTTGCCAGGAGCAATCATTGGATATACGTTTTCTTCCGGTGCTACGACGATTTCAATCAGCTCCGGCTCTCTGTTTGCAAAGCTTTTTTCCAACACTGTCTTAAGATTTTGATGATTTTGGATTCTTACTCCTTTTATTCCAAACGCTTCTGCCAATTTAATAAAATCAGGCTGCGTTTGAAAGACGGAATGAGAATAACGTTTTTCATAAAAGAGTTCTTGCCATTGGCGAACCATACCGAGCGAATTGTTGTTCAGAACGATTACTTTGATTGGCAAATTGTGCTCTTTGATTACCGCAAGCTCTTGGAAGGTCATTTGGAACCCTCCATCACCCAATATCGCGACAACCGTTCTGTTGCGGTCAGCAAACTGCGCGCCGATAGCTGAAGGGAGTCCAAAGCCCATCGTTCCAAGTCCGCCCGATGTCACCCATCTGTTTGGCGAATTAAAGCGATAATATTGCGCAGCCCACATTTGATGCTGGCCTACATCTGTTGTAACAATTGCTTCTCCTTTTGTTTGTTTATAAATTTCTTCGATCACTTCTTGAGGTTTGATTTCATTTTCAGATTTTTCATACCATAATGGATATTCTTTTTTATATTCAGCAAGATGCTGAATCCACTCTTGATGATCGCCTTTATTTCCTTCCTGCTCGATCAAAAGCTTCAATACTTGCTTCGCGTCGCCGACAATCGGAATTTGTGTGGGAACATTTTTACCAATTTCGGCAGGATCAATGTCAATATGTGCTACAGTTGCATTAGGCGCAAAATGTTTAAGATTTCCTGTTACTCTGTCATCAAAGCGGGCTCCGATGCTAATCAATAAGTCGCATTCATAAAGAGCCATGTTAGCCGCGTATGTTCCATGCATTCCTGCCATTCCTAAAAATAGAGGATGATCCGCTGGGAAACTTCCTAATCCAAGTAGAGTGTTTGTGATCGGAATTTGCTGCTGCTCAACATATTCTCTCAGTTCATTCGCAGCATTGGCATGGAGAACGCCGGCACCAGCTAAAATCACCGGTTTTTTTGCACTGCTGACCGATTCCACCAGCCTGCGGATTTGCAAGTAATTCGGCTCTAATTTCGGCTGGTAGCCAGGCAATGACAATTCCATATCATATTCGAAATTGCCTTCCGCCTGTGAAATATCTTTTGGAATATCGATCAATACAGGTCCTGGTCTTCCAGTTGTTGCGATATGAAACGCTTCTTTAACAATTCTCGGTAAATCATTTATATCCCGAACTTGATAATTATGTTTTGTAACGGGCATGGTAATTCCGATCACATCTGCTTCTTGGAAAGCATCAGAACCGATCACAGTTGTTGCTACTTGCCCTGTAAAGACGACGAGCGGCAAAGAATCAATTAATGCATCCGCAAGCCCTGTCACTAAGTTGGTTGCACCAGGTCCTGAAGTGGCAATGACGACACCCGGTTTTCCGGATATACGTGCATATCCTTCAGCAGCATGGATTCCTCCTTGCTCGTGTCTTGTTAAGACGTGAAAGACTCCAGAATTATATAGCTTATCATATATTGGCAAAACGGCTCCACCGGGATAGCCGAAAATGACTTCTACATTTTCCCTTTTTAAGGCTTCGATGAGCATTTCCGACCCCGTCATGGTTGTTGTTGTACATTTGGTTTTCAACTCATCCAACTGTACATTCGCAGTCATGAATATATCCTCCTTTTAAACAGATGTGATAGAATTTTTAGATAATGAAAAACCTTCCCGCCCCTATGAAACCCACTTATAGCAGGCCAAAGGGGCGAGAAGGTTGAATTCCCGCGGTACCACCCTTCTTCGTGATCAATCGATCACCTCATGAACGGAATATCCGTTCTTTTCCTAACGAGTGCATTGGGATGCACCCGGCCAATCCTACTCGCTGTCCGCTTTCGAAAAGGCACTCGGAGGCGAGTTCATCCTTGGTGATAACGCCGGTTTTCAGCTCCCCCGGCTCTCTGGAGTTATCTTAACCAAAGATTACTAATCCTCTTCATCGTTTTCATCTATAAATTTTTACATTCAATCCTTATACGAAAATTTATGTTTGAGCCTTATAATACGCTGATTTTTCAAAAGTGTCAACACCATTTTTATGAATTATTTGATTATTTTTATGAAACAGTTTTTTGGCAACGTTTACAAACTTATTATTTCAACATTTTATAATACAATGAAAATTTTTTATGCTCTAAATTGAAATAAATATCGATTCCAAACCATTTGGCAAAATGTGCGTAATATTTTATTTAAATTAATTTGAATAGCCAACGTTTTCAACAAATGCGGCAAAAGAAAAAACATCCATTTTATTCGAAATTACACCAGTTTTTCTTAAAGGCTCGGCAACCCGAACACTTCAGAAAGAGGGCTGTAATCTGTTTTAATCAGTAATGCAGCATATGTATGTTCTAAAACCTTGAACGTTATTCGATTTTAAATAAAAGCCCTTCACTTGAAACGAGCAATTTCGGAAGAAGGAAAAAAGACAAAGTATGTTGTATAAAAAATATTTGGAACAATATATGGTGGAGGAGATTATATGATGAACAAACAAAAGCTTGAATCTTTCTGTCTCAAACTTCCCGGTTCTGTTCATGATTACCAAATTGATTGGGAAGCAGACCGATATAAAGTGGGAGACAAAATATTTGCGATTATAGGATGTGATTCTGAAGGAAAGCCAATCATCACGTTAAAATGTGATCCGCATCATTCTGAACAATTAAGAGAAAATTACGATGGCGTCATTCCAGGCTACTATATGAACAAAAATCATTGGATCTCAATATATTTTAACACGAACATCCCGGAGGAAATTTTGGAAAACCTGATTTTTCGTTCCTACGAACTTGTTTTTCAAAAATTGCCGAAGAAAATACAAAAGCAAATAAAACTGCAATAACTTAGGAAATAATGACATTGCTGTTTTGGGCGTCACTTATTAGATGTGAACTCCTCCTCAGTGAAAAGCCTCAAATCTTTTTAAATGGAGCTTAGAATTGGATTTGCATCCACGGATTTCGCTTATACACATGCTAGTCTTTTAATGCATAGAAACCATAGGCCTGCAGCAATAAATTTTTAAACATTGAAACGATAAAAAGCAGAGCAAGCTAAATCCTTACTCTGTCTAATAAACTGTATTAATTATTTTTTTAAATTACTAATTGTTCTAAAGCATGTTCATTGTATTTATTAAGATCTACAATATCAAACCCGATAAAATGTTCAAACTCTTTATCAGAAAAGCAAAAATTAAAAGCTCATAAATATTGACATATCAATATTTATGAGCATTATGTAATAAATTCATCCTATTCAAAATTAACATAAATGGCGTCCCAACAGGGATAACAACCACATCACAAAATTATTGATATTTCAAGGATGAATAGACATGCTCGTTCATCCCATGCAAAATTTGTGCAAAATTATTTTCAGCTGCTATCCCGTACAAAAAAGGCGGATTCCTCCGCCTTTTTTAATTGCACTTTTGAAAAACTCGTGCATCGCAGTTGGTACAACCATGATTGGCAGTACATTAAAAGATCGGATTATTCAGCCAACAAAAAAAGAATTTTCTGATAATATAATGTGTATTGTAATGTTTCTTTAGTGTAGTTTTTATCTTCCTAAATTTAGGTAAAAATCACTTCTGTAATAACTTAACAAAATAAGTTATAATTACCTTTGAAGGAGGTATACCTTTATGAAAGCCAATGTAATCATCAAAGCGATCTTATCAGCGACACTGACGGCAATAGGCTTTTTATTGCTGGATTATTTATTTGTGGGATTTGAAGACAGAAATATGGTCATCCAATTTATCCTTTATTTAATTATAACCCACCTTATGATGTTTTCTATTATGCGTAAAAACTATATATAAAGTTAGGACGTAAAATAGTGAAAAAGATATCCCTTTGTGCAATGACTCTAGTATTAGTACTTGGTTTACATCAGAAGAAGTACAAGCTAAAGGGAACTCTCCTTATGTCGGACAGATTAAAATTGTCACATATAAAGTTCATAAGTCCAAATTAAAAAGATATTATCAAGCATCCAAAATTACAAACCAGACCCTTGAATATGTTAATGAGTTTGTTGCCGGCGGACTAGGAGCAACAGCAAAAAATTTCCTTCAAAGAGGACTTATTGCGTTAGGAACATACAGTCTAGCAAAAATAATAGGACTTGGCTCCAAACCCCAAATGAATGAAACTAAAAAAATCTTAGAACGAATTGTATTTGATAATTTAAAATTGAGCCACTTTTGAAGGGTTCGATCACATAAAAAATGAGCCACCTGATTTCCAATTTTCATTACCTCCCTTATGATTGAAAGTGCCTAAACTTTTCATCAGAGGGAGAGAAAAAGGATGATCAAGATGGCTCAATTTCATCATATCAAATTCTTGCATGAGGTAGAAGGGCTATCCCAACGACAAATTGCTCAAAAATTAGGGATTTCAAGAAATACCGTAAGCAAATATCTAAAACAGAATGAGGCTCCAACCACCATTCATCGGCAGAAAAACTATCATGGAAAGGAGTATTCCGATGAAACGAAGCGAGTCTTGCCCATTATTGATCAATGGCTCGAAGACGATCTAAAACGTTGGGGAAAACAACGTCATACCGCTGCCAGAATTTATCGAAGATTGGTCGATGAGTACGATTTCAAAGGATCTGAGTCCAACATCCGTAAGGTTGTAGCCAAACGTAAGAAGAAGCTACAGGAAGTCTTTATTCCCCTTGACTTTCAACTCGGCCACCAATTCCAATTCGACTGGGGAGAGGCGGATATTATTCTACAGGGTCGAACACAACGAATTTACCTCTTTTGTATGCAACTTTCGGCAAGTCGAATGCGATTTGTACGAGCATACCTGCATGAGAAACAGGAGGCTTTCTTAGATGGCTTTGTCCATGCGTTTGAATTCTTTGGAGGAGTACCTACCGAAGGGGTATTTGATAATTTAAAAACAGCCGTAGTAAAAATACTCCAAGGGAGAGATCGTCTCGAACAGGATGCTTTTCTAGCCTTACAATCCCACTATTTGTTTAAGGCAGAGTTTTGTAATATTCGTTCCGGGAATGAAAAAGGACGAGTGGAAGGGACGGTCGGATACGTAAGAAGAAACGTCTTCGTTCCGCTTCCGGACGTACAATCGCTGGAGGAATTAAACGCTTATCTATTGGACTGGTGTTTGAGAGAGGCGGAAGAAAAAACCGTTCCGTTCACTAAAGAAACGGTTGCGCAAATGTGGGCGAAAGAAAAGGAGTATCTACACCCACTCCCTGAAAAGAAGTTTGAAGCTTGCCGATTAGTCTCTTGTCAGGTGAATAAGACCTCTTTAATTACAGTGGAGACCAATCAGTATTCTGTCCCTTGTAGTTATGTAGGTCAAGCTGTATGGGCAAAAATATTTGTCGATCATGTGATCGTTGTGGCTCAAAATCAAGTGATCGCTGAACATCCTCGTTCTTACGAACGGAACCAGATGATCACCAATCTAGATCATTATCTGGAGGCATTATTAAAAAAACCGCGAGCGATTCGGGATGCCCATGCATTTCAATCATCTGACCTTCCGGATGTATTTAGGCGTTTTCACCGAAAAATGAGGGAACAAGAAGGAGCCGCGGGCGACCGTAAATTTATCCGACTCCTTCTCCTTCATCGAGAGATCGGGATGGAAAAATTGACACAAGCATTACGAGAAGCTGAACAAGCGCAGGTCTATCGGTATGAAGTCGTCCATGAAATCATTCAAAGACTGACGAATAACTACTTGCAGGTCCAAGATCTATCTAAGGAGAAAACGCCTGTAAATCTACTAGACTATAAAATTCAAAAGGCAAACGTAGCTCAATACGGACAATTAACGGGAGGTCAGATGAAATGACAACAGAAATCCTTTTAGACCATATCACGAAGCAATTGAGAATGCCTACAATTGCGAAACAATATCGCTCTCTCGCAAGAGAGGCAGAAGAAAGAAATCTACGGTATGAAGAATACTTATTGGCACTATTAGAAGCAGAAGTGCAGGCAAGAGAGGAAAATCAAAGACAGCGAAGGCTCAAACAAGCTGCCTTTCCCATCCACAAAACTTTAGACACCTATGATTTTACTTTCATGCCGAGCTTAAATCGAAATCGATTTCTCACACTCGCAAAAGGTGAGTTTGTAGAGAGAAAAGAGAATATTATTTTTCTAGGGAATAGTGGCACAGGGAAAACCCATTTGGCCATTGGGCTTGGAATCGCTATGATCCAAAATGGCTACAAAACCAAATTCATTACTGCTTCCGAGTTAGTGGAAGAGTTGCTTATTGCTAAAGAAGAGCACAAACTTGGTGCGTTTGAGAAGAAGTGGCTCAAATATGATGTGATCATCGTAGATGAACTGGGATATATCCCCTTTTCCAAAACAGGAGCAGAGCTATTATTTCAGTTCTTTTCCAATCGCTATGAACGTGCAAGTGTCATCATTACAACAAATCTTGAATTTGTAGAATGGACGAACATTTTTGGGGATGAAAAGATGACAGCAGCGTTGCTTGATCGGCTCACTCACCGTTCGCACATTCTTCTTCTAAACGGAGAATCTTATCGATTCCGTCAAAGTATGAAACAGAGGGAAAATGGGGAGTGGTAGCCAGGTGCGCGAAGCGTTTGGATGAGTTGCCCCTAGGGGCAACTCATCCAAACACCCACCTTCTCCCATTTATGGGAACTCTGATTCTAAAAGTGGCTCACTTTTGAAGTGATCGCTCTGGCTCAATTTATTATTGACAAAAACACGAATGAAAAAGGGATAAGCTAATTATCTGATTGTTAAGTAAAAATATCGTTATTCCTATATAAGTGGTTCTGGAACAAGATAGTATCCATATGGAAAAGCTGATATAAGTTACTCCAAGTAATGCCTCTCCAAAAACAGATAATGAGTTGTCCGAAAAGTTAAGCATCTCTCGTTTTAACTTTTTGGACAATCCCCTTATGTAAGTATGTATCCTTTATCTCCATCATCTTTTTTATAAAAAAGGGATACTTCAAAATCCAGGATTAACCATCCGAACCTTCGAAATCAAACTAAGCACAGCCACGAGACTCTCCAGAATGAATATATATGCTCTTTTATTCCATACAAAATTCTGTTTGGCTGCTATTTCAAGCAAAAAAAAGCAGAGAAATCCGCTTTTTCTCCTTCCAACATTTCGTTCTATCCTGCCTATACGATCTACACAAAATTGAAGAAGATATGAAAAAAGAAGAGAGAGCTAAATAGCTTTCTCATTTTTATATGCAAACAAATAAGCTCTAAGGTAAAGTGAAAATAACATCAGATTCAGGAAAGAGAAAGTTGATTTGATTTCCAAACAGTATGATAAAGCCAAAAAAGAGTTGTCCGAAAAGGAACAACTCTTGATTCTATAAATTTATTGATATATTTGAATCTCAGAAAAGTCTCGAGTTCACTATGTAGTGAACTTTAAAACTAAAGAAACTGGACCTCTAGTATATAATCCTTTTTCTTCATACGAAAAAGACTCGTCCAACTCAATGTTTTTAAAACTGTCTAAAATAATATTTGCTACAAGTTCTAATTGCATAAGCGCTAAGGAAGCCCCTACACAAGTATGTGTTCCATACCCAAATGCTAGATTTTGTGAGTGACTAGTGAAAGCTTTATTATCTTCAATGCTTCTATAAATATCAAATTTATCTGGATTTGAAAAGGCTTTAGGATCCCTATTAGCAGCACCAATCATATTTATAATTACTGCATTTTTAGGAATCAAAACTCCTTTGATAGTCACTTCTCTAGAAACTTGTCTAGGAATAAATTGAACTGGAGGTTTAAAACGCAATGTTTCATTAATAGCATTCTTCAAAAGCTTGCGATTATTTTTTACATCCTCGAATTGTTTTGGATTTTGAAGTAGATTGTAAAATAGCAAAGCTAAAGTTTTATCGACAGGTTCAGTTGCAGCCAATAAAATATTCAATGTTAGGGCAAGAATCTCCTGAGAAGTCATTTTTATGCCATTAAATTCTGAACGTTGTAGTATAGATATTAAATCGTTTCCAGAAGAGTCTTTTTTACTTTCTATGATTGGAAGTAAATATTTTTCTAACTGTTCACTGCACCAAAAGCAATACTCAATTTCTTCATCAGAGAGATTGAAAGAAGTAATAAATTTTGCTATGCCTTTGTGCCATTCGGCAATTTGCTCTTGATCCTTTTTATCTAAGCCCAACATATCCATTGTTGATTGAACAGCAAATATCTTGCCAAAATCATTTACTAAGTCTATTTTTCCACGATTAAGATAAGGTTTTAAGACTTCAATAGCATTTTGTTTGAATAAAGAAAGTAATCGTTTGAGATTTTCACCTGTGAGCCCTTTCATTATCATTTTCTTTTTTTCTTTATGCTCTTTTCCAGTCATTTGGGCTAAAACTCTATCACGCATAACTGGTTGAGCTCGTTTCGCTAACGTTTTAGTAGTAAATATTTCTTCATTTTCTAAAACATATTTTACATCTTCATAATTACTAACAAAATAACAGTCAATAGATTCTTCATAAAAAACAGGCTCTTGTGTTCTAAAATAAGGGAAAAACTTGTAAGGATCTTTTGAGTAAGCTTCTGAAAAAATACTTATTTTACTTTGTTGCAGCATATATAAAACTCCTTTCAAATATTAATTAATTTGTTTCAAGATGATATAGCCTTGGTTGTCACTCATCTTAATATAAAATTCTGAATTTTTTATTTTCTCTCCTAATTTCCATGGTCTATGATATGCAAGCACGGACTCTTTATAGCCTAGAATTGAAGCACCTGATAGAAAGAAAGGTAGTTCTGCTAATACGTATTTTACAGCGTGAAATAACATATTATCTGTAATTTCTATATCTTCCATATTTAAAGACTTCGCTCGGCTAGAAAGTGCATCATGAGACATTGCCAAACAAGATTTCCTAAATTTTTCATCTTTTTCAAAGTAATAAATTACGTTTTGATAAACTTCATTATAAATTTTGTTGTTTTTAAAATCTGAAAAAGTATATATATCAATCTCTCTACCATTTTTCCTTAATGCTTCTTCGCTAAAACGGAAATGACGTCTGATTTCCTTTCTGACTTTTCTTTCCGCTTTTGTTGTAGGAGTTCCGAGGGCTTCAAGTAAGTTCTTAGCTTCATCTCCAGCTAATAAAACGGTCACATTTTTGAAATTTTTTGATGACCAATCAATAAGTTGGTGAATATAGTTTTGTGAAAACTTACTGTTAAAGGGACTGATACCTAAAAGTATGTGAGTCTTATTCTTATAAATTTTCTCACAATTTCTAGATAGTGGAACAACATAGAACAAATCTTTTCATTAGCATTGCATAAATATAGTTAGAATTTTCTGTTAATTAATTTTTGTGAACTTGTGCCAAAAAGACAAAACCTAAAGAAAGGTGGCACTGCCCATTTGGTAAATATATACAGTTAAACCAGAGCGACAACGACAAAAGGGAGATTATGGACTGGCTCGCCCATCAAATTTTCGCAACCAAACATAAGCTGGTTTCCACAGAGCTCTCTTTAACCAACGAGTAATTCGAAGTAGGGATTTCTTACTTTTCATCTCCAATTGAATGAGAACATGTAAGCAATACGTGATCAGGGCTAAGAAAATTTGATTTTGAATAGCTGTTTCACTCATTCCATAAAAGTGCTTAATTTCTACGTGTTGCTTGAGCCATTTGAAAAAGAGTTCAATAGCCCAGCGAGATCGGTAAATATCACTTATCTCTTCTGGTTTTAAATCAAATCGGTTGGTGATGAAACGAAGTAAGTTCCCTTTTGTGTCCATAACTTCTAGTAGACGAAAGACATTTTCAGTACGATTTTGTGTGGTACCAATGTAGACCATTTTATCGGATAGAACGTGACAATCATCAGGAAGTGAAAATGTATAGACTTCACGAATGACTGCGTTTTTCTTCAGTCTTGAAACGAAGAAATAGCCATCATCTGTCATCCGATCAAAACGTTCATAGTCCACATAACCGCGGTCAAACACATACATGGCTTCTTGATCATCCACTAGGACTTCGAGTTGATTTCGGTCATGTTCTTTTGCTGTCGTAATCACTGCTTTTTCAGGATAGACGGTGTCTTTATCCATGAAAACAAGCCGTAAGTGTAGCTTTACACCAGCTTTTGTTTTCCGGAATTTTGCCCATTTATAATGGGTCAAGTTCAACGGGAGTGTACTTGAATCAATGATTTTCAGTGGCATATTCTTTCCGTTTTTATAATGGTACCGTTGAATTTTCCAAACAAGATCCAAGAACAAATTTGCAAGAATGAGTGGGTGGATCTGATTGTTTTTTCGGGATAGCTGAGAGGCACTTATCGATTCAAATCCGAGTGCTTTTTGAAGATCTTCGTCTACAAGTGCATCACTCATTTCCTCTAAGCTCTTAAATTCGAGCAGCTGGGCTACCAATAAAAGTTTAATATAGGCTTCTGTTGTCAGCTTTTTTGTGTAATAGTCCTGTTTCAATTCTTTGACTTGTTCGCTAAGTTTTTGAATATTTATGGGTGAAACCCATTTACCAAATGATGAAATTAGTGTATTCTTGTCCATAATGGTTATCCTTTACGATTGGATTTGGGCAGGAACCACCTGTACTTCCATTGTAAAGGTTTTTTTTGTTTCGAAATCAATAAAAAATTGAACATTCTTAGTATTTTGAATCATCAGATTTAATTACTGCAATGCTAGTGAAATCTTTTAATAACTTGTTGCATTAAAAAAACTCCTTTCCCTAACTATGATTAATAAGTTAACATTAAACATTTAACATAATATAACACAACTCAAAAACATTATTGAGTTATGCGAATTATCATTTAAATATTTTTCCTTTATTTCTTGACAACACGTAAAAATTCCCTTACCATTATTGTTAACTGGTTAACTATCGTAAGGAGGATAAAAATGGAAAGCACTAAAAAGAAAGTTCTAAAAGCATTACAAGAATTCATCACAACTAGAGAATCGATCAGAAGAACTGAATCGAGTAATAATAAGAACGTATTGTTCGGTGTTTCATGGACATTGACACAATTTCACATTGTTGCCCTTCTGAAAGAAAATGAATTAATGAATAATACAACCTTAGCTAAAGAACTTAATATATCTAAACCAGCGGTAACTAAAGCAACAAAAAAATTACTGGAGAAAGGTATTATTAAGGAAAAACAAAATGAAGGAAATAAAAAAGAAATTTTCTATGTTTTAACTGAAAAAGGGGAAACAATGGCCGCAATTCATGAGAAGCTGCATAAGGAGGCTGAAGAACAATATTTATCACTTTTAGATAACTTCAATAAGGAACAACTTGAAACAATCATATTATTTTTAAATACGCTTACTAATCATTTGAAAAATGAAAATATGAAGTAGGAGGGAAGAGCTTTGGATAAAGCCCTTCAACAAAAAAGCAAAGTTCTGGTTCTTCTCCTAAGTATTTCAGCTTTTTTTGCGTCATTAAATCAAAATATTTATTCCCCTTTGATTCCTCTTATTCGAGATACTTTTGACACAACGATTTTTTGGGTGGATTTAACAGTTAGTGGTTTTATCTTTATTATTTCTATCATGCAAGTAATATTAGGAACATTTATTGATTCTGCTAATCAAAAAAAGTTAATGATCACTAGTCTTTTGATTACAAGTATCTCAACCTTATTTTGTGCATTTACAACAAATTTTATGGTATTTTTTGTTGCACGAATGTTTCAAGCCATCGGTACAGGAATGATTCCGTTGATTGCAGTGAATGTCATTGCATATTTATTTGAAGGGGCAGAACGGGGCGATGCAATGGGAACATATCAAATCTTATTGACATTAGCCCCCGCACTTGCGCCGATCTTGGGAGGATTCATTGGACAATACTACAATTATTCAGGTGTATTTTTATTTCTATTTGTCATTTCAATGACATTGTTGATTTTTTTAGGATACAAACTTCCAACATTAAATAGTAAACAATTATCCGATAATAAAAATAAAGCTCAAACACTTCTAAAATATCAAATTTTATGGGCAAATAAAAAAGGCATGAGTGTTATCGGAATTGGTTTTTTCGTCTTTCTGGTATATTTTTCAATATTGACATATTTACCTGTTTTATTGCACGATCACTATCAAATATCTTTACAGATTATCGGATTATTATATTTGCCTTTGACAATTAGTATGATTATAGGTAGTACCCTATTTAAAAAGTTACAAAGAAGATTTAATTTAGAAAAGTTATATCGTGCAATTTTATACTTAATGCCATTTTTCATTATATTATTTGGTTTAATGATGAAAAAGAACATTATCATATTAAGTATTATTTTATTCATTTATGGTGTTTTACTAGGATTCTCTCCACCATTATTTTCAACAATCATTAGTAGTCAATATACAAATGAAAAAGGATTGGCATTAGGAATATTTAATTTTGTACGATATTGTGGAATGGCAATAGGAGCAGGAATTGTCGGAATTAGCTTTCTGAGTTCCTCTTCCTTATTTCTTATTCTAGGAATCGTGTTTTTAGTGATTTCGTTCATGATTAATCAGATTTTAAAATAAAAAATGGTTTCTTCATCCTTTATTTACAATAAAAACTGAAGGCGGATTAATCCGCCTTTTTCTTCTGCTGTTTATATCGGACCTTTTCTAATCGGTTCTATGTCAATTGTTGGGGTGCACTTGATGTGAAGTGCACCTCTTTTATATGTATGAAAGTTAAATAAGTGAGCATAATACCTTATTTCTAAGTCGTTGAAAGTTGCGAATACCATAAGACATTCGTTTAATGACTTTCATTTTATTGTTAATCCCTTCTAAATAACCGTTAGTGTAGGGATACATAAACGAATTGATGATTTCTTTCTCCCAGCTTTTAAAGGTTCGTTTCATGTACTGATATTCGTCCAGTCCTGATTCGTCAATCGCTTGATACAGTTGTTCTAAGTTCAACCTTACATTGCGTTCATTGCTTTGTGTCATCCATTTTTTAAAGACTTCTTTCACTTGGTAAGCTTTCTTTAAATCGGGGGACAACTCTAAATAATATTGCAGGAGCTCCTGTTCTCTTGTGGTTAACTTCTCTTTCGGTTTATGTAAGAGAAAACGTAACTTTTTCATCGATTTTCGATCTTTGTCTTGGAACGACTTTTGTACTCTCTTTCGTACTCGTTCAAGTGCCCAGAAGTTATGACGAGCATAATGGAATTTGTCCACGATGATAATTGGATTTTGAAAGAGTTGTTGAGCCAATATTTTATACGGCTGCCACATATCCATGACCACCATTTGAACACGATGAGTCGGTAAAGAACGAAAATAATCTTTTAGCGTGGACAACTTACGGTCTTGAATCACATCAAATACCTTGAAGCCTCGAGGGTCTCCGATGACACATTGATATTTTCCTTTTTCGGTTGTCCCCTTAAACTCATCAATGGCTAAAATTTGTGGTAATGAGTGGTTCTCATAAGTATAATAACGGTCAAACCATCGAATCACCGTTGAGTGTCCCAATCCAAGCTCTTTCGCCACTTCCTTAAAATTGGCCGTTCTCACTTTGATAAGAAGGGCTTGAAGGACACGTATCGTATGACGTTGATAGCGCTCTAAGAAGGGATATCGTTCATAGAAACGCTTTCCACAGGATGTACATTTATAGCGACGCTTTTTTAGAATGAGATACGTATACATTTCGCGAAATTTGACATCTCGAATCTTCTGCAGGCGATAATCATGAATAGATCTTGTCCTTTCCCCGCACTGAGGACAACTTTGATGACAAGGTTTGGTTTCGATAAAAATTTCTAGGTGCGTATCCGTTTCTACAATATTTGACACAATGACATTTTCTAATCCAATCAGTTTTGTGATACAATAGTCTTGCATTTACGAAGTCTCCTTTTAAATGAGGTTTGGTCACTTTCATTATAAAAGAGAGCACTTCGTAAATGCTTTTTTATTGTATGAAATTCTTTACCCCAACATTTAGTATAGAACCTTAAATTACTAATTGTTCTAAAGCATGTTCATTGTATTTATTAAGATCTACAATATCAAACCCGATAAAATGTTCAAACTCTTTATCAGAAAAGCAAAAATTAAAAGCTCATAAATATTGACATATCAATATTTATGAGCATTATGTAATAAATTCATCCTATTCAAAATTAACATAAATGGCGTCCCAGGAGAGATTCGAACTCCCGACCGACGGCTTAGAAGGCCGCTGCTCTATCCAGCTGAGCTACTGGGACATTGGATAATTTTTTATTATTTTTTCGAAAGACAATGTTTATTATAATTTCATGCTAAAAGTATGTCAACTACTTTTTTAAAAAAATTTTTTGAGGGAGAAAAATTCTCCCTCAAGGAAGAGTGGTTAAGCAAATTGGAATTTAGTGGACAAGTTTGAAATTTTCTCTCCATGAAGATTGTAAAAATCTACAATTGCTTGGCCATTCATCAATTCTAGTATAGCATAAGTTTTTTCATTTCTCATCCTCGGAAGGAAAATACTTCCTGGATTAATAAACAATTTCCCGTCTACAAGCTCGGCTCCGGCTATATGCGAATGGCCGAAACAAACAATGTTCGCTTGCGCTTCCTCTGCACGATATTTTAATTTCATTAAAGTCGTTTTGACAGAATATAAATGGCCATGGGTGATAAAAAAGCGATAGGTTCCGATTGTTTCAATGATTTCATTCGGGAAGCTTCCAAGGAAATCGCAATTTCCTTTCACGATCAACATATCTTGAATTTGTTCCGCTCCATCATTCAGCTCTGAATCACCGCAATGGATGATTGCTTCTACTTCGTTTATATGCCTTTTCTTAATTTCCACAAGCTCATCCGTAAGACCGTGACTATCACTTATAATTAAAACTTTCACGATTAGCCTCTCCCCAATCGCCTATTAATTTTTCTAGTTTCTTCAAAGCTTTTGCACGATGGCTGATTTCGTTTTTTTCGAACTGCTCTAGTTGAGCCATCGTTTTTTCTTTGCCGTCCACAAGAAAAATAGGATCATATCCAAAGCCATTGTCACCGCGAGGTTCAGTTGTAATTTGTCCTTCACACACACCTTCCACCGTCATCGTTTCAAGGTCTGGAGCAGCAAACGCCAAAACACATATGAACCTTGCTTTTCGATTTTCAACGCCTTCCATTTTTTTTAAAACCTTTTGAATATTTTTTTGATCATCTTTTTCATTTCCTGCATATCGGGCCGAATAAACCCCCGGTTCGCCATTTAAAGCATCAATCGAAAGCCCGGAATCATCTGCAACAACGGGTTTATTAAGCAATTGGCTGATTGTCTCCGCTTTTAGAACAGCATTTTCATAAAAAGTTTGGCCGGTTTCTTCAACATCTGGCAAATTCGGATAATCCAACAGTGACTTGACCTGTATTCCTTTTTTTTCTAACATCGCGCGAAATTCTTCGATTTTCCCTTTGTTTTTGGTGGCGATCACCAATTCTTTCATGAGCATCCCTCTTCCCGCTGATCCCTGTTATTGATAATTTTTGCAGTCCATTCCCCTAATGCCGCTTTTTGTTTTTCGATTAGTTCCAAAATTCCTTTTTCAGCATATTCCAACAGTAAGTTCAGCTCTTCTTTTGAAAACGTGGATTCTTCCCCAGTTCCCTGCAATTCAACAAAATGGCGGCTTGATGTCATAACAACATTCATATCAACTTTTGCCGCTGAGTCCTCTTCATAATTCAAATCTAAAATGACTCCGTGTTCAGGAACGATCCCTACAGACGTAGCTGCTAAAAAATCTGTTACTGGATATGTATCTAGTACACCGTCATTGAATAATTTACCGAGAGCGAGATTTATTGCAACATAAGAACCTGTTATGGAAGCCGTTCTCGTTCCCCCGTCCGCTTGAATTACATCGCAATCAATCCATAATGTTCTTTCACCCAGTTTCTCCAAATCAACTACTGCACGCAAGCTTCTTCCAATCAGCCGTTGAATTTCCATTGTCCTTCCGGAGATTTTTCCTTTTGATGCCTCCCGGACCGTTCTTTGAGCCGTTGCACGCGGAAGCATGGAATATTCTGCGGTAATCCATCCTTTCCCTTCACCTCTCATAAAAGGAGGGACACGGTCTTCTACACTTGCGCTGCATATCACTTTTGTATCTCCAACCGTTATTAAAACAGACCCTTCTGGATGCTTCAAATAATCCGTTACTATTGTGACTTCTCTTAACTCATCTTGATTTCTGCCATCAAGGCGCATTGTTTTCCCTCCTACCAACTGCAATGTACGAAAACATGAAAGAAGAGGCAGCTATCATGCTCGCCTCTAAAGTCTCATTCTTATAGTATATCAAAAATAGATGTTTAAAAACTACCTGTGTTTACATTTTCAGGTCTTGACACTGGCTCTGACAAACTTTTTCCATCTTCATTCACAAGGTCTTGCTTGCCGTTCACTTTTAGTGCTACTTTTTCTATTCCTTCCTGCTCCGTCAATGTAAGCACAAGGGAGTTTATAACATGATTGGAAACGATCTTTTTCTCCTCATCATAGCTTCCATAAATCGCTTCGTTGAAGTTTAAAGTGACTTGACCGTCTTCATATTTTGGCTTTTCAATCAGCTTCACTTCAGACTGAAACTCGCTTAATAATCCGCTTGAACGGTCTGGACCTTCAACTAATGCGTTAACAGCAGCTACGACTTCGTCTTTTTCTTCATTGCTGATCCTCTTTGTCACGGGAACATAATATACGTTATCCCCTTCCTCCCCAATATAATACACGGTTAGAGGATGAGTATCCGTAATATCAACGGCATCGCTCGTATCAATATTGATGCCGTCTTTTCTAGTCGTTCCTTCGCCGATTGGGGTTCCGTTTACTGGCATTTCTTTCAGTTCATGGCCGTTCACCCAGAGCTTTACTTTATTAATATTTTTAAATTGGGTTAATGTCCATGTAATTGCCTGCAAAATTTTTTCTTCATCTTCCGGCTTGTAGTTAGTAAATTCATTTGAGAAATCTACAATAGCCGTTCCGTCTTTAATATCTACTCCTTTAACAACTGTATCTTCCGGCAATACCGCACGGAACCCGTTCGGGAGAATGTTTGAAACGGGCCCTCCAGCCACTAAATATTCAACGGCTTGTTTGGCTACTTCCTTCGTGTTAGGCAGCTCCAATGTTTGTGGAACGACCATTCCGTTTTTGTCAATTAAATACAGAACTCTTTTCACCGTTTCCTTTGAGGATTCCTCTTTGTCGGACGTTGATTTCGCTGAGTCTAATTGTTGATCAAGCTGATCCCCGTCCTCCAAATAGGTAATATCCTGCGGCGGATCTATTTCTTGTTTTGAACTCTTGCTTCCAAATGAAGAACACCCTGAAAGCAAAACAAAAGTAGCCAAAACTGCTGCTGTCACATTCACCCATCTGTTTTTTGGCATAACAATCCCTCCTAAGGCAGTTTGTACTACTATGTATACGAGCATTGAAAAAAAATAGACCAGCTCCAACCAAAAATTCAATGGACAAAAAAACAGCTTGCTCATTTAGAGCAAACTGTTTTCGTTAAAGTTATACTTTCTACATGATCAATGTGATGACCGAACCATTTTGAAGCAATCTTTTGAAACATTTGTTTCGACCCAGTAGTTAAAAATTTGTGGTTTTTATTGCCATCCTCTTGGTTTAAACAATGATGAAAGGATAAAATAGCGCTCACTTCCCGGGCTGTTTCATCTCCCGAGGTGATTATTTTTACGTCTTTCCCGATATATTTTTGAATTAAAGGCCGTAATAGAGGATAATGTGTGCATCCTAAAATAAGCGTATCAATTCTCTTTCCTTTAAAAGGAAGTAAAGATTCTGCAACAATATATTCCGCCCGTTCACCTTCAAATTCGCCGCTTTCTACTAACGGCACAAACTCAGGGCAAGCGAGACTCTCCACAATGACGGAACTATTAATCGTTTTGAGCGCACGAACGTACGCGCCGCTCGATATAGTTCCTTTTGTTCCGATTACACCAATATGGCCTGAGCGTGTAGCATTTATGGCAGCTCTTGCCCCTGGTTGAATTACACCAATCACAGGGATATCAAGTTGTTCTTGAATTTCTTTTAATACAACTGCTGTTGCAGTATTACAAGCAATGACAAGCATTTTGATATGAAAGTTTGAAATTAAATAGTTGGTCAGCTCCCATGTAAATTGTCGAATTTCCGTTTTCGGCCTCGGGCCGTACGGACATCGGGCGGTATCACCCAAATAAATTAATTCTTCTTTTGGAAGCTGCCTCATCAACTCTTTAACAACAGTTAATCCACCAACACCTGAATCAATAACTCCAATTGGTCTATTCAAAAAATCGCCTCTATTCTTTCATTTCTTGTTGCAATTTTGCTAATAGCTTTTCCAATTGAACAATTTCTTGATCCGAGAAGTTTTTCAAAACTTCTCTTAAATATTCTTGCCGCTTCGCTAATGCAGCCTCGATAACGCGTTGTCCATTTTCAAGCAATTGAATCCTGACTAATCGACGATCCTTTTCGTCTTTCACCCTTTTAACAAGGTTGTTTTTTTCCATTCGATCAATTAAATCCGTGATCGTGCTGCATGCAAGATACATTTTATTTGAAAGTTCTCCAATTGTCATGTTTCCTGATTCATTCAATAACAGAAGCGCGTCAAATTGCGGAGGAGTAATCGAGTAGTTGCTTAAAATATCACGGCCCTTCTTTTTTAAGATCGCAGCTATGCAGCGGAGGGATTTTTCTATTTCTTCAACAGTATTGAAAACGTACGTCATAACGGGGAACCCTTTCTTTCAAGATTAACAAATAAGATCAAATCTATTTTCCATTTTTTTATGTAAAATTTCAAGCATAGCCGTATTTTCAAAATGTGGAAAGACGAATTTTTTCAAAAAGTCACAAGCCTTTTTAAGAAGCCAATGATTCATAGAAAAAGAGTAAAACAAACTCTTTCCTTATCAATCTAAAAAAGGCAGCCGACGGCGAAGTTCCACTAAGGCTGCCTCTACTGTTTAAAGCTTTAGTTCTCCCATACGAAGAAGTTCTACGACTGCTTGTGAGCGCCCTTTCACACCTAATTTTTGCATAGCATTTGAAATATGGTTCCGCACCGTCTTTTCACTTATGAAAAGTTCACTGGCTATTTCTCTTGTAGTCTTATCTTGCACTAATAACTCAAATACTTCTCTCTCTCTCTTTGTTAGCAGCGGCTTTGGCTGAAAATCCTTCTCATTCAAGTATTGTAACCCTCCTTGCAGATGAGAGCCAGTCGACAGGATGGATTTAAAAATTGTCACCATATAGTATGATCGCAAAAAGATGACCGTGACAAGATTCATAAAAGAAAGGTGCATTTTAGGCGAAAAGAAGCTTCTTTACGTTAAAGGGACTCGTTTGAAGGAGGAAATGTTCGAGAAAGATTCAACCGTTTCTAAAATTAGGAACACCTTGACATTGCAAGGTGTTCCTTTTTCACAATATACATCAGCTGTCAATATAGTCGCTTCCGAACATTTTACGAAATGCGTGAACAGTTGTTTCTCTATTTAATGCTGCAATCGATGTTGTAAGCGGAATTCCTTTTGGACAGGATTGAACGCAGTTTTGGGAATTTCCGCAGTTCGCAAGTCCGCCGTCGCCCATAATAGCTTCCAAGCGTTCTGATTTATGCATCGCGCCTGTCGGATGAGCGTTAAACAAACGAACTTGTGATAATGGCGCTGGACCGATGAAGTTCGATTTGCTGTTTACGTTTGGACAAGCTTCAAGGCATACGCCGCACGTCATACATTTTGAAAGCTCATATGCCCATTGGCGTTTTTTCTCAGGCATTCTTGGTCCTGGTCCTAAGTCATACGTACCGTCAATTGGTATCCATGCTTTTACTTTTTTCAAAGAGTCAAACATGCGGCTGCGGTCTACTTGAAGATCGCGAATAACCGGGAATGTGCGCATCGGCTCGAGACGAATAGGCTGTTCCAGCTGATCAATAAGCGCTGTACATGATTGGCGGGGCTTCCCGTTAATGACCATTGAACAAGCACCGCATACTTCCTCTAAACAGTTCATATCCCATGTAACAGGCGTTGTTTTTTCGCCTTTGGCATTAACAGGATTACGGCGAATTTCCATTAAGGCCGAAATAACGTTCATATTCGGACGATATGGCACTTCAAATTCTTCTTGATATGGTTCCGTGTCTGGTCGATCCTGTCTAGTGATAATAAACCGCACTTTTTTTTCACTCATTGTTTACTCCCCCTTTTCTCCCAGCTTTTTTAATGTTTCTTCGTATAGTCACGCACACGAGGCTTAATGAGTGATACATCAACATCTTCGTAGTGGAATTTAGGAGCTTCCTTCAAGCCGGCAAACGTTGCCATAGTTGTTTTGAGCCACTCTTCATCATTTCGTTCCGGAAATTCTGGTTTATAGTGAGCACCTCGGCTTTCATTACGGTTATAAGCCCCAAGCGTAATAACCCGAGCCAACACAAGCATGTTTCTCAACTGGCGAGTAAAGCTTGCGCCTTGGTTGCTCCATTTCGCAGTATCGTTAATATTAATTCTTTCCCAACGTTCCATAAGCTCTTGAATTTTTTCATCTGTTTTTAGAAGTTTATCATTGTAGCGTACGACTGTAACATTATCCGTCATCCATTCACCAAGCTCTTTATGAAGAACGTAAGCATTTTCGTTTCCATCCATTTTCAGGATTTCGTCCCATTTGCTTTGTTCTTCTTTTACGCGTGCATCATATAATGTGGATGGTAAATCGTCAGCTGATTTTTCCAATCCATTCATATATTCAACAGCTTTTGGTCCTGCAACCATACCACCGTAAATTGCAGAAAGCAATGAGTTTGCTCCAAGCCGGTTCGCACCATGCTGAGAGTAATCGCATTCACCAGCTGCAAACAAACCAGGGATGTTTGTCATTTGATCGTAATCGATCCATAGACCTCCCATAGAATAATGGACGGCAGGGAAAATTTTCATCGGCACTTTTCTTGGATCTTCACCCATGAATTTTTCATAAATTTCGATAATACCGCCTAGTTTAATATCAAGCTCTTTTGGATCTTTATGAGAAAGATCAAGATATACCATGTTTTCGCCATTAATGCCTAATTTCAAGTCTACACATACATGGAATATTTCTCTCGTTGCAATATCACGAGGAACAAGGTTTCCATATGCCGGATATTTTTCTTCAAGGAAATACCATGGTTTTCCGTCTTTATATGTCCAAATTCTTCCGCCTTCGCCGCGTGCAGACTCGCTCATTAATCGAAGCTTGTCATCTCCAGGGATGGCTGTCGGATGAATTTGTATAAATTCCCCGTTTGCATAATAAGCTCCTTGCTGATAAACGATAGAAGCAGCCGATCCCGTATTAATCACAGAGTTTGTTGATTTACCAAAGATAATTCCAGGTCCTCCTGTCGCCATTATTACGGCATTCGAACGGAAAGCTTGAATCTCCATTGATTTTAAATCTTGAGCAACGATGCCGCGACAGCGTCCTTCATCATCTTGTATGATTCCCAAAAACTCCCAGCCTTCATATTTCGTCACAAGACCTGCTACTTCGTGACGTCGAACTTGCTCGTCCAATGCATATAAAAGCTGTTGTCCAGTTGTTGCTCCGGCAAACGCTGTCCGGTGATGCTGTGTTCCTCCAAAACGACGGAAATCCAACAATCCTTCTGGTGTACGGTTAAACATAACACCCATGCGATCTAAAAGGTTAATAATTCCCGGTGCTGCTTCACACATCGCTTTAACCGGTGGCTGGTTAGCCAAAAAGTCTCCGCCATAAATCGTATCATCAAAATGGATCCACGGAGAGTCTCCTTCTCCTTTCGTATTTACCGCCCCGTTGATCCCTCCTTGAGCACATACTGAATGGGAACGTTTTACAGGTACTAACGAGAATAAGTCAACAGACACCCCGGCTTCCGCAGCCTTTATAGTTGCCATTAAGCCAGCCAAGCCGCCGCCGACAACAATTAATTTTCCTTTACTCATTTTTTTGCCCACTCCCTTGAACGCAATTTAGTTAGATTAGACAAACGCAAAAATGGCACGAAGACCTACGATTGAAAGCAACACAAAAATACCTATTGTCACATAAGTTGAGACTAGCTGAGATTTTGGAGTAACCGTAATTCCCCAGCTGACTGCAAAAGACCATAGACCGTTGGAAAAATGGAAAATCGCTGAAAGAACGCCTACTATGTAAAACACTAAACTAACAGGATTGCTTAAAATGGATTCCATCATATCAAAATTAACTTCAGCCCCAAACATCGCGGCAATACGAGTTTCCCATACATGCCATGCAATAAAAACAAGGGTAATAATACCAGTTACACGTTGAAGCAGGAACATCCAATTGCGGAAATAGCCAAAGCGACCTACATTGTTTTTTGCTGTGAAAGCAATATAAATCCCATAAATGGCGTGGTATAACAGAGGAAGGAAAATAATGAAAATTTCCAGAAAATAGCGGAATGGTAAATTTTCCATAAAATGCGCTGCGTTGTTAAATGCTTCTTCGCCCCTTGTGGCGAAATGGTTGACAGTCAGGTGTTGAATTAAAAATACGCCAATCGGTACAACACCTAAAAGTGAATGTAGTCTGCGGTTTGCAAATTCTCTGTTACCAGACATATGCGTTTACCCCCTAATCTTAATAATTTGAAAGATTTCTTAAAAATCTCCTGCTCCCCCTGCTTGGCATGTAAAAATCCGCCGACAAAATATGACGAAATCTTAAAATAATAGGACAAATTCATTGTACTCCCATAAAGTAGTACCGTCAAGAAAACGTCTACAAAGTATTATTCAGTAAAATCATTTTTTCTGATCGGAAAATAGAATATTTCCCGTATCCGAAATTGATTTTATAAACTCTTTCATCTTATGTGAAAGCTGATATAATATAATTGTTCGCTAGAAAGAGGGGAAACGATTGAAAGAGCTGTCATATCACGATCAATTAAAAGAATTAGAAGAAATAACCTTACATCCTTTTAGCGTTTTGCTGCTTCGCGACTATTTACTTCCTGAACTTCTAGGAAAAGAGCATCATTCCATTTTGTATTGGGCAGGCAAACAGCTAGCTCGAAAAATTCAATTATCTACGTTAGAAGAACTTATATCTTTTTTTTCATCAGCCGGATGGGGCGATCTTCATATTATTCGCCAGAAAAAAAACGAAATGGAATTTGAATTAACAGGCCAATTGATCGAAAAAAGGATGAAGCTTTTCAAAGATTTATCCTTCCAACTAGAAGCAGGATTTATCGCGCAGCAAATCGAATGTATGAACGGTGTCGTCACAGAAGCGTATGAACAGATAAACAAACGCTTAAACAAAGTTATTTTCATTGTAAAATGGGATGAAAAAGATAAAATTTAACAGAATGAAAGGGCAGTAGGAGGATTTAAAAGCTTCCTCCTATTTGTTTTATTACATCGCTATTCGCTGAAATATTGTAAAATGTTTTGTGCTGTTTTTTCAGGCATTCCTGCCTGTTTTAGCTCTTCAAGCGATGCCTTTTTAATATTTTCAACGGAACCGAACGATTTTAACAGTTGTTTTTTACGCTTAGGTCCTATGCCGGGGATTTCATCTAATACAGACTTAAACGTATTCTTTTGGCGGACTTGTCGATGAAACGTAATGGCAAAGCGGTGCACTTCATCTTGAATGCGCTGAAGCAAATAAAATTCTTGGCTGCTTCTTGACAATTGAACAGCAGCTTCCCGGTTGCCGAGAAGCAAATCGCTCGTTTTGTGCTTGTCATCTTTCACAAGCCCGGCAACAGGAACGTCAAGTCCCAGTTCGTTTTCTAATACATCCATAGCTGCTTGTACCTGTCCTTTTCCTCCATCAACAATAATAAGGTCCGGCAACGGCAGCTCCTCCTTCAGCACTCTAGTATATCGCCTGCGAATTACTTCCCTCATCGATTCATAATCATCAGGCCCGCTGACTGTTTTTATTTTAAACTTTCGATACTCTTTTCTCGCAGGTTTTCCATCTATGAAAACAACCATAGCCGAAACAGCGTCCGCGCCTTGAATATTGGAATTGTCAAAAGCTTCAATCCGATGTGGTGTAGGAATATTCAACTGCTTTCCTAAATTTTCAATTGCTTTGATCGTCCTTTCTTCATCTCGTTCAATGAGTGAAAACTTCTCTTTTAACGAAATTTTTGCATTTTGATAAGCTAGCTGTACGAGATCTTTCTTTTTTCCTTTCTTTGGTTTGCTGACCTGTACTTGTACTAAAGCTCGAACCATTTCCTCATTGACATCTTCCGGAATGACTATTTCTTTCGGAAGAAAATGGTCGTTCTTTGCGTAAAATTGACCAATAAATGTTAAAAATTCCTCCTCTGGCTCTTGGTACAGAGGGAAAATGGACACATCCCGTTCTATCAGTTTTCCTTGTCTGATAAAAAATACTTGGACGCACATCCATCCTTTATCGTAATAATAAGCAAATACATCGCGATCAATAAAATCATTGAGAACCATTTTTTGCTTTTCCATTGTTGCTTCGATATGCGCGATTTGGTCCCGATATTCTTTTGCCCTTTCAAATTCAAGATTTTCTGCACATTTCAGCATTTTTTCTGTTAATTCTTTTTTGATCTCCTTATATCCACCATTTAAAAAACGGATGATGCTTTCCACCATTTGTTTGTTCGTTTCTTCGGAAACTTCGTGAACACAAGGCGCAAGACACTGGCCCATATGATAATAGATGCAAACCCGGTCTGGAAGCGAATTGCATTTTCTCAAAGGATACATGCGGTCAAGCAGCTTTTTTGTCTCTCTCGCAGCTTGGACGTTTGCATACGGTCCAAAGTATTTCCCCTTATCTTTTTTTACTTTTCGTGTGACGATCAGCCGCGGATGGCGCTCGGAAGTAATTTTAATATACGGATAGCTTTTATCATCTTTTAGATTGACATTGTATTTCGGTTCATGTTTTTTAATTAAATTCATTTCTAATAGAAGCGCCTCAATATTCGAGGATGTTACGATATATTCAAAATCGGCAATTTCTTGAACGAGTCTTAACGTTTTTCCGTCATGTGATCCAGTAAAGTAGGAACGAACCCGGTTTTTCAATACTTTTGCCTTTCCAACATAAATGACGGTTCCGTTTTTGTCCTTCATTAAATAACAGCCAGGCTTATTCGGAAGAAGCGAAAGTTTTTCTTTTAAATGCTCATACATCGGTAAAACACTCCAACTTATTCTAATCTGTGCTGGATTTATTCAGCCGTTTTCATTTAAAAGCAAGAAGGCGCTCCAAAAGGTAACTTTCGTGAGCGCCTCTTTTTATATTTTATATTACAAATGTTTGTTAAGCAATTGCGCTAAAGCTTCTTTCGGCTGGTAACCGATCGCTTTATCCACTGCTTCACCATTTTTAAAGACGATTAACGTCGGAATGCTCATGACTCCGTATTGACCGGCAGTTTCTTGATTTTCATCCACGTTAAGCTTAACAATTTTTACTTTGTCACCAAGTTCTTGATCCAATTCTTCAAGGACTGGGGCAATCATTTTACATGGACCGCACCAAGGCGCCCAGAAATCTGCCAATACTACACCCTCGCTTGTTTCTTGGGAAAAATTCTGGTCAGTAACGTTTACAATTGCCATCTTAATTCCTCCTAATTCACTTTTTCTATGTGAAGTATACCATGTTCTTTCGCTTGAAGCGAATGTTTTGATCTGCAACTATTTTTTCATATTTTTTGTATTTTATGTACGTCGTGACCCGTCTCCACTTATACTAGGAGGAATGGATTTGTTCAAAAAAATACGAGTCCATTCAGGACACGTTAAGAGGAATGGATTTTTAATTTTTTAAATTCTTCCGTAAGCATTGGCACAACTTCAAATAAATCTCCGACAATACCGTAGTCTGCGACGTTGAAAATGTTCGCTTCCGGATCTTTATTGATTGCAACAATTACTTTAGAATTCGACATTCCCGCTAAATGCTGAATGGCTCCAGAAATTCCGCAGGCAATATATAAATCCGGTGTAACGACTTTTCCCGTTTGTCCGATTTGCAGCGAGTAGTCACAATAGTTTGCATCACAGGCACCGCGTGACGCCCCTACTGCTCCTCCGAGCACAGATGCCAATTCTTTTAACGGTTCAAACCCTTCTGCACTTTTTACCCCTCTCCCTCCGGCAACGATCACCTTTGCTTCAGATAAGTCAACGCCTTCCGCTGCATTTTGGACAACCTCACGCACGATCGTGCGCAGATCTTTTATTTCTACCGATATGGAAGCAACTTCTCCGCTCCTTGATTCATTTTTTTCGAGAGGTGGAATATTGTTCGGACGAACGGTCGCAAAAATAATCCCATCCGTTATGATTTTTTTCTCAAAAGCTTTTCCTGAATAGATCGGTCTTGTGAAAACAACGTTACCGCCCACTATTTCTACAGCGGTAGCATCAGAAATAAGACCTGCGTTTAATTTAGCCGCTATTTTTGGAGATAAATCTTTGCCTAATGCCGTATGTCCGAAAATAATAGCGTCAGGCTTTTCACTGTCAATGATCGCCATGACAGCTTGTGAATACCCGTCCGGACTATAATATTTCAATTTTTCATCTTCCACGATGACAACCCTATCCGCTCCATAATAAATCATGTCATTTGCAAGCGTTCTAACGTTCTCTCCAATTAATCCGGCGACCACCTCTCCGCCTTCGGATATTATCTTGCCGGCTGCAAGCGCTTCAAATGATACGTTCCTTAAAAATTGATCCCTTATTTCTCCCAATACGAACACTTTTCGAGCCATTTTTTCATCCCCCTGCTATATTCGTCTCCACTAAATAACTTTTGCTTCTGATCTCAATAAAGAAACAAGTTCCTTCACTTGATCCTGCAGTTCCCCTTGCAATATTTTTCCTGCTTCTTTTTTAGGCGGCAAATAAATTTCTAACGTTTTTGTTTTCGGCATGACATCTTCTTCTTCAAGATCTAAATCATCAAGCTCCAACTCTTCAAGGGGTTTTTTCTTTGCCTTCATAATTCCCGGCAAAGACGGGTATCTCGGTTCGTTTAAACCTTGTTGGGCAGTTACTAAAAGAGGGAGTGTTGTTTCAATGATTTCCGAATCCCCTTCAACATCTCTCACAATTTTCACGTTTTTTCCATCTATTTCAATATTTGTGATCGTTGTGACATACGGAATGTCAAGAAGCTCCGCCAAACGGGGGCCTACTTGGCCAGATCCTCCGTCAATGGCAACGTTTCCAGCTAATATAATGTCCGCTTCTTTATCCTTCAAAAATTCATATAGAATTTTTGCTGTTGTAAATTGATCTCCATCTTCCAAATCTTCCTCAATATTTATTAAGACAGCTTTATCGCATCCCATCGCAAGAGCCGTTCTCAGCTCTTTTTCGCTTTCTTCTGATCCTACTGTAACAACAGTTACTTCTCCGCCATGAGCCTCCTTAAGCTGCAGCGCTTCTTCAATGGCATATTCATCATAAGGGTTTATGATGAATTCTGCATCATCCTCGGAGATTGATCCGTTTTCAATTAAAATTTTTTCTTCTGTGTCAAAAGTTCTTTTCATAAGGACAAAAATATTCACTTTTCCCATCCCCTTTTTAAAAATTGATCATTCTCTTTTTATGAATGATTGCTTTTAAATCCGTTGATTAACAGCTCAGGAATTTTTTCTGCAATTGCGAGGAGATCGTATTTTTGATCTTTCATTACCCACGTTGTCGCCGTTTCGTCCATCGTCCCAAAAATCATTTGTCTTGCCAGCCTTAAATCCAAATCTTGTCGAAACTCTCCCGTTTTTTTTCCGAATTCGATCACTTCGTCTATTACTTTCAAATATTCTTTAAAAATTTCATTTATGCGCCGGCGCAATTCTTTGTTTACTTGCCGCAATTCCAATTGAAGAACCACTGCCAAATTCCGATCATGAACTAGCATTTGAAAATGCTTTTCGATCAGCGCAAACAATTTTTCTGCAGCAGTCTGCTTTGCATCAATGCTTTTTTTCACTTCAGCGATATGATTCATCAATCTTTCTCGAAAAAGGGAGATTAAAATATCCTCCTTGTTTTTAAAATACAAATAAATCGTTCCATCTGCTACGCCCGCCTGTTTGGCAATTTTCGAAACCTGAGCGGAATGATAGCCGTTCTCCGCAATGACGACAATAGCTGCATCAATGATTTGTTTATATTTTGCCTTTTTTTCTTTCAACGTGTATCTTCCCTTCAAAATGAATGAATGGTCATTCATTTATATGATATTTAGATTAAGCCTTTTTGTCAAGCATTGAGGGAAGTTTTTATTCTCGTTCAAAACCGATAGATGTCCGTTTTATATTTTTCTTTCTTCCTCTACTAGTTTTCTTCTTAAAATTTTTCCTACTGCTGTTTTCGGAAGCTCGTCGCGAAATTCGTATTTTTTCGGCACTTTGTACGGGGCAAGATGTTTTCGGGCGAATTGGTCAAGCTCTTGCTCCGTAAGCTGTGCTCCTCCCTTTGGTACAACATAAGCTTTCACGGTCTCGCCTCTGTAAGGATCCGGAACACCTGCAACGACAACCTCTTTAACCTTTTCATTAGCATACAACACTTCTTCTATCTCGCGGGGATAAATGTTGTACCCGCCAGCAATAATCATATCTTTTTTACGATCGACAATATAAAAGAATCCGTCTTCATCCATATAGCCGATATCTCCTGTAAAAAGCCATCCGTCTTTGAAAACCGCTTCCGTTTCCTCTCGGTTGTTCCAGTAGCCTTTCATCACCTGCGGTCCTTTTACAATAAGCTCGCCGAATTCGTTGACATCTGCAAATCCTTCTTTTTCAGCCGAATAAATGGCTGCATGCGTATTGGGCCAAGGGATGCCAATGCTTCCTTTTTTCTTGACATCTGAATAAAATAAGTTTGCATGCGTAACGGGAGAAGCTTCCGAGAGCCCATATCCTTCAACAAGCTTCCCGCCTGTTTCTTTTTCAAAGCGCTCCTGAATTTCTACCGGAAGAGGAGCCGAACCGCTGATACAATATTTAACCGAGGACAAGTCGTATTTTCGCAAATCTTTATGATTTAAAAGAGCGACATAAATCGTTGGCACTCCTGGAAAAAGCGTTGGCTTTTCTTTTTCAATCGCTTTCAAAATTTCGGTTGAATCAAATTTGGGGATTAAAATCATTTTAAAACCTTCCATGATAGATAAATTCATTACAGTCGTCATGCCATATACGTGAAAAAAAGGCAAAACTCCTAGTATGGACTCTTCTCCTTTCCTGCATTTATACATCCAGGCAGCACACATTTTCGTATTGGAAATTAAGTTTTCATGCGTCAACATCACCCCTTTAGGCGTCCCTGTCGTCCCTCCTGTATATTGCAAAAGGGCAATATCTTCTTTCGGATCAATATTTACTGTCAATTCTTTAGCAGGCGATGTTTTTAAGATCTCTGTCCATACATGAACACCATTTGCTGCGTTTACCTTTATTAAAAGATTTTGCTCCTTCTTTTGAATGAGCGGGTATAGAAGATTTTTTGGGAAAGGCAAATACTCTTGGATCTTTGTTATTATGATATGTTTGATATTTGTGAGAGATTTCAATTTCGAGGCTTTTGGATAGAAAAGATCTAATGTAATGAGATGTGTAGCACTGCTGTCATTCAACTGGTACTCCAGCTCTGATTCTGTATAAAGAGGGTTCAATTGAACGACTATTCCGCCTGCCTCCAGAACTGCATAATAAGCAATAACTGCCTGTGGACAGTTTGGAAGCATAATCGCTGCCCGATCCCCTTTTTCAAACCCTGTTTGCTCCAAATAATTAGCCAATTGAAGCATCTGTTCGTATAGCTTGCGGTACGTAATGTTCTTTCCAAGAAATGAAACGGCTGTATGATTCGGAAACTGATTAGCCGTATCTTGAAAATATTTGGAAAGCGGCTTATTCTCCCAAGAGATATTATGCGGAATTTCCGAGGGATAAAAATTGAGCCAAGGTTTTTGACATTCCATTTATCTCCTCTCCTTTGAAAAATAATGATGATTTTATTTCATTATATCAAAATAAAATTCAGAAATATAATTATTTTTAGAATTTTAAACAGGAAAAAGCGGAGACCTTTTCTTTTCTCCGCTTTTTCAAGCAAAAAACACCATATAAATAATACCGATCGCAATAAACAGACCGCACAAACCAAATAAAATTTTAGCCAGCGTTTCCATGTTCCCCTCTCCTAATTTGTAATTCCTGCTCCGATTACAAAGGACAAGCCTATGGATATGACCATTGAGATAAAGCCAACTGCACGGTTATCCTTTTGAATTTCATCATCAATATTAAATTTAGGAGTCAGAAATTCAAAAATAAAATATCCGATTAAGAGCAAGGCAAATCCGTAAAAGCCCCAGCCAATCATTTCAAAGAGACCGTCATGCTGTTCAATTGAGAAGCGGAAAACGTTTGAAATCCCGAAAATTTTGCCGCCTGTTGCCATTGCAACAGCCACATTGCCTTTTTGGATTTCTTCCCAGTTTTTATATTTCGTCACCAATTCAAAAATGACTAAAAATAAAACCCCGCACAATATGACAACACTATAATTAGCAGCAGTTTGAACATATACGTTTTCCCAAAACAGATTCATGTTTACTCTCCTTAAAGAAAAGTTTATTTGAACTCCACAATCGTAACACCTGTTCCGCCTTCATTTGCTTCACCGAAACGGACGTTTTTAACAGCGCGGTGGTTTTGCAAAAATTCCCGCACCCCTTTTCTTAAAGCGCCCGTCCCTTTGCCATGAATAATGTGCGCCCGCGGATATCCTGCGAGAAGACAATCGTCAATATATTTTTCAAGACGGATGAGCGCATCTCCATATCGCTCTCCCCGCAAATCAAGTTCTAATGAAACATGAAAATCCTTCCCTTTTACTGTTGCGAGCGTTTTTTCTCCCTCTTGTTTCGGGCTGCCAATATATTCAAGATCTTCTTCTTTTACTTTCATTTTCAATATTCCAATTTGTACAAGCCATTCACTTTCATTTGCTTTTTCAAGCAGATGTCCTTTTTGATTTAAGTTGATCACTTTTACCTCATCGCCGGGGCGCAGCTGCTTTTTGCTTTTTTGTTTTTCAGATTTTTGTTCAGTATTTATAAATTCAGGCGCTGCATATTCAAGCCGCTTTTTTGCTTCTATTAATTCATGCTCTTTAATAGCTGAACTGTGCTCTTTTTGCATGTTTTTCAATTTTTGAATAATCTGATCTGCTTCTTTTTGCGCTTCTTCCAGCCTTTTTTTCACCATTTCCTCAGCTTCTTGATATAGGCGGTCTTTCTGCTTATTAAATTCAATGATTTGTTCTTGTAGTTCTTTATGAAGTTTTTCTGCTTCTTTCAGCGTTTTTTCAGCTTCCATCCAATCCTCTTCAGCACGTTTTTTGCTTTCCTCAAGGGAGGCAATCATTGCATCCGTTTTGGATCTGTCAGCGCTCATGAACGATTTGGCGCGCTCAATAATTTCTTTGCTCAATCCAAGCCTTTTTGATATTTCAAACGCATTGCTTCGGCCAGGTACACCGATCAACAATTTATACGTCGGCGATAATGTGTCGACATCAAACTCAACGCTTGCATTGATCACGCCCTTACGGTTAAATCCGTATGCTTTCAATTCGGGATAGTGGGTGGTTGCAACAACTTGCGCTCCTCTGTTTAAAGCTTCATCCAAAATTGCAATGGCTAGAGCGGCACCTTCTCCAGGATCTGTACCTGCCCCAAGTTCATCAAATAGTACGAGTGAGCGATCATTAAGTTCTTGTAAAATTTTGACGATGTTCACCATATGAGAAGAAAATGTACTCAAATTTTGTTCAATTGACTGTTCATCCCCAATATCTGCGTAAACTGCCTCAAATACCGGCATTGTAGATCCTTCTTCAGCAGGGATTTGCAGACCTGATTGCGCCATTAGTGCGAGCAGTCCAATTGTCTTCAGCGTCACCGTCTTACCGCCGGTGTTTGGACCGGTAATGACAATCGATTGAAAATCTTCCCCAAGTTCAATTGTATTTGGCACAACGGTTTCAGGGTCAATAAGAGGATGGCGGGCTTTATACAGCTTCATAATGCCACGATCATTTATATTTGGTTTTGTAGCCTTTAATTTTTTAGCATACAATGCCTTGGCAAACATAAAATCGATTTCACCCATTACAGTGATATTATGAATGATTCCCTTGCTTATGTCAGCAACCATTTTCGACAATTCCGTTAAGATCCGTTCAATTTCGCGCCTTTCCTTAATCCGCGCTTCATTTAAAGAGTTGTTCGCTTCTACGATAGCCTGCGGCTCAATAAACAGAGTTGCTCCTGAGGAAGATTGATCATGGACGATTCCTCCGTAAACTCCTCTATATTCTTGTTTGACAGGAATGCAATAGCGGTCATTTCGAATCGTAATAATGGCATCCGAAAGATTTTTTTGTGCAGATGGGGAGCGAATGATCGATTCCAGCTTTTCGCGAATACGAGCCTCCAGTGTACGGATTTGACCTCTTATCGCTTTTAATTTATCGCTCGCATCATCAACAATTTCCCCGTCATCGCGTATGCAACGTTGAATTTCTTTTTCTTCTTTTAAATAAATTCCGATTTCGCTGACCAATTGTTCTAAATGAGGAAGTGAAACCTCCTCTTCTTGAGTCAACTTTTCAATAAATTGCTTCATTTGTCTTGAAGCATATAACACGGCAGAAACAGCCACAAGCTCTTGCGGACCTAAAGTTCCGCCTATTTGCGCACGCTTTACACTCGGCCGTATGTCGCTTAATCCTCCGAAAGGGGCAGAGCCTTTCAATCGGAGCACTGTTAGTGCTTCATCTGTCTGCTCCTGCCTCTTCAGTACTTCGTTGATGTCTCCTGACGGCATAAGCTTTAACGCTTTCTCTTTTCCTAAAGAAGAAGAAGCATGCTCTTTCAGCTGTTCTCTTATTTTATTAAATTCCAAAACATGTAACACTCGTTCCTGCAACTTCTCAAAACCTCCTGACAGTTGAATGGTCAGTCTTTCCTTTTTAAAAATTGCTTTAATTGTTCAACATCCCACGTATTCACAACGTCATCCGGCTGAATGAAAGCTTTTCGCGCATACGCAACCCCTATCTCCATATGTTCTAGCATGTTTATGCTGTGGGCATCTGTATTAATCACAACCTTTACACCGTATTCCTTCGCTTTTTTCAAATGTTCTACACATAAGTCAAGCCTGTTCGGATTTGCGTTCAATTCTAAAATAGTATCTGTTTCCTTTGCAAGTTCTAAAAGCATTTCTATATCAACATCGTATCCTTCTCTTCGCCCAATTAACCTTCCAGTCGGATGAGCGATAATATCAACATGGTAATTATATAGGGCTGCTTTCAGCCTTTTCATAATTACACTCTGCGGCTGGGAAAAGTTCGAATGGATCGATGCAATAACTATATCTAGCTCTTTTAGACAATCGTCGTCATAATCAAGTGTACCGTCCGGCAAAATATCCATCTCGATTCCTCTGAAAATCGTAAAATCAGAATATTGTTCATTCAACATGTCAATTTCTTCTTTTTGTCCTTTCAGCTGCTCAGGAGTCAAGCCGTTGGCTACTTTTAAAAATTGCGAGTGATCTGTAATCGCGATGTACTTGTAGCCTTTTCTTTTAGCAGCCTCAGCCATTTCCTTGATTGAATGAGCGCCGTCGCTCCATGTTGAATGCATATGGAGATCTCCCTTTATTTCCTCGAGCGAAATAAGATTTCCTTTGTATTTTTCCACTTCCTCCCCATCTTCCCGAACCTCTGGCGGAATGTAGGGAAGCTGAAAGTGTGCATACAGCTCTTTTTCTGACTCAAATGTGAGCACTTCTCCGGTTTCTATTATTTCTACGCCGTATTCGCTTATTTTTTCTCCTCTTTCCTTCGCTAGCTGGCGCATTTTTACATTATGCTCTTTTGAGCCTGTAAAATGGTGCAAAGCCGAAATGAATTCCTTTGGGTGCACGATGCGAAAATCGACCTGAACCTTGACATCAAACTTGAGTTCAATCGATATTTTCGTATCGCCTTTCGCAATGATTTCAGTAATATTCGGCATTGTTAAAATGTAATCTCGCACAGCTTCTTTATTTTCCGCCGCAATAATAAAGTCAAGATCTTTTACCGTTTCTTTCATTCTTCTTAAGCTTCCTGCACGAGAAAAGCGAACTATTCCGTTTCCTTGTCCTTTTTCTAAAAATTTCTCTATTTTTTCTGCAATCGGCAGCATATAAGCAAGAGGCAGTCGGCCCGGCTTTTTATTCATTTCATCGATCGCAGCCAATATTTTTTCTTCCGTTACTTTTCCAAAACCTTGTAAACTTTGCACTTTATGTTCTTCACAGGCTTTTTTTAAAGAATCGATGTCCACAACACCTAAATCTTTGTACAATTTTGCAATCTTCTTTCCGCCCAGCCCTGGCAATTGAAGAAGAGGGATTAACCCTTCAGGAACTTCCTTTTGCAAGGTTTGCAGCGTTTTTGACTCGCCGGTTTTAATAAATTCCTCAATGACTGCACTCGTTCCTTTCCCAATCCCACTGATTAAAGTAAAATCGTGGATGTCTGATAGGCTTCTCGCATCCCTTTCAAGGGCATTGGCAGCTTTATAAAACGCGGAGATTTTAAAAGGGTTTTCGCCTTTTAACTCCATATATACAGCAATTTTCTTTAACAGGCTGACAACATCCTTTTTGTGAACCGTCATGTTTTACGTCACCTCTTGAATCTTAAACAATATAAAAATCACCTGCTATTGAACTATTTAATAGAAACAGAGAAGGACGATGGGGGTCTAAATAAAGATGTTTCCATCGTCCCTTTACGTCTAACTTCCTTTACCGAAATAGCCGATCCAAAGATCGTGAATTTTATCAGATAAGACAGGGGTATGATTGACAATTAAATCAGCCAGCAGCGATTTATCGATAAGATTTTGAATTTGCTCGGCTGGAATGAGCGCTGCCAAAAAAAGCAGAATGAATAAAATGAGGTAAGTTTCCGCAAAACCTAAAACCGCACCCAGCAAGCGGTTGATTTGCTTAAGTATTGGAAGCATTGCAACAAAATCAAACATAGATCCGATGATGTGAAGCGCTATTTTTGATCCGATAAACAAAAGCACGAATGCAACTCCGCGATAGTAAGCTTCCTCCAAATGGCCCCCTGTCAATATAGATAGAGCAGCATTTGAATCTCCTATATTTGGATACGGTACCCATAATTCCAGTTTAGGAGCAAGATCGTCAAAATATGTTCTGGCAATTATGAAAGACACTATAACACTTGATAAATAAACTACTTGGAGAATAAATCCCCTTTTAAGGCCAGTGAGCAATCCGAATACTAAGAAAAATAAAATGATCAAGTCAAGCATTTTAAATTTCAATCCTTTTCCTGAAGTTGCTTTTCTAGTTCTTCAAATTTCTCCTTTAATTTGAGATAATCATGAACAGCATTAACCGCAGTTAGTACTGCCAGCTTGTTTAAATCTAGAGATGGGTTTTTTTGACTGATTTCCCGCATTTTTTCGTCAACAATTGAAGCGACAAGCTTCATATGATTTACGCTCTCATTTCCAACAATCGAATACTGCTGTCCATATATATAAACAGTCGCTTTATTTTTAGGTTGATCAGACAAAGCGAATCCTCCATCCTCTATGAAAAAATATCGCAAAATGATTCAAAATCCTAATCATAATCATAACATGTTTGTCGAAAAGATGGAAAGAAGAACAAAAGAAAGGGTACAATAAAATAGCATCCATTTTAGGAAAGCGAGGCGTTTTTTATTGTCCAATATCGTCATAAAAGTTGATCATGGGGGAATTCAAACTTTGAAAGATTTTTATAATCCTTTCATTATAGACAGAACCCCTCCAGGTGCCGTCTTTTCTGCCAAATTGACAAACTGTACGATCACTGCTTACAAGTCGGGAAAAGTGCTTTTTCAAGGATCTGCCGCTCAGCAGGAAGCAAACAGATGGGAAAAAACAGCAAAAACAGCCCCTTCTCAAACAGAGGATGAGCTTCAACAGCTTCAACAGATGTCAGTCATCGGCTCTGATGAAGCAGGAACGGGGGATTATTTTGGACCGATCACGGTTGCTGCAGTATTTGTCCCTAAAGAAAAAAGAAAACTGGTTCAGCAGCTTGGAGTAAAAGATTCAAAGGCTTTGACAGACAAACAAGTTTTTTCAATCGCCAACACTTTAATAGAGAAAGTTCCGTACAGCCTCTTAATTTTGCGCAATGAAAAATACAATCAATTGCAAAAATCTGGAATGAACCAAGGGAAATTGAAAGCTATCCTTCATAATCAAGCGATTCATCATTTACTCAAGAAAATTTCTCCTGATAAACCAGAAGCTGTGTTAATCGATCAGTTTGCAGAGCCGAATGTTTACTTTCAATATCTTAAAGACCGGGATGTTCCGTTTAAAGACATAACCATCTTTAAACCGAAGGCGGAGCATATACACATATCTGTCGCTGCAGCATCCATTATCGCAAGATATGCTTTTTTAAAAGAATTAAACAGCTTATCCAACGCAGCCGGATTTTATTTACCAAAAGGAGCCAGCCATACTGTTGATGAAGCTGCTGCCAAATTAATAAAGGAAAAAGGGAAAAACACACTTGGCAAAATGGCAAAGCTTCATTTTGCCAACACCGAAAAAGCTTTGAATCTATTGAATTGAAATGACGAATCCGGAAATCTTATTTTCTGAGGTTAGCAGGACCAATTTATGATTTCAATAAAAATGAAGGTGCTATCTGCACCTTCATTTGTTAGCTGGAATTATTTTAGGGATTTATCGTCCTGCGTTAGCTGCGAAGAACTGCTGAAAATTTTTCCTCTACCGCCTTAATTACTTTTTCATGAGCTTTTGCTGCTTCCTCATCCGTCAATGTTCGTTCAGGATCGTAGTAGCGGAGTGAAAATGCGATCGATTTTTTCCCTGCTCCCAAACGTTCTCCTTCATACACATCGAAAATGGAAATCTCTTTTAACAGTTTTCCGCCCGCTTCCCGGATCGTTTCTTGAAGCTCGCCAGCATGCACATGCTGATCAACGACTAAGGCGATATCCCTTGTAATAGATGGGAACCTTGGAATCGGCGTATATATGACTGGCTTAGCTTCATATTGAATGAGATCGGCTAGCTTCAGCTCAAAAACATATGTTTCATCTAAATCATACTCTTTTTCAACTTCCGGATTTAATTCGCCGACAAATCCGATGAATGATCCGTTTAAATAAATATCTGCCGTTCTGCCGGGATGCAGCCCTTCACGTTTTGCCTGTTTATACTCAATTTCATCCAACAGTCCAAGCAGATCAAATAAACCGTTTAAAATTCCTTTCACAACATAAAAATCAACTTTTGTTTTTTCCCCTTGCCATGGGTGATAAACGTAGTGACCCGTCATGACGCCTGATAAACGTTCTTTTTCCAAAGGCTTTTCTAAAGCATCGTCCGAAATGAAAACAGAACTAATTTCATAAAGATGAATATCATCGATTTGCCGCGCTTTGTTATATTTTACAGACTCAAGCAAATGAGGAAGCAGGCTTAAACGCAAAACACTCCGCTCTTCACTCATCGGCAATGCTAATTGAGTAAAGCTTGACGTCTCCAGCGTAAATTGTCCCGCCTTTTCTTTGCTCGTTAATGAATATGTGATCGCTTGATAAAGCCCGGCGCCTTCCAAAAATCTTCGCACTTTTCTTCTTTTCAATTGATAGTCTGTTAATGCTCCGGATGTTGAAGATCCTTCAGGCAATGTTGACGGAATATAGTCATATCCGTAAAGGCGGGCTACTTCTTCAATTAAATCTTCTTCAATCGCAATATCGCCTCTTCTTGTCGGAACGGTTACTGTAAAAAGACCGTTTTCTTCAACGGTTTCAAATTGCAAGCGGTCAAAAATTTCTTTTATTTCATCTACTGCAATGTTTGTCCCTAAAACGTTGTTAATTTTCTCAGCGGAAATGGTGATCACTTTTTTCTCGATTGAAAAATCATGAAATTCTGCTTCACCTTCTAAAACAGTTCCGGAGGCGTATTTTGCGATCAATTGTGCTGCCCGCTCTGCTGCAGCTTTTACCCTGTTCGGGTCAACTCCCTTTTCAAATCTCAAGCTCGCTTCACTTCTAAGTCCGAAATCCTTCGACGCTTTTCGGACAACACTGCCTTTAAAATAGGCGGCCTCAAGCAAAACGGTCGTCGTATCGTCTCTTACTTCAGAATCGGCCCCTCCCATTACACCAGCTAATGCAACAGGTACTTTGCCATTTGTGATCACAAGGTGATCGCTTGTAAGCTTTCGTTCTTGATCATCAAGGGTCACGATCGTCTCTCCGTCATGTGCGCGGCGAACGAGTATTTCCTTTGATCCGAACCGGTCATAGTCAAACGCATGAAGCGGCTGGCCGTATTCTAATAAACAATAGTTTGTAATATCGACGACGTTGTTATGCGGTCTGATTCCGGCTTTTATTAAGCGCATTTGCATCCATAACGGGGAAGGGGCAATTTTGACATTTTTAATAATTTTAGCTACATAGAATGGATTATCTTCTTTTGCTTCAACATTCACAGTAATATAATCAGTTGCTTTTTCTTCGGCAGCCTCATAATGAACTTCCGGCTTTCGAACCTCTTTCTTTAAAATTGCTGCAACTTCATAGGCAACACCGATCATGCTTAAACAGTCAGAACGGTTTGGTGTAAGACCTAATTCAAGTACATAATCGTCCATAAACAGCTGTTCAATCGCATTTTTTCCAACTTCAGCATCACTAGGGAAAACAAAAATGCCGTCAGAAAACTCTTTTGGGACAAGCTTTCCTTCAATGCCCAGCTCTTGCAAAGAACAAATCATACCATTAGATTCTTCACCGCGCAGCTTTGCCCGTTTAATTTTGAAATTGCCCGGCAAAACCGCACCAACTTTGGCTACCGGCACTTTTTGACCTTTTTCAACGTTTTGGGCGCCGCATATAATTTGCACTGGTTCTCCTTCTCCGATGTCAACTAAACATTTGCTTAATTTTTCTGCATTTGGATGCTGTTCTTTTTCAAGCACCTGTCCAACTACAACATCTTTTATTCCTTCATTAACAGCTTGAACATTTTCAACTTCAATGCCGCTCTTCGTTATTTTTTCAGCCAGCTCCTCAGGGGAAATGTCTAGATCAACATATTCAGAGAGCCATTTGTATGAAACGAACATGAGAAAACCTCCTCGTATACTAAGTTTCAGAAAGTTTTTTTATCGAATTTCCAGTCCGATACGCTCCTTGACAATCGCATATCTTGGGTGGTTGCCTTTGTGGGAGGGGCGCGCCCCTCCCACAAAGGGTTGAGCGTACCGGGGTTGGACTTTTCGCAATGTTCCTGGATAATGGTCTTAGGATCATCGGGGATACTCTTCTCACTCCTGTAGCTTTGACTACTTGTAAAGTCTGTCTCCTCGGCCCCTGTTTGGACGTCTAACCCGCAGGCTGTTCCCGTTGGTTTTCCCCATGCTGGAAGGAGCAGCTTCCAGGGCAGCCCATGGTCCAACGTGAGTTCTCATATGCGAGGGTGACTGGTCAACAGGCGCGATCCGGGGGCATCCCGAAGAGTCCTACCCCTCGATCCTACAACAATAGGAGGTGATCTCATGAAACTCTACGTCGGGATCGACGTGAGCTCACGCGACTTAGCCACCTGCATTATGGATCATGAAGGAAATACGTGCGCACGCTTCAAAGTGGATAATCATCTTCTGGGCGCCACCTTCCTTCGGGATCAAATCCTCCTGTGGGCTAACAAGCGAAAGCCAACCGAAATTCTGATCGGGATGGAAGCCACCTCGGTCTACAGTTGGCATCCAGCTATGTTTTTCCACCAGCAGGAGGCCTTGCAGGCTTGGAACGTCAAGGTGTTTACGATCAATCCAAAGCTCATTCGCAAGTTTAAAGAAGCCTATGTCGACTTGGAGAAAACGGATGACATCGATGCTTGGATCATTGCGGATCGGCTTCGCTTCGGCCGTCTGAAGATGACGGCTGTCCTCAAGGAGCAGTTTCTCGCGCTTCAGCGACTGACACGCATGCGATATCATCTCGTCCACCAGTTAACCCGTGAGAAACAGTATTTTCTCCAGCACTTGTTTTACAAATGCAGTTCCTTTACCCAAGAGGTGGACAGTTCGATCTTCGGACATGCCATTCTCGAACTGCTGCTTGAGTCGTGGAGCCTCGATGACATCTGCCAAATGGATGTCAAGCAGTTGGCCGACTTCCTGCGCCAAAAAGGGCGCAATCGCTTTGCCGATCCGGAATGCATCGCCAAGTCGATTCAAAAGGCGGCCCGTTCGTCGTATCGGTTGTCCAAGTGTGTCGAGGATTCCATCGACTTGCTGTTAGGGCTGTCGATTCAATCAATCCGCAGCCTGCAATCGCAGCTCAAAGAGCTCGATAAAGCCATTACCCGCCATCTTGAAGGCATTCCGAACACACTGCAAACCATCCCAGGCATCGGACCGGTTTATACCGCAGGCATCCTGGCCGAAATCGGGCAAATCGAGCGGTTTCACAACCAGGCCGCCTTGGCAAAATATGCCGGCTTGACATGGTCCAAGCACCAATCGGGCCGTTTTCAAGCCGAGGACACCTCCCTCATTCGTTCCGGCAATCGCTATCTCCGTTACTACCTAGTGGAGGCTGCCAACTCGGTGCAACGGCATGATGCGACGTTTCGTGCGTACTACCGGAAGAAGTATGAGGAAGTGCCCAAACACCAACATAAACGAGCCCTCGTCCTCACCGCTAGAAAACTCGTGCGTGTGATCGATGCGCTGCTACGCAACGGTCAAATCTACACGCCAAGAAAGGGGGAAGATCGATAAGAGGATCGATCTGGTATACCAATATCAACCTTTAGACCCAGTTTATTACATGTACCAATACTGGGTTTCTTCAGTATTGCCTTTTTTCGGATCATCGGACAAGGGAATTTCCAATTTCTATGATTTTTCACCTTGACATATTACCGCAGGACTTTTAAGCTTGTTTAAACTGTTTCAAAAAACGCACATCGTTTGTATAAAAATGACGAATATCATCGATTCCATATTTCAACATGGCAATCCGTTCCGGTCCCATTCCAAATGCAAAACCACGGTATTTTTTCGAATCGAATCCCGCCATTTCCAAAACGTTTGGATGAACCATCCCTGCTCCTAAAATTTCAATCCAGCCTGTTCCTTTGCATACATGACAGCCTTTCATGGAGCATTTAAAACAGGATACATCGACTTCCACCGACGGTTCAGTAAACGGGAAAAAGCTCGGACGCAGACGAATTTGCCTGTCTTCACCGAACAGTTTTTTCGCAAACACTTCGAGCGTTCCTTTTAAATCGCTCATGCGAATGTTTTCATCCACAACGAGCCCTTCAATTTGCGTAAATTGATGGGAGTGCGTTGCATCATCTGTATCACGTCTGTATACTTTCCCTGGACAAATGATTTTTACAGGACCTTTCCCTTTATATTTTTCTAGCGTTCTCGCCTGAACTGGAGATGTGTGTGTGCGCAGCAAAATTTCATCAGTTATGTAAAAGGAATCTTGCATATCCCTTGCCGGATGGCCTTTCGGCAAATTGAGCGCTTCAAAATTGTAATAATCTGTTTCAACTTCTGGACCTTCCTCTACTGTGTATCCCATGCCGATAAACAAATCTTCAATTTCTTCAATGACAGCTTGGAGAGGATGATGGTTTCCTGTTCGAACCGGTCTGCCTGGAAGGGTAACGTCAATCGTTTCTTGCTGTAATTTTTTCTCGATTTCTGCTTTTTCGAGTTGTTCTTGCTTACTTGTTATTTCCCCGGCAATCACTTCCCGAATTTCATTTGCTAACGCACCTATTTTCGGCCGTTCTTCTTTCGAAAGCTTTCCCATTCCGCGAAGAACTTCGGTAATCGGTCCTTTTTTTCCAAGATATTGAACGCGAATATTTTGCAATTGTTTTAAATCCGTTGCTTCCCGTACCTTTTGCAACGCTTCATCGCGAAGCTTTGTTAATTCTTCCTGCATGTAAATTCCTCCTTTTTTAAAATAAATAAAAAAACCCATCCCAAAAAAGGGACGAGTTGAATTTCGCGGTACCACCCTTATTAACAAAGAAAGAATCTTTGTTCACTTCATTATCATAACGGCACAGCCGGAGCGCCTTTACATGCTTCCGCATGGTCCTGGCGTCAACTCTGGAGGTGAATTCGTTTGCCTCTACCATAAAAATGC